>JAYZYX010000165.1:0-40778 GCA_036139795.1 Pseudomonadota bacterium | reverse complement strand
CGGCCCGGATAACGCTCGGCGGGGGTGTCAAAGTCCCACCATTCGTCCTGCGGATGGGCTGCAAAGCAGCAAAGGCCAACCGCGCTGGCAAAGCCGGGACCGGTCGCGGCCTGCGGCAAACCATGCACGCGGAGCGGGCGCCCAAGGCGAACCTGCTGTCCCAGAATGCGACTGGTCAGACCGTCTAGACCGGGGATCTGGCTGCCGCCACCTGTAAGTACAATTTGCTGACTGGGCAGATGATCGAAACCTGCAGCATCCAATCGGGCGCGCACTTCTTCCAGAATTTCTTCCACGCGGGGGCGCATGATGCCAATCAACTCGGCGCGAGAGACACTGCGGCGGTCGTGTTCCCAATCGCCAGTGGCACCGTCCAGATCGATCATCTCGCGATCGTCCATTCCGGTGGCGTAGACGCCGCCGTAAAAGGTCTTGATCCGCTCGGCCGTGGTCATCGGCACCTGTAGACCCATCGAGATATCGCTAGTCACATGGTCGCCCCCCATACGCACGCTGTCTGCATAGATCATGTGCTTACGCATGAAGATCGACACGCCGGTCGAGCCGCCTCCCAGATCGATACAGGCCGCCCCGAGGTTCTGTTCATCCTCGATCAGTGCCGAAAGACCCGAGACATAGGCGCTGCTGGCCACACCGGCCAGTTCCAGATCACAGCGCTTGATGCAGTAGGCAAGGTTCTGGATTGCGGTGCCGTCGACGGTCAGCATGTGCATATCGGTGCTAAGACTGTGACCGATCTGGCCACGGGGGTCTTGCAGACCCGAGCGGTGATCCAGCGCAAAGTTCACCGGCTGCGCGTGCACGACTTCGCGGCCCTGACCGTAATCGGGCACCTCGCAGGCGGCCAGAACGCGGGCCACGTCCTGCTCGGTCACCTGACCGCCGTCCATATCAATAGTGCCGTCCAGACCGTAGCTGCGGGGACGTGCGCCCGAGAAACAGGCGATCACGTGGTCAACCCGCAGGTTCGCCATCTTTTGCGCCGCCTGTACAGCAGTGCGAATGGCGCGTTCCGTTTCTGCCATGGCCGAGATTTCGCCGAACTTCACACCGCGCGAACGGGTGGTTGCAGCGCCCACAACACGGAAGCCCGCCTGCCCCGCCATCGAGCCGATATCCTCGCCCTCGACGAAGGCGTCGGTCCGGTCGAACCGAAGCACCAGACAGGCGATCTTGGAACTGCCTACGTCCAGAATCGCGATAACCCCGCGCTGCAGGGCCGCTTTCCGCATCGCGCGCATGGCGCGCTGGGTCTCATATAGCTCGGTCATTTTGCACGTTCCTCGGTCATTTTCCGGATGCGCAGCAGTTCTTCTTGTGCTGTCGGGGTCATCCGTATTGTCGGCCTTTGGGCCAGACGCATATCCACTGCGGCCACATCCCTGGCCAGCAGATCATTGGCCTCAGCCAGAGCCACAACTTGCTCTAGCGCCTGCAGAGGCTGTTCAGTCGGCAGCATGATGCGCTGCTCTCGGTCCAGAACCAGATCCCAGCGGCGCTCGCCCACACGGACGAGACCACGGATACGGTCTTGCAGCGGGGCCGCCGCTGCAAAAAGGCGCAGAGCTTCTTCAACGTGCTCTTTTGCGCCAGCCCCGACGATCAGGGGCAAATCAGGACGGTCGGTACGGCTTTCCAGCGTTCCTGCGCGGATGCCCTCGGCGTCGATCACTTCGATCCGGCCACCTTGACGCCAGACCATCACGGGCTGACGCTCGATCACATGCATTTGCAGAACGCCGCCCGAACGGACCTGAAGACCCACGTCGGCCACAGCATCCAGCGCCAACATTTCATTCGCGATGGCACCCACATCCAGATCGAACGAACTGACGGGGAAATCCACCGGCATCAGAGCGCGAATGGCGGTCTGGGTCTCTTCGCTGGCCCCGTCGATGGCCATGATCTTGACCATGAATTCGGGGCGATGTTCGAAATCGTGGCGCAGCTTGGCCACGGTCGAGGTAAACATCTCGCGCCGCTCGGCATCCCCGAAATAGATCGCGCCACACAGGGCAACCAAGGCGATCGGCGTGCCAGTGCGCAGCAGGCGGCGATAGAACGGGGTCAGCCAGAGGCGCTGGAAACGGTAGGCCCAACGCGAGGGGGCAGGATCGAAACGGCGCATCATCGATTGCACGAGGCATCCTCCACCATCCAGCGAACGAAGGCGCCAAAGCTCATGCCCGCGACACCCGCCTGTTCGGGGCTCAGCGACGTGGGCGTCATGCCGGGCTGGGTGTTGGTCTCCAGAAGGATCAGACCTTCAAGGCCCTTCTCTTCGTCCCAACGGAAATCCGTGCGCGACACACCGCGGCAGCCAAGTGCATTGTGGGCACGCAGAGCGTAATCCAGACAGGCGTCGGTGATCTCTTGTGGCAGATCAGCAGGCACCACATGGCGCGACCCACCAGCCACATATTTGGCGTCATAGTCGTACCAACCGTCTGTCAGGATGTCGGTCACACACAGGGCGCGGTCTCCGACGACGGTGGTGGTCAGTTCGCGGCCCGGCACGTAGGCCTCAACCATCAGAACATCGGGCATATCATCGGACAATTGCGGGGGCGTATCCGCGCCCGCCTCGATCAGATAGACGCCAACGCTGCTGCCTTCATTGTAAGGCTTAACGACATAAGGCGGCGCGATGACGTGGCTGGCCATCACTTCGGATTTGCTGGCCAGAACGCTTTCCGCGACAGGAAGACCGGCGGAACGGTAAATCTGCTTTGTCCGTTCCTTATCCATCGCCAAGGCCGAGGCCAGCACGCCAGAGTGCGTATAGGGGATGCGCAGCCATTCCAGAATGCCCTGAACGCAGCCATCCTCGCCCCAGCGGCCATGCAGCGCATTAAAGACAACATCAGGCTGGATATCTACAAGACGCGCGGCAAGGTCAGGCCCTGCGTCGACCTCAATTACCTTGAATCCTTCATCCCGAAGGGCGGTTGCGCATTCTCGCCCTGACGACAAGGACACCTCTCGTTCAGCCGAGGGTCCGCCCATCAGTACCGCCACAGTCGGGTGTGCCCTGCTCGACATCACCACATCTGCCTCTGTATCCGGCCTTTTGCAGGCCTTTTAATCTGCCTCGCCCCCATTTTGAGGGCAATTCCCGCATTAGCGGATATTTTTTTAATTAATTCTTACAGATCGCGTTTGGGCTCACCAATACGGATCACTTCCCATTCTAACTCTAATCCACTGGTTTGGAAAACCTTTTTTCGGACAAGTTCCCCTAACCTTTCGAGATCATCCGCAGTCGCCTCTCCTGTATTCACTAGGAAATTCGAATGCATCTCGCTCATCTGCGCGCCGCCAACGCGAGCGCCGCGCATTCCGGCCTCATCAATGACCTTCCACGCCTTCAGTTCATGGGTGTCATCGGCGCGGCCTGTGCTGCTGTAACCTGCAGGGTTGCGAAAAGTGCTACCCGCAGTGCGATCTTTTGTCGGTTGGGTCGCGTCGCGTTTCGCCAGCTGCTCGTCCATCTTGGCCGCTAGCGCATCAGGATCACCCGCCGCGCCTTCGAATGTGGCCGAGGTCAGCACCCAGCCCTCGGGCAGATGGCTGCTGCGATAGGCAAAACGCAGGTCTGCGGGGGTCAGTGTCACCCGCTCACCCTGCCGCGTGACGGCCTCAGCCTCGATCAGGTGGTCGGCCACATAGCTGCCATAGCAGCCTGCGTTCATTCGGATCGCGCCGCCGATGGCACCGGGGATCGTGCGCAGGAAGGTCAGATCAACCCCCGCAGCAGCAGCCCGTTTGGCCACCATAGAATCCAGCATCGCCGTACCGACGCGCACGCGGTTACCGTCAATCTCGGTCCCGTTAAAACCGCGCCCCAGACGGATCACGACGGCACGTATGCCCCCGTCCCGCACAATCAGGTTCGAGCCTACGCCAATCGGAAACACCGGCACATCTGCGGCCAAGTTCGCCAGAAACTGCTGAAGGTCTTCCATATCGGCGGGCTGGAATAAATAATCCGCCGGACCGCCCACACGCAGCCATGTCAAATCCGCCAGAGGACGGTTCGGCGTCAGGGTGCCACGCACATCAGGCAGGGTCATGGGGATTACCTCCACAGGTTCTTAAGCCAGCGGCCCAGATAAATCACAGGCCACCGCAAAACGGACATCGCGGCGATCAATACCGCCAAACCCATCCAAGGGCCACTGGTGGCAAACACGCCGATCAGGACCGGCAGGCCAAGGGCGATCATGACATAGGCAAAGCGCCAGTGATAATCGCGCGACGGCAGCATCGCCGCCACATTGGCGACGATCAACCACACACAGGCCAGCACCAACCAGATCACGGAGCTTAACCGTTCAAACGAGCCGGAAGGTTGTTCGCCCATGCGCTGATGGTCCCCGCCCCAAGGCAGACAACCATATCACCGGGTTGGGTCTGTTCGCGCACCAAACGCTCCAGATCCTCTTCGGAGTGCAGAGCGCGTGCATGGCGGTGCCCGTGACGGATCAGACCCGCCACCAGATCATCGCGGGTTGCCCCTTCGATGGGGTCTTCACCAGCAGCAAAAACCTCGGCAATGGCGACCACATCCGCCTCATTGAAGCAGTTGCAGAAATCTTCAAACAGCGAATGCAGGCGGGTGTAGCGGTGCGGCTGATGGACAGCGATCACGCGGCCCTCGGTCGCCTGACGGGCGGCCTTCAAAACAGCGGCGATCTCTACAGGGTGGTGACCGTAGTCGTCGATAATGGTGACACCGTTCACTTCGCCCACTTTGGTAAAGCGGCGGTTCACACCCCCGAAGGCGGCCAGCGCGGCGCGGATTTCCTCGGCCTTCATACCCAGATGGCGCGCCACAGCCACAGCCGACAGCGCGTTCGAGACGTTGTGATCCCCCGGCATCGGCAGCGTGCAACCTTCGATCACCATATCCTCATTGCGCAGGGCAATATCGAAATGGGCCACACCCTTTTCATAGCGCAGGTTCACTGCACGCACGTCAGCTTGTGCGTTAAAGCCATAGGTGGTCACGCGGCGGTCGGTGATCTTACCCACCAGCGCCTGAACCTCGGGGTGATCGGTGCAACATACCGCCATGCCGTAGAACGGAATGTTCGACACGAACTGCAAGAAGCCTTCGCGCAGCGTGTCGAAATCGCCCCAATGCTCCATATGCTCTGGGTCGATATTGGTCACGATGGCAATGGTCGCGGGCAGTCGGTTAAATGTGCCGTCGCTCTCGTCGGCCTCAACCACCATCCACTCGCCCTGCCCCATCCGCGCGTTCGAGCCATAGGCGTGGATCACGCCCCCGTTGATCACGGTCGGGTCAATGCCACCGGCGACCAGCAGTTCGGCAACCATCGTGGTGGTGGTGGTTTTGCCATGGGTGCCCGCAATCGCGATGTTCGACTTCAGACGCATCAATTCGGCCAGCATCTCGGCGCGGCGCACAACGGGCAAACCACGGCGACGGGCCTCATCCAGCTCAGGGTTGCCCCGCTTGATAGCCGAGCTGATCACGACCACTTCGGCCCCTTCAAGGTTCTCGGCCCGCTGACCTTCGAACACGGTCGCGCCCATGCCTTCCAGACGCTGGGTGATCTTAGAGGATTTCAGGTCCGAGCCCTGAACGGTGTAGCCGTGGTTAATCAGCACTTCGGCAATGCCGGACATGCCAATACCGCCGATGCCGACGAAATGGATCGGGCCCACATCGGTGGGCAACTTGGTTGCAGCAGCGTTCATGATCTTATGTCTTTCTTCAGTTCGCTTCAGCCAGCGCATCAACCAACGCAACCAGACGCTCGGTCGCGTCGGGTCGGCCGAGGGACAAGGCGGCCTGCGCCATGTCGTGGGCCTTGGTGGGCTGGGTTAGAATATCCGTGATGGCCGCAGCCACCGCATTCACAGTAAATTCGCTCTCGCGCAGCAGCACAGCGCCACCGGCCTCCACCACACCGCGGGCATTCGCTGTCTGATGATCACCCGTCGCCGCGGCTAACGGCACAAGGATCGCGGGCCGCCCGACGACGGTCAAATCCGCCACCGACGACGCACCCGAACGGCTGATCACCAGTTGCGCGTTCGCCATCCGCTCCGGCACGTCCGTGAAGAAGGGCTGCACGTCTGCGCGCAGACCGGCCTCCTCATAAAAGGCCTCCACACGCGCCTCATCCTCGCCCCGCGCCTGATGACTGATCCGCAACCGGTCGCGCAAGTCAACAGGCAGCGCAGCCATGGCAGCAGGCACCACATCAGACAGAATGCGTGCGCCCTGTGATCCGCCAATGACCAGAATATCCATAGGGTGATCGCCAGGCGCGATATAGCCCGCACCCGCTTTGGCCAGAACCGCCTCGCGCACCGGATTGCCGGTGTAGATGCCCTCTACCCCGTCGGGCAGCGCCGTCGGCCAGGTTCCGCAAGCTACTGTATTCACTTTGGCAGCAAATACCTGATTAACCCGTCCCAGAACACCATTCTGCTCGTGAATCATGCGCGGCAACCCCATCCAAGAGGCCGCTGCGATTGCGGGAATGCTGGGATAGCCGCCAAAGCCCACGACCACCGCAGGGGTATCCGCCCCCATAGCCCGCCGCGCAGCGATGATCCCACCGATGATCTTGAACGGCACCAACAGCTTTGCCAGCACACCGCCCCGCGCAAATGTTGCCGAGCTGACTTCTTCGATCTGAACAGCCTTGGGAAACCCGCCCGTATACCGCGCACCACGCGCATCGGTGCTTAGCTTCACCCGCCAGCCCTTGGCCAGCATCGCCTCGGCCAGTGCCTGCGCGGGGAACATATGCCCGCCCGTTCCACCTGCCGCGATCAGAAGAAGGGGTGCACTCATAGCCGTCCGCGTCCTCGTAAAATCTCACCGATCTGGCCCTGAGGCCGCGTGCGGGTAAACGCCAGAAGCATCCCGACTGCAACCCCCATCGCGATCAGGGACGAGCCGCCATAGCTCACAAACGGCAGAGTCATGCCTTTCGCAGGCAAAAGACGCACAGCCACGCCCATATTGATGATCGCCTGAATGCCAAAACTACACGCCAGCCCCGTACCGGCCAGACGGATAAAGGGATCACGCTCGCGCACCAAACGCAGCAGCGACCGGATCACCACCACCGCATAAAGGGCGATGATCGCCATCACCAGAACCAGCCCGTACTCCTCGGCGGCGACGGCAATGATGAAATCTGTATGGGCGTCGGGCAAAGACCATTTCACTTCGCCCTCGCCCACGCCGACACCAAAGAACCCGCCCTCGCGGATGGCGTTGGTGGCGTAACCTAGCTGGGTGCGTGGATCCACATCGGGGCTTAGAAATCCGTCAATCCGGCGGGCAAAGTGTTCACTGTTCGAATAGGCGACAATCCCGCCAAAGACGACCATTCCGGCCATCCCCACAAGCAGCATCAACGGAGCGCCCGCGATGAAATACATCACACCCCAACTGAACAGGATCAGCGCCGACTGACCAAAGTCCGGCTGCATGGCCAGCAACATCACGATCACTACCGTCATGGCAAAAGACAGCATGCGCCCGGGCGGACCGTTCAGTTCCTGACTGGCGGCCATCATCCAAGCGGCAGTCACGATGTAGACCGGCTTCAAAAATTCTGACGGCTGGAACGAGGCAAACCCAAGCGAGTACCAGCGCACCGCGCCCTTGCCAAAGTCGGTCCCCAGAAACGGCAGGGCGGCCAATGCGGCGAAAGCTCCGATAAAGGCCATGACCGCCAGACGGCGCACCGTCTGCGGCGGCAGCATCGAGGTCACGAACATCGCGATAATCGCCATACCGCCGAAAAACGCCTGTCGCTGCACGTAGTGAAAGGGCGCCAAGCCATTGCGGCTGGCCAACGGCGGCGAGGCCGCAAATCCCAAAAGCATACCCAGCGCGAACAGCGCCAGAATGCAGGACAGCGTCCATTTATCGACCGTACGCCACCAACGGGGAAGAATAGGATCGCCCGCTTGAACGCGAACGGCGCCATAGACCATTTCTGTCATGGTGACCTGCCGATAGTTGCCTCTGCTCTGTCCCGTTTTCGGGATCTGTTGGTGATTCTATCGTGATTTACACGGTCTGGCCAGAGTCCTCTTGATTCATAGGCAAAATCCCGTCAGTGGCCCACACATGGATATGGATACTCTCATTCTGGGTGCCGGCGCGGCCGGCATGATGTGCGCGGCCCATTCAGGCGGGCGTGTTTTGCTTGTGGACCACGCAAAGGCCCCGGGCGAGAAAATCCGCATTTCCGGCGGGGGCCGCTGCAACTTCACCAACATGTTTGCAGAACCTACCAATTACATTTCGCAAAACCCCCATTTTGTGAAATCTGCGCTTGCCCGTTACACCCAGTGGGATTTCATCGCTCTGGTGGATCAATACGGTATTCCGTGGCACGAAAAGACTCTGGGCCAGCTGTTCTGCGACACCTCGGCGAAAGACATTATCGCAATGCTGCGCGACCTGACGGCAAAAGCCGGTGTCGATCTGTGGCTTGAAACCGAAATCGGCGCGGTCGCCCACGATGGAACGCATTTCGTCGTGCAACTGAAGAAAGGCGGCAGCACGCGCACAGTGCGGGCGAAAAATCTGGTGCTGGCAACGGGCGGGAAATCGATCCCGAAGATGGGCGCAACCGGAATTGCCTATCAAATCGCCACACAATTCGGTCTAGAGGTTACACCGACACGGGCGGGGCTTGTGCCCTTCACCTTCTCGGACCAGCCCTTTGCCGCCATCTCGGGCACTTCGGTACCTGCACGCATCACCGCAGGCAGCACCAGCTTTGATGAGGCGCTGCTGTTCACCCACCGCGGCCTATCCGGCCCTGCGGTGCTACAAGCCTCATCCTATTGGCACGAAGGCGAGGCAATCACCGTTACGATCGAGCCTGAGGCCGATTGGCTGAGCCGCCTGAAGGACGCACGCAAGGCCACGCCTCGACGCCAGATCGGCACCGCGCTGGCGGACCACCTACCAAAGAAACTGGCGCAGCATCTGGACGACCTTTGGGGCCTGAAAGACCAACTGGCCAACACCACCGATGCCCGCCTGCAAGAGGTCGCAACCCAGCTTGCCGCGTGGTCCCTGACGCCTGCAGGAACCGAAGGCTACCGAACGGCCGAAGTCACCATCGGCGGGATCGACACCGACGGGCTCTCGTCCAAAACGATGGAGGCGAAATCCGTTCCCGGCCTCTATGCCATCGGCGAATGCGTGGATGTGACCGGATGGCTTGGGGGATATAACTTCCAATGGGCTTGGTCTTCGGCTATGGCCGCCGCCCGCGCCATCAGCGCCAAAGGCTAAAGCAGCGCATCGCCCCGCCATTGCAAACCAAGAAAACAGAATGCGGCCCACATGGGGCCGCATACCGTTTGATAAGAAAAGATCAGGAGGCTTAGTCCTCGGCCTTTTCGATCCCGTATTTCTGGAACAGCTTTCCCTGCGCCATGAAGAAGGCAAAGATCGCGATGGTCAGACCGAAAGTCTTGAAGCTGACCCAAGTCTCGGTGCTTTGGGTCCGCCAGATCACCTCATTCAGGATCGCGAGGCCGATGAAGAACGCGCAAACACGGCGGGTCAGGATCATCCAACCTTCATGCTCAAGGGGCATGACCTCTTCCATGACGACCCGCAGATAGCTCTGCCCGCGCAAGAGACCAAAGCCAAGAAGACCGCCAAAGATCAGATAGATCAGGGTCGGCTTCATCTTGAAGAACCGATCATCATTCAGCCAGACCGAGAGACCGCCGAAAACCACCACCAGAACCAGCGTCACGATCTGCATCTTTGACAGATGGCCGGTCAGACGCCACAGGATCAAGGTGCAGATGACCAGCACGGGGATAAACCCTGCGGTGACCGCGATAAAACCGTCATAGGTCTGGCCGCCAACCTCAAACGTCTTGTCCTTCAGCAGCACATAGGCCGCAAAGAAGGCCAGAACCGGGCCAAGCTCCAACGCGGTTTTCACCATCGGATTGATCTTTTTCGCCGTTGCCATGGGATGTGTCATCCTCCGAATTCAACAATGATTGCCCCGAGCGCGATCAGGGACATCAGCCCGATGCGGCGCGGGCCGACTTTTTCCCCCAACACGATCCAGCCGATTGCCGCGGCAAAAACGGTTGAGGTTTCGCGCAAGACAGCTGCCTCGCCCACTTTATCCAGACGGGTCGCCAGCATAATGGCGCCAAAGCTGCCGAATGCAATCAGCCCGCCTATAATGCCCCTGACGGCCAGCGGCCCAAGGTCAGGCTTGACCGCCATTTTACGCCAGCGGACAGCCGAGATCACCGGCATCGCCAGACCGTCCAGAAAGAAAAACCATGCAAGGAATGTGAACGGGTCTTGTGTCGCGCGGATGCCATAGGCGTCATAGGTGGTGTAAAGCGCCACGAAAAACCCCGTGACCACCGCAAAACCAAGGGCCGAGACCAGCGTGTCCCGCGCCACATCGATGGTCCGCAGATTATAGATCGCCAGACCGAAAATCCCCGCGAGCAGTACCCCCACCCCGCCCCATTGGATCAGGCTGAAGGTCTCGCCAAAGATCAGGAAGGCGCCGATGACCGCGAAGAGAGGACCGGTCCCGCGCACCACCGGATAGACCACAGTGTAGGCGCCACGGGTATAGGCCATGGCTTGCAACAGCTTGTAGGCCAGATGGATCAGGAACATGCCTGCAAAGATCGGCCACATATGGGCCTCGGGCCACGTCACGACAAACAGGGCAAAGGGCGCGGCCATCAGGCCGTAGCTGAGATCGATGGCCCCTCGGCTGATCCACGGATCATGACGCCCCTTTTGCAGTGCTCCGAAGAACGCATGCAGGATCGCTGCGGCAATCGCCAAGAGCAGCGCCAGTTGGTGGCCTGCGTCGGTGCCTTCGAGTGATTGAAGCCAAGCGCTCAAGTTGGGGGTTCCGTAATGTGGGCACGGTTGGGATCAGGGGGCGCTGCCCCCGGCCGCAAGCGGCCTCCCCCGAGGTATTTATGCCAAGATGAAGATCAGTCGAGGCCGACCAGCGCGCGGGCAAAATCGTCCGGATCAAAGGCGTCCAGATCATCGATCTGTTCACCCACCCCGATGGCGTGGATCGGCAGGCCGAAGCGGTCCGCCAGTGCGACAAGAACGCCGCCGCGGGCGGTGCCGTCGAGTTTGGTCATCACGAGACCCGAAACATCGGCGATCTGCTTGAAGATTTCCACCTGCGCCAGTGCGTTCTGGCCAGTTGTTGCGTCCAGAACCAGCAGCGTGTTGTGGGGCGATTCAGGGTCTTTCTTGCGAATGACGCGGACGATCTTTGCCAGTTCTTCCATCAGGTCGGAACGGTTTTGCAGGCGGCCTGCCGTATCGATCATCAGAAGGTCAGCGCCTGTAGCTTCGGCCTTTGTCATAGCCTCGTAGGCAAGGCTCGCGGGGTCAGAGCCTTCGGGGGCAGTGAGGACCGGCACATCGGCGCGCTGGCCCCAGACCTGAAGCTGTTCGACAGCGGCAGCGCGGAAGGTGTCACCGGCGGCGATCACCACGTTCTTACCGGCCGCTTTGAACTGGCTGGCAAGCTTGCCAATGGTCGTGGTTTTGCCCGAGCCGTTCACGCCGACCACCAGCACCACTTGCGGGCGCTTGGGGTAGATCGGCAGGGGGCGCGCGACGCCTTCCATGATGCGGGCGATTTCCTTGGCCAGAAGCTCTTTGACCTGATGCTGGCTGAGACGCTGGCCCATGTGGCCTGCGGCAAGGTTCGCGGCCACGCGCTGCGCGGTTTCCACACCCATATCAGAGGCGACCAGCAGGTCCTCCAGCTCTTCGAGCATGTCATCGTCGAGGGTCCGGCGCGGAGTGTTGTCACCGCCTGTAATGCGCGAGAGCAGACCGCCGCGGGCAGGCTGGCTTGGGGCGGCAGCAGGGGCACTTTGAGCCGTGCTTTGGGCCGGTGCGGCGACGGGGGCCTCTACCTCGGAGGTGTCTTCGTCTGCGCCATCCTCGATCAGTGCCTCAAGCCCCTGATCCAGCTTGGACGAGGATTTGAACATACGGTCGCGAAGCTTGCGGAAAAAAGCCATGGGACGTCCTTTTCTGGGCTGAGACACAGGTAAACCTTCTGGGCGCGAAAGAAAAGGCAGGGCGACAGGGCAAATGTATCGGATTACAGTTGGCTGAGTGCAGGAAGGTGCAATGAGCCCGAGACTTGGAATTCTGATCATGCTGGCCACAGGGCCTGCGGCTGCCGCGCCCATGGACGGGGCCGCGTTCGAGGCCCATGTGGCTGGACGCACCTTTGAATACAGCCTTGGCGGGGTTGTCTTCGGGGCCGAGACCTATTTGGCAGATCGCCGCGTGGTCTGGTCCTTTCTGGATGGACGCTGTTTTGGCGGGCGCTGGTATCCGCAGGACGGCGCCATCTGTTTTGAGCACGAAGGGCGCGATGAGGCCCAGTGTTGGGCCTTTGCCCCTGATGGAGAGGGCATGAGCGCGCAGTTCGTCAGCGCCCCTGACGGCGACAAGCGATATACGATCACTCCCCGCGCAGCCCCGCTGGACTGCGCGGATGGTGTGCCCGGCGTGTGACTTAGAAGAGGCTGCCTTGCTGGGGCGGCTCGTCCTTGGATTTGCGCGATTTTGCGGGGGCGCTGCCCACGGCAAAGCGCCCGTCGGCGAATTCGATTTCAAGGCGGGTGGCAGCTTTTGCCTGTTCGGACGAGGTGATGACCCCATCGCCGGAACGGACCACTGCGTAGCCCCGCTCAAGCGTTTTGCGGTAGCTCAGCGTATCCAGCAGGCGCGATGCGGCAGTGATCCGGTCCTGCTGCTGGCGCGCCAGACGGGATTGCGCATCGATCAGGCGTTGGGTCAGGCGTTCCAGTTCGGTTTGCTTGCGGGTGATATCTGCCACCAGCGCCTCCGGGCGCAGACGGGCAGCGCGGGCTGACAGGGCCTCGGACCGAGCCGCGATCAGGCGGCTTTGGGCAGGCGTCAGGCGGGCGGCGGCGTTGGAAACGCGCTGCGCCTCATGGGCAACGGCGCGGCGCAGGGTGGCGGGGCGCAGGCTGCCCGACAGATCCGACAGGGCCAGACGGTGACGGTCTACGCCGCGGCGCAAGGCGGCGGGCAGACGGTCGCCCGCATAGTCAAGGCGCTGGCGGGCGGTTTCCACCAGACGCTCGGGTCGCGGCAAGGCGCGGGACAGATCGCGCAGGCGCTGGCCGCGTTGGGTCAGATCACGCTCTAACCCACGGGTCAGGCGGGCGCCCTGCCCGTCCAGCCATGCCATCAACTCCAGCCGCACCGGCACCGCCAGTTCAGCCGCAGCCGTGGGCGTAGGTGCGCGGCGGTCACTGACATAGTCGATCAGCGTGGTATCGGTTTCATGCCCCACCGCCGAGATCAGCGGAATATCCGAAGCTGCCGCCGCGCGGGCGACGGATTCTTCGTTAAAGCCCCAGAGGTCTTCGATCGAGCCGCCCCCACGGGCTACGATCAGCAGATCAGGACGGGGCAGCGCACCGCCGGGGGTCAGACGGTTAAAACCTTCGATGGCGCGGGTGACTTCGGGGGCGCATTGGTTGCCTTGCACGGCGACCGGCCAGATCAGCACCTTGCGCGGGAAGCGGTCGCGCAGGCGGTGCAGAATATCGCGGATCACCGCGCCCGAGGGCGAGGTCACAACACCGATGACTTCGGGCAGGTAAGGCAGCGGGCGCTTGCGGGCGGGATCGAACAGTCCTTCGGCCTCAAGCTTTTTCTTGCGGGCCTCCAGCATGGCCATCAAGGCACCCATACCGGCGGGGCGCATATCCTCGATCACCATCTGGTATTTCGACTGGCCGGGGAAGGTGGTCAGACGGCCCGTGGCGATCACCTCTAGCCCCTCTTCGGGGCGGGTTTCCAGACGGCTGGCAACACCTTTCCAGATCACCGAGGCCAGAACCGAGCGGTCATCTTTGAGGTCCAGATAGACATGACCTGATCGCGGAAAGCTGACGCGGCCCACTTCGCCGCGAATCTTTATGTGGCTGAATTCGCCTTCGACCATGCGTTTGACCGCTCCGGAGATCTCGGAAACGGTAAATTCGGGGGCATTTCCCCCTGTTGCGTCATCTTCGAAAAGGTCCATGCGGCCCTCGCTTGTCACTGCTCGGTTCACAAACTAGAACGCCCGCAACGAAAACCCAAGCGGGAGTAGCCCATGAACATCCTGATCCTCGGCGGCGGTGGCCGCGAACATGCGTTGGCGTGGGCCGTGTCCCAGAACCCCAAATGCGATAAACTGATCGTCGCCCCCGGCAATGCGGGCATCGCGCAAGTGGCCACATGCGCCGCTCTGAACGCCGAAGACCCCTCTGCCGTCGTGCAGTTCGCCGAGGCCGAAGCCATTGATCTGGTCATCATCGGCCCCGAAGCGCCCTTGGCCGCCGGTGTTGGTGATCGTCTGCGCGAGGCAGGCTTTCCGGTGTTCGGCCCCAATCAGGCGGCGGCGCGTCTGGAGGCCTCGAAGAGCTTTACCAAAGAGATCTGTGATGCGGTGGGTGCGCCCACGGCGGCCTATGCCCGTTTCACCGAAGCCGAGCCTGCCAAGGCCTATATCCGCGAGCAAGGCGCGCCCATCGTGGTGAAGGCCGATGGTCTGGCCGCTGGCAAAGGCGTGATCGTGGCGATGGAAGAAAAAGAAGCGCTGGACGCCATTGACGATATGTTCGGTGGCGCCTTCGGCGCGGCTGGCGCGGAAGTGGTGATCGAAGAGTTCATGACCGGCGAGGAAGCCAGCTTTTTCGTTCTGGTGGATGGCGATCGGGTGCTGCCCGTCGGCACGGCGCAGGACCACAAGCGCGTGGGCGAAGGCGATACCGGCCCGAACACCGGCGGCATGGGTGCCTACAGCCCTGCGCCGATCATGGATGATGCGGTGACCGACAAGGCACTGGAAGAGATCGTGCGCCCGACGATGGCCGAGATGGCCCGCCGCGGCACCCCTTATTCGGGCGTGCTCTATGTGGGTCTGATGATCGAGAACAGCCAGCCCCGTCTAGTGGAATACAACGTCCGCTTCGGCGACCCCGAATGTCAGGTGCTGATGATGCGTCTTGGCGCGCAGGCGCTTGACCTGATGCAGGCCTGTGCCGAAGGCCGTCTGTCCGAGATGACTGTAAACTGGGCCGAAGATCACGCGATGACCGTGGTGATGGCCGCCGAGGGCTATCCCGGTGCCTATGAAAAGGGTTCGATCATTGGCGGGCTGGACGCGCTGCCCGAGGACAGCAGCAACATGGTGTTCCATGCGGGGACCAAGCTGGTGGATGGCAAGATCACCGCAAATGGTGGCCGTGTGCTGAATGTCACTGCGCGTGGGGATTCGCTGGCCGAGGCCCGCGACCGTGCCTATGGCATGGTGGACGCCATCGACTGGCCGCAGGGGTTCTGCCGCCGCGATATCGGCTGGCATCAGCTGGGATAAGGGGCTCTGCCCCCTTGGCGCCCTAAAGGGCGCCAATTCCCCCGAGGTATTTTTACCAAGATGAAGTCAGGGCGTGCACTCTAGCGCGCCCTGAATGCTTTTAGGGCCTGTGTAGGGCGCGATAGATTTGGCCCTGAGGGTTTCGCCGCTGAGGGTGGTGGACTGGATTTGGGTCCAGTCTGCATCGGCGGTGATGATTTCTGGCTGGCTTCCGCAGGTGCGGATGCCGCCAAGAATATAGTCCCAGCCGATCTGGTGGTTGGTGAGGCCTTCGAGGTCTGCGACAGGCGTTAGGGTCGCTTTGTTGCCTGTGGTTTCATAGCGCCAGATGCGCAGGGTTTTGGCCAGATGGGGACGGTCGATATAGGCGATCTCTGTCTTGCCATCCCCGTCGAGGTCTGCCGCACCAATGACCGAAAGCCAACGGAAGCGCTGCCCGATGAACGGGGTGGCCGCCGCGAGGCCGAGAGCATCATTGTGCAAGCGGTAGATCGCGAGGCGTGCGCCGAAGGTTTCGTGGCTTTCGACGGTAAGGACTTCGGGTGCGCCGTCGCCGTCAAGATCGGCAAGGCGGGGGGTGGTGTCCTCAAAGACGATCTGATCGGACCATCGGAGGGTGAGGCTGCGCCCCTGATCCGTTGTGACCGTCAGACTGTCATGTTCGACGGGATCGCCAAGGGCGCCGTGCGGATAGCGAGTGGTTTCTCCGCTATAGGTCGCACCGGTGATTTGTTCCGCCGCAGCGGGTGCGGCGGCCATAGCAAGCAAGATGGCCAGCCGCGCAAGCATGATCAGATCTGCTTTTCGGGCAGGTGCACAACCAGACCGTCAACCGCGTCGGTGACTTTGATCTGGCAGGTCAGGCGCGAGCGTGCGGGGTCGGGCTGATAGGCAAAGTCCAGCATGTCCTCTTCCATCATGTCCTTGGCGGGCAGTTTCTCTACCCAAGCTTCATCCACATAGACATGGCAGGTCGAGCAGGCACAGGCGCCGCCGCAGTCAGCCTCGATCCCTGGAATGCCGTTGTCGCGGGCGCCTTCCATCACGGTCAGACCGTTTGCAACGTCGACCACATGTTCTTTGCCGGAATGCTCGATGTAAGTGATTTTGGCCATTTGCTGGTATTCCCTTGCTGTTCGCATCTTACCTAATCAATGCCTTCTTCGTTCGCCAGTGAGAAGTGGCGCTTTGCCACAAGCAGGCTGTTCGTCACCTAAATCTCGCGCTAATGTGCAGCAAAACGGGGCTAGCGGCCTGAAATACAGGATAATTCCATGCGTAAAACGGGTTCGGCGATCTTGGCATCCGTCTTGTTGACAGGATGCGGGGACAGTGCGCCGCCGTTTTCCCTGCCCGAAGAGACCCCTGAAATTGCCCTTCACGCCTACGGCCCTGCGCCGGATCGGGAACCCGGCACCTGCTGGGGGCTAGAGACGAAACCGGCGGTGATCGAAACGGTGACCGAGCAGGTCTTGATCTCGGACAGCGGGGCGGCCCCTGTTTACCAGACCGAGACCCGCCAGACGATCGTGGAAGAGCGGCAGGAAATCTGGTTCCGCACCCCTTGCGAAAGCGAGATGACGCCGGACTTTATCGCCTCGCTCCAGCGGGCACTGCATGCGCGGGGTTATCTGAGCGGGGCATTGGACGGGGTATTGGACGCGCGCACGCGGCAAGCCATTCTGAAGCTGCAACAGGCCCAGGGGCTGGACAGTGATATCCTGAGCCTTGAGGCCGCCCGCAGTCTGGGCCTAGTCGCCTACGGGCGCGAGGTTTTTGCCCGCTGATTGCCAGCACTGGAACGAAAAAGGGCGCCACAGCGGGCGCCCTTTTCTTTTATCACGATGACCGACCTTATTCGTCGACGCCAAGGGCGACAAAGCGGGGGTCATTGTTACGGCGAACCAGCAGCAGCAAGGATTTGCGGCCGGCGTCGCGGGTCTCTTGAATACTGGCCTCCAGCGCGCCGATCGTATCAACAGGCTGCTGACCGGCTTCGGTGATCACATCGCCAGCCCGCAGGCCTTTTTCGAAGGCTTGGGTGGTTTCGTCGATTTCGACCACCAGCAGACCGGTCAGATCGGGGGGCAGGTTCATCTCTTCGCGGTTGGTGGCGGAAAGTTCCGACAGGGTCATGCCAAGCACCTGAGCCGAACTGGGGGTCTGCTCGACCACTTCTTCTTCGATGGGTGTACCTTCTGCCGTTTCGCGGCGGCCCAGAGTGACCTTTATCGTCTGGGTCTGACCATCGCGCAGGATCACCACGCGAACGGCTTTGCCAACCTCGGTATTGCCCACCTGACGGACCAGACCGCGGGTGTCATCAACGTCGACGCCATCAAAGCTGGTGATCAGATCGCCTGCCTGAATGCCCGCGTCCATTGCGGGGCCTTCGGGGACATCGGTGACCAGCGCACCTTTGGCAGCCTCAAGGCCCATGGCCTCGGCCACGTCAGCAGTCACGTCCTGAATGCGGACGCCAAGCCAGCCACGACGGGTTTCGCCAAATTCTTGCAACTGATGTACAACGTTCTGGACCACGTTCGACGCCATCGAGAAGCCGATCCCGATCGAGCCGCCGTTGGGCGACAGGATCGCGGTGTTCACGCCGACCACTTCGCCAGCCATGTTGAACAGCGGTCCACCCGAGTTGCCGCGGTTGATGGCGGCGTCGGTCTGGATGTAGTCGTCATAGCTGCCCGAAAGCTCTCGGTTACGGGCCGAGACGATACCGGCCGAAACCGAAAAACCCTGCCCCAGCGGGTTACCAACGGCCAGCACCCAGTCACCTACACGGGCAGTATCGCTGTCGCCGAAGGGCACGTGGGTCAGGGGCTCGGTCGCCTCGACCTTCAGAAGGGCGATGTCGGTTTTGGGGTCGGTCCCGATCACTTCAGCGGCAAGGTTTTTACCGTCGGTGAATTCGACCATGATCTCATCCGCGCCTTCGATGACGTGGTTGTTGGTCACGACGAAACCGTCTTCGGAAATCACAAAGCCCGAACCCAGAGCCGAGCTACGACGGGGCTGTTGCGGCCCGCCTTGCTGGTCACGGAACTGACGGAAAAAATCGTCAAAGGGCAACCCCTCGGGCAGGTCGGGTGCGGGGCTTGCTGCGGCCTCAACCATGGTACTGGTGGTGATGTTTACCACGGCGGGGCTGACCTTTTCGGCCAGATCCGCAAAGCTGTCAGGGGCGGCGCGTACGGCGGTGGCCACGCCTTGAGCCACCAACAGCACCATTGCAAGCGCCGTGAGCCACACCACCCGCGCAGAGGCGGGGCGGGCCATGGCGGCGGTCTTGGAACGTGAAATCAACGAAGAGTCTCCTTTGTGAAACGCCTGCGAACGTGTCGTCTGTTGTTTCAGATAGGTGTGCAAAAGCGCAACACAAACGATGTAAGATTATTTCAAGTCCATGTGATGAACTGAAATCAATGGGGCAGAACATCCCCTGCAATCCACACCAGCGCAACCCCGATAGCCAGACAGATCAGCCCCATAAAGCGGCGATCTTCCAAGCTGAGTTGACGCAATGCCTCTAGCATCCGTTCAATAAGCGAAGGGGCCAGCGCATAGGCCAGCCCCTCTATAATCAGAACCAGCCCAATGGCCAGAATGACAAAGTCGATCATTCGGTGCCGGCCGGCTTTTCACTACGCAGGTAGTCAAAGAACTGGCTGTCCGGTGTCAGAACCATCGCGCTGTTATCGCCGCGCAGGGCAGTCTCGTAGGCCTGCAACGAACGGTAAAAGGCGAAGAATTCCGGATCAGCGCCAAAGGCTTCGGCGTAGACACGGTTGCGTTCCGCGTCTGCTTCACCGCGTACGGTCTGCGCTTCGCGTTCGGCTTCCGACAGGGTCTCAACCACGGTACGGTCAGCTTGTGCGCGCACACGCTGCGCCGCTTCGTTACCGCGGGCGATCTCGTCTGCGGCTTCCCGTTCACGCTCGGCGCGCATACGGGCGAAGGTGGCTTCAAGGTTCTGTGCGGGCAGGTTGGTCTGCTTCAGACGCACGTCCACCACGTCCAGACCAAGGCTGCGGGCCGAGGCGCGGGCGTTGTCGCGGATACGCAGCATCAGCGCGCCACGCTCTTCCGACAGGATCGTGTCCGAGGTCACCTGATCAGCACCCAGAACCTCACGGATTTGTGCATTCAGGATCGAGGCCAGACGGTCTTCGGCAGCGCGAATCCCCCCGACGCCAACCGCCTGACGGAACTGGACCACATCCGCGATCCGGTAACGGGCAAACGCATCGACAACCAGACGACGGTCATCCGAGGGGGTGACCTCGATCACGTCGGTATCCAGCGACAGGATACGGTCATCGTATTTCACGACTTCCTGAATCAGCGGGACTTTGAAGGCCAGTCCGGGCTGCTCTTTGACGGCCTTGATCTGGCCGAATTGCAGCACCAGAGCCTTTTCGCGTTCGTCCACCACGAAAAGCGAGGACATCACGACGACAACAGCAACGATCAGTGCGGGCAGGAGAATTGCAGACTTCCGCATCTTAGTTTCCTCCCTGCGCGGTAGAGTTCCGGTTCAGCTCGTTCAGGGGCAGGTAAGGCACAACGCCGCTTTGCCCGTTCACGATGGCATCATCCAGAATGGTTTTGTCCACGTCACCCAGAACCTTTTCCATGGTCTCGATGTACAGACGACGACGGGTCACTTCGGGCGCTTTTTGGTATTCGCCCAGAACTGCGCTGAAACGGTCCGCTTCACCCAATGCCTCGTTGACCACGCGGGCGCGGTAACCTTCGGCCTCTTCCAGCGTTTCCGCTGCTTTACCGCGA
This sequence comes from Pseudomonadota bacterium, assembly GCA_036139795.1. GTDB lineage: Bacteria > Pseudomonadota > Alphaproteobacteria > Rhodobacterales > Rhodobacteraceae > Donghicola. Next base: position 20,493 of record JAYZYX010000165.1, on the reverse strand, counting down.
GCTTCTGCCAGAACGCGGTTCGCGTAGGCATCGGCCTGACGTTGCAGACGGTCGCGCTCCTGTTCGGCGGCCTGAACTTCGCGGAAGGCGTCGATCACCTCATTGGGGGGATCGGCCTTATCAAGGTTCACACGGACGATGGTGATACCGCTGTCATATTCATCCAGCGTCGACTGGATGTTCTGCATGGCGGTGTCAGCGATCAAACCACGGTCACGGTTCAGGATCGGCGCAAGGTTCGAGGCTGCGATAATCTCGCGCATAACCGATTCAGACACGGCCTGAACGGTCAGCTGCGGATCACGGATGTTGAACAGCAGCTTGGCAGGATCATTGATGTTCCAGACCACCTGGAAGTCGATGTCCACGATGTTCGCGTCTGTGGTCAGCATCAGCCCGTTGCCATTACCGCTGCGGGACATGCCCACATCTTCGGTACGCTCCGAGGTCACGTTGATCACATCCGCCGAAACCAGCGGCCAAGGCGCAAAGTTCAGACCCGGATTGCCGGTGCGATAGTATTCTCCAAGGAACAATTCGACCGACTGCTCTTCGGGTTTGACCGTGTAAAAGCTGGACGCAGCCCAGAGACCTGCGGCCACCAGCACGCCAATCACAGCCGTCCCGCGCGAGAATTTGGGCCCGCCAGAGCCCCCTGCCCCGCCGGTTCCGCCGCCTTTGCCACCGCGACCACCCATCAAGACGCGCAGTTGTTCCTGCCCTTTCTTGACGATCTCATCGACCTCCGGAATCTGCGGGTCGTTGTTTTTTGGCGGGCGTCCGCCTCCGTTCGGCCCGCGACTTCCGCCGCCGCCGCCAGAGCCACCGCCGCCCCAGGGCCCGCTACCGTTTCCAGCCATATAGCCTCTTCCCTCTCAATTCTTTGTGTTCTCTGGCCCATAACCTGTGGATTGGGCCAGAGATTTCAAGCCGTACGCGTCGGTTTCCGCATGGTCACCAGTTCTTCCGACATGGTCGGGTGAACGGCGCATACGCGATCAAAGTCTTCTTTCGTCGCACCCATTTTAACGGCGATACCCGCCATCTGGATCATTTCACCCGCACCCGGCGCGACGATGTGGCACCCCAGAACCTTGCGGGTTTCTTGACTGACAATCAACTTCATCAGGACACGTTTTTGCTGACCGGCGAACGATGTCTGCATCGGCCGGAACGAGGTACTGTAGACCTCGATCGGTTCCTGCTGTGCCGCCTGCTCTTCGCTGAGGCCAACGGTGCCCATTTCCGGCTGGGTGAAAACCGCGCTGGGGATCAGGTCGTGATCAACAGCGGTCTTGTTGCCTTTGAAGACGGTTTCCACAAAGGCCATGCCTTCACGGATCGCCACAGGGGTCAGGTTCACACGGTTGGTCACATCGCCAATCGCGTAGATCGAGGGCACCGCCGTCTGGCTGTACTGGTCCACGACAATCTCGCCCGCGCGGCCAAGCTTCACGCCGACTTCCTCCAGACCCATGTTGTCGGTCATCGGTTTGCGACCCGTGGCAAACAGCACCACGTCGAATTCAGCCTCATGGCCGTTCGAGCCCTTGGTCCAGATCGCGCCGCTATCGGTCTTTTTCATCTCAAGCACGTTGGTGCCGGTATGAATGTCGATGCCGTCATCGCGCATTTCATCGGCGATCAGGCCGCGGGCCTCATCGTCAAATCCGCGCAGGATCTGTGCGCCACGATAATACAGCGTCGTTTCCACCCCGAGGCCATTCATGATGCCCGCGAATTCGCAGGCAATGTAGCCGCCGCCGACGATCAGGATGCGCTTGGGCATTTCGGGCAGGTGGAAAATATCGTCCGAGACAATGCCCAATTCCGCCCCCGGCATATCGGGACGCACAGGCGTGCCGCCGGTCGCGATCAGGATATGCTTGGCGGTTTTGCGGGTGCCATCGGCCAGTTCAACCGTATGGGCATCAGCGATCTTGGCGCGCTGATCAAAGGTCTCAACCCCGGAGCCAGCCAGAAGGCGGCGATAGACCCCTTCAAGACGATCCAGTTCCTCAACCAGTTTGCCGTGGAAGGTGTTCCAGTTGAAATCGGTGATGCTGGCGGACCAGCCATAGGCCTCTGCCTCGGCGGCCATACCGCTGTATTCACTTGCGAAAACCATCAGTTTTTTGGGCACGCAGCCGCGAATAACACAGGTTCCGCCATAGCGGTCACCCTCTGCCAGCGCGACCTTCGCGCCCGCCTCGCCTGCTGCAACACGCGCCGCACGTACACCGCCCGAACCGCCACCAATCACGAAAAGATCGTAGTCGAAATCCATTGTTTCCCTTTCAGCCTAAGGCTTAATCGTTCAGGTCACGGAACAGATTGTCGCTCTCGACGAATTCGATTTGCGACTCTTCTACCGTGCCATTGTTAATATCGCGGGTTTCAACGCGGCCATCGCCATAGCCGACAACCACCTGATCGCAGATATCTATGAACAGCCCGTTTTCAACCACACCCGGCACCTGATTGATCACCATTGCCATCTGACGCGGGTTTCCGATGCGTTTCAGATGCAGATCGATAATGTAATTGCCTTCTTCGGTCACATACGGGCGGTCCCCGTTCATCCGCAGGGCGCTGAGATAGCCCATAACGTCCAGACTGCCGATCATTTCCTCGATCAGCGCCTTGCTGGTCTGCCAGCCAAAGGGGATCACCTCGACCGGCAGGGGGAAGGCCCCCAGCGTTTCAACGGCCTTGGCCGCATCCGCGATCACCACCATCTGGTCACTGGCCGTCGCCACGATCTTTTCCTGAAGCAGCGCGCCACCGCCCCCTTTGATCAGGTTCAGATCCCCGTCGAATTCATCCGCCCCATCGATGGTCAGGTCCAGCCATTTGGCCTCATCCAGACTGACCACCTTGATGCCAACACTACGGGCCAGTTCCGCCGTGCGGGTCGAAGTCGGCACCCCGATCACATTCAGGCCGTCATGCCGGACCAACTCGCCAAGGCAACGCACCATCCATGCGGCAGTGCTGCCTGTGCCAAGACCAACACGCATACCGTCTTCAACAAACTCGACCGCCCGCTTGGCGGCGACAAACTTGGCCTTGTCGATTGGCGACAATTCTCCGGTCATCCCAAGAACTCCGTAAGTGTTCGCAGCGCTTATAAGTGACTTGCGACCATTGTGCGAGGGCGAAGCCCCACGGCTGGCGCCGATGACCGGCATGTAAATGACTTTGCTCACGGAATCAGGCCGGACTTGCGGATGGAATAGAAGTCCAGATTGGCCTGCCAAGGGCCGAAGGGCAAGCAGAGCACCCCCCGTTTGGTCAACGCAGCAGGGCGGGAATACCCTACTGTGCCGAAGCCGAATTCACCGAACATGACGCCCTGACAAGGCGTTGGGTCGTTTTCAGTGGCGTGAAAGCTCCACAAAAAGCTGACTGTGAAATGAATAATGGCCCTTAGCCCGACAGGTCAGACAATGTTCCTTTCCGTATTCGACATGTTCAAAATCGGCGTGGGGCCGTCCTCGTCCCATACGATGGGACCGATGGTTGCCGCCGCGCGGTTCCTTGACCGCCTGCGTGCAGCGCCCTTTACGGCGCACGGGCTTAAGGGCTCGCTCCACGGGTCACTGGCGTTTACAGGTGTGGGCCATGCGACGGACCGCGCCACCATCCTTGGTCTGGCCGGTTTCACTCCGCAGGACTACGACGCGGAAAAGGCAACTGCCGCGCTGGCAGAGATTGAGGCATCGGGAACCGTCGCGCCCCCCGATCTGGGCACGCTGGTGTTCCAGCCGAAAACCGATCTGGTCTTTGACTATGACCACGCCCTGCCCGGTCATGCGAACGGCATGATCCTGATGGCTACCGACGCCCAAGGCGACGTGATCTTGCAAGAGATCTATTATTCCATCGGCGGCGGCTTTGTTCTGACCGCTGACGAACTGGCCGCAGGCGCTGACAAGGACGAAGGCGATCCGGTCCCCTTCCCGTTTAAATCCGCCGCCGAGATGCTGGATATGGCCGCCAACAGCGGCAAGACCATCGCGGGCATGAAACGCGCCAATGAGCTGACCCGTCGCGGCCCGAACGCGCTGGACCAAGGTCTAACCCGCATCTGGGAGGTCATGGAGGCCTGCATGAACCGCGGCCTTGAGACCGGCGGCATCCTGCCCGGTGGCCTGAACGTCAAACGCCGCGCCCCGAAAATTCTGGAATCTCTTGAGGCCGAGCGGGGTATGAATCTGACCGCGCCCCACACGATCAATGACTGGATGAGCTGCTATGCCATGGCAGTCAACGAAGAGAACGCCGCCGGTGGTCAGGTGGTCACCGCCCCCACCAATGGCGCGGCAGGTGTGGTGCCTGCCACGATCCGCTATTGGCTGGACCATGTACCGGGGGCCAGCCGTGCGCGCATTCCCGATTTCCTGCTAACCGCCGCCGCCATCGGCGGGTTGGTCAAGTACAACGCCAGCATCAGCGGGGCCGAAGCGGGCTGTCAGGCAGAGGTCGGCAGCGCCAGCGCAATGGCGGCGGCCGGTCTTTGCGCCGTTCTTGGCGGCTCGCCCGAGCAGATCGAGAACGCCGCAGAAATCGCGCTGGAGCATCACCTTGGCATGACCTGCGATCCCGTGCGCGGCTTGGTGCAGGTCCGGTGTATCGAACGCAACGGTCTGGGTGCGATCAAAGCGGTCAGCGCGGCAAGTCTTGCCTTGCGCGGCGATGGCACGCACCTTGTGCCTCTGGACGCCTGTATCGAGACCATGCGCCAGACCGGAGCCGACATGAGCGAGAAGTACAAAGAGACCTCGCTTGGGGGGCTGGCGGTGAATATCCCGAACTGCTGAGACCCTGTAGATGAACCGTTCCGACACCGACCGCCCATTGACCGGCATCCTGTGCATGCTTGGCTTTTGCGTGCTTGCCCCCTTGATGGACGCCTGCGCCAAGGCCACACCCGCAGAGGTTCCCGCCGCAGAGATCGTGCTTGGCCGTTTCGGAATTCAGGTTCTGGCCTTGGTGCCTTTGGCCATCGCGATGGGACACAGCCTGCGCTGCACCGGCCAAGAAGCTCTTAGCCACCTGCTGCGTGCCTTGGCGCTGCTGTCCGCGACGGTTCTGTTCTTTACCGCTGTGCGCGAAATGCCGATCGCCAACGCCATCGCGATCTTCTTTGTCGAACCTTTCATCCTGACCCTTCTTAGCGCCGTGATCCTGAAGGAAAGCATCGGCCCGCGCCGGATCATCGCCTGTATCATCGGCTTTGGCGGGGCGCTGCTGATCATCCGGCCCAGTTTCTCAGAACTGGGGCTGGTGGCGTTATTCCCGCTGGGGACCGCCTTTTTCTTTGCGCTCTATATGGTGCTGACGCGAATGATGTCCGGCAAAGGGCATCCGGTGGTGATGCAGGCGCAGACCGCTATCGCCGCCACTCTGGTTCTGTTGCCGGTGCTGCTGCTGGCGGATGGCTCGGGCATTTCCTATCTGGATCCGGTCATGCCCACGGGCAAGGCGATCTACACCCTGCTTGGGGTCGGGTTCTTTGCCACGGTCTCGCACATCTTCATCACCTACGCGCTGAAGTTCGCGCCCGCCGCCACCATCGCACCCCTGCAATACCTTGAGATCGTCAGCGCCACCGCCGTCGGCTACGCCATCTTCGGCGATATGCCGGATAGCCTGACCTTCCTTGGCATCGCGATCATCGTAGGCTCGGGCCTTTATGTCTTTGCCCGCGAACAGGCGCAGGGGCAGCGAATCATCCGCCGCCGCCCGCCGCCCGCGCCCTAACGGACCGCCGGATCGGGCCATTTGCTGGGTTCTTCCAGCAAAGCGGCCAGAATTTTATCCCGCGCCTCTTTCGGCACCAGTATCAACATGTGCGGCGCATCGAAGCAAAGACGCACTGGCCCGCTGACCTTGTTCGAGGTCCCGACCCGTCCGTTTGGCGCCATCGGGATGCCATCAATGGGCCAATGCAGCCCCTCAGACGTGCCGCTGACCGGACCCAACGGATAGAGCGAAAACCGCATCCCCTCAGGCAAATCCAAAGAAATCCGCGGCGGCGCGAGGAAGATCAGGTCTTCCTCTGCGAACAGCACACAGCGTTTGTCCGCACGCGCCGCCAAAGTGCTGAAGGCCGCCAGCGTGTGATCGTGCCGCCGACCTGTAAATCCCATTCCGAGAATCAAGGGCGCATCGATGCTTCGAAGACACTTATCGAAATCTGTGCTATCCTGTTCTGCGATCTGAAACAGCCTTTGGGAGCCTAAAATTTGACGCGTTTTCTCGGTCAGTGAGTCAAAATCACCGATCACTGTTTCGGGAAACCACCCAAAAGACACCGCAGAATCCGCGCCGCCATCGGCCGCGATTAGCCTTGGGGCGTAATCATTTGCAAAAATCAGATCGGATTGTTCGACATTTCCGCCGCCCAGTAAGGTTATTGGTGATAATTCGTGAACAATTCTCGGCATAACTTGGACACTGTCCTATAATTTATCGACGGCCACATTTAGGCCACGGAATCACACAGGAAAGACCTTTCATTTGATCCGTTTCGTAACTTTGAAGATGTTAGACGTAGTTCTGCTAACGTAAGAAAGCGAGCTAGTGATGGTAGGCAACAACAAGATTCTCACCGTGTCATACGGGACGTTCTCTTGTACCCTAGAAGGGTTCGAGGACAGTTTCGACACGATGAAGGCGATTGCCGAATATTTCCGGGATCTGGCTGCGGACGATCGGTATTTTGGGGCGGAACCACCTACCCCGGATGCCGATATGCTGGCGCGTATCGCAGAACGCGAAATTGAGCGTCGGGTAGAAGCCCGCATGGAATCGGGCGGCATTGTTTTGCGGCCCACCGGATCTCAGATTGCGCCACCGGTTACGGCGCAGGCACCCGCCCCCACACCCCAACCCCAAGCGGCTCCGGCTGCGGCCCCAGCTCCGGTGGCAGCGGCAGCGACAGCTGCGCCAGAGGTGGCCCAAGCGGCCCCCCAGCCGGCACCCGAAGCAGTCGCGCCAGCGCAGCCTGCGGCCCCTGTTGAGGCAGCGCCCGTATCGGCTGAGGCAGCTCAAGCGGCACCCGAGGCGGAAGCAACCGCCGACGACCGCGCACCCGCTGTCGCGGACATTGCCGAGGAACCCGCTGAAGATGTCGAACTGCCCGCTGAGGCAGTGGTCACTGAGGCAGAGGTTGCCGAGGCAGACGTCGCAACTGCGGTAGAAACTGCAGAAGTTGCGGCGCCCGAAGCGTTGAAGACCGAAGCCGTGGAAGAGGTTGCCGCCGAGGTTGAAGCGGATGCAGACGTTGTGGAAGCCGAAGCCGAAGCCGAAGCCGAAGCCGAAGCCGAAGCCGAAGCCGAAGAAGTGTTGGCCGAGGCTCCTGCCGCGCAAGAGCGTCACAACGCCGATCCCGCAAGCGTTGCCGCCAAGCTGCGCCGCATCCGCGCCCTGATGGAACAGGATACGGCCGAGCCCGAAGTTGCCGAAGATGAAGAATTCATCGAGGACACCGCGGCTCCGACCGAAACCGCTGAACTGGTAGAAGCCTTCGCAGAGACCGAAGAAGAGACCGCAGAGGTCTCGGAAGACGTGGTCGCTGCGGCTGATGAAGTCTCTGACGCAGACGACGCCCGCATTGCAAACCTGATCGGCGCACTCAATGCCGATGAGGGCAGCGCAGCGGACGCCGAAGACGACAACGTCGCAACTGTTGCTGAAACCGAAATCTCGGACGAGGACACCGCAGAAGCGGATGACCAGGACGAGTTCGAGGAAGACAACATCGCAAACGCGCCCCGCCCGATGATCGATCTGGCGGCGCTGGCAGCGATCACCGCTGCTGCCAACCGGACCAACACTGCGCCGCTGCGCCTTGAGCAGCCCGCAGAGGAAGCCGCCGAAGACACCGCCGAGATCGAAGACGCAGAAGAGGCACCCCGCCTTGAAGCCGAAGAGATGGACGCGCCCGAAGCGGAACTGGTTGCCGAAGCGCCCAAACCCGTCGCAACCGCTGCGGATGAGGATGACGCCGAGGACGACGAAGAAGAAGACGATCTGCCCCGCCGTGCCCGTGTCCTGCGCCTCAAGCGCGCGCATATGGCACAGGCTCTGATTGCCGAACAGGAAGCTGAAGCCGCAGTTGCGGGTGACGCCACCAAAAGCGATCTGAGCCCCGAGCAGGAAGACGACCTGATGCGCGCCCTCGCCGCAGTCGAAGCTGAAATGGGCTCGAACGAGACCGATGAAGCCGAAGACACCGCGTTCGAGGAAACAGCGATCGAAGAAGATCTGCCCGAGGCAGAGTTCGATCTGCCCGAGGAAAAGCCCGCCTCTGATCGTCCCGCCGGTCGCGCTCTGCTAGAGCAAGCCGGATTGGGCGATGACGCTGCGGACCGTCTGCTCAACAAAGCCAACATCGAGATGGAGGCCCCCGAGCATAGCCGTCGCCGCAACGCGATCGCTCACCTCAAGGCCGCAGTTGCTGCGACCCGCGCCGAAAACAGCCTGCTGGGGCGTATGCGCCGCAGCGAAGAACCCGAAGTCACCCCCGCGACCGAGGCACCGAAAGCCCAAGACACCGCGCAGGACACTCAGGGGATCAAACCCCGCCGTCCGGTGGCACAAGGCAGACGGGCCGAACGTCCCCAGCCGCAACCGGAACGCCCCGCACCAAGCGAAGCGCCCTTGCGATTGGTGGCAGAACAGCGGGTCGACACAGTGCTGGAAGCGATGCCGGAAACGGTCCGCCCCCGCCGCGTCGCGACCGAGGCACCGAAAAAGACCGACCGCGTTGATAACTTTGCGGCCTATGCGGCAGGCAAAGGCGTCAACACCACAGCCGAGCGCGTTGAGGCCGCTGCGGCCTTTACCGCATTTGTAGAGGGTCGCGAACTTTTCACCCGCCCGCAGATCATGCAACTGGTGCGCAACAGCCAAGGCGGCGATCTGAGCCGCGAAGAGGCCCTGCGTGCCTTCGGCCAACTGCTGCGGGACGAGAAGATCAAGAAAGTGGCCGGTGGCCGTTTCAAGGTCTCGGATACGATCCGCTATCAGGATCGCGCCAAAGCCTCGGGCGAGTGAGCCAATCAACCAAAACAGCAAACGGGCGGCAGAGACACTCTGCCGCCCGTTTTCATTTTAACAACCGTCTTGCGGATCAGTTCGACGCAGCCGCCGTGGTGGTCAGGGGCGGGCTGGCGTATTGGGCGCGCTCAGCCTCCAGACGCTTCAACTGAACGCGGCTCAGCATCGAAGGGATCGGCTCTGGCGCGTTCTCCAGCACCGAATCGGTGCTGTCGTCACCGATCATCTGCTGGCGCATCTCGATCTCTTGGGTCAGTTCGCGGTATTTCTGGCCATAAGCGTTGGCCAGCGCCAGATCGGCTTGCAGTTCTTCAGGGCACAGATCGACAACCGATTTGCCCTTATCGCGGCCCATCCAGTAGGCGTTTTCCACGGTACAATATTTCTCTGGATTGACCTGAACCTTGGCCCCATCCCCGATTGGAATGATTACGCACCCTGCCAGCGCGCTCAGCGCAACGGCAGTCACTGTCATCTTGAGAATCTTCATCTAGAATCCCCCTTAAATATTGGGGAATCCTTAGCAGCACCCTTTGGACAATGTCAGTCCTTATCGGCAGGTTCTTTGGGCGCGTCAGGGTCAGGCTGACCGATTCCGCGGAAAACCGCCTTGAATGGCAGCGCCCAGAGGATGCCCAAACCGATATAGATCACCAGTTCCAGCCACAAAGGCGGCCGGTCGATGGTGCTCATGATGGTCACCGCCACCACCACATATCCCGGCAGACCCAGCAAAAGGATCAGCAGGGACAGGCGGCGGCGGGTTTTATAGCTCAGCGCCATCAGTCAGCGAACGGGTCGGTGACAAGGATGGTGTCGTCCCGCTCGGGCGAGGTCGACAGCAGGGCCACGGGGCATTCGATCAGCTCTTCTACGCGCTTGACGTATTTGATCGCATTCGCCGGCAGATCTGCCCAGGAACGTGCGCCTTCGGTCGATTCCGACCAACCGGGCATTTCCTCGTAGATCGGCTTGCAGCGGGCCTGCTGATCAGCTGCGGTGGGCAGATAGTCCAGACGCTGACCGTCCAGATCATAGGCCACGCAGATCTTCAGGGTTTCAAACCCGTCCAGCACGTCCAGCTTGGTCAGCGAGATACCGTTGATGCCCGAAATCGCGCAGGTCTGACGGACCAGAGCCGCGTCGAACCAGCCACAGCGGCGCTTGCGGCCGGTGGTGGTGCCGAATTCGTGGCCACGGGTACCAAGACGTTCGCCATCTGCGTCATGCAGTTCGGTCGGGAACGGACCTTCGCCCACGCGGGTGGTGTAGGCTTTTACGATGCCCAGAACATAGTCGATCGAGCCCGGCCCGATGCCCACGCCTGTCGCAGCTTGCCCCGCGATCACGTTCGAGCTGGTGACGAAGGGATAGGTGCCGAAATCGATATCCAGCAGCGAGCCCTGCGCGCCTTCGAACAGGATACGCTTACCGGCTTTGCGCTTTTCGTTCAGCACTTTCCAGACCGGTGCGGCGTAGGGCAGGATTTGCTTGGCCACGTCGGCCAGCAGAGTGATCAGCCCGTCGCGATCAACCTCTTCGATTCCCAGACCCTTGCGCAGGGGATTGTGGTGCTGAAGGGCGCGGTCAACACGGGCTTCCAGCGTGGCACGGTCTGCCAGATCGGCGACGCGGATCGCACGGCGGCCCACTTTGTCTTCATAGCAGGGGCCGATGCCGCGACCGGTGGTGCCGATCTTGGTGCCTGCGCTGGCCGCTTCTTCGCGGGCGCGGTCCAATTCACCGTGCAGCGGCAGGATCAGCGGGGTATTTTCCGCGATCATCAGAGTCTCGGGGGTGATCTCAACGCCTTGCGCACGCACGGTGTCGATCTCTTTGATCAGGTGCCAGGGGTCCAGAACCACGCCATTGCCGATGACAGACAGCTTGCCGCCACGCACAACACCCGAGGGCAGCGCGTGCAGCTTGTAAACCTTGCTGTCGATCACAAGAGTATGGCCCGCATTATGGCCACCCTGAAAACGTGCGACGACATCTGCCCGCTCGGACAGCCAGTCCACGATCTTGCCTTTGCCTTCATCGCCCCACTGGGCGCCGACAACTACAACGTTGGCCATAAGGGATCCCCTATTTGTCAGATCTTCAAACCGTGCTTCCTATAGCGGTGTGTGCCGACGGGTGAAACCACTATTTCGCCCCCCTGCCCCTTGGCGGCACGACCCGTAAGGACAAAATGCACCGCAATTCGGCGGATTCCCGAAAAGGTAGGGACGCATGCCTTGCCCCTTGCGGCAAATTTGCCTACATGGGCGGACAACACAGAGGGTTGTAATCAGGTCCGTCATGGAAAACGTCGTTCTCATCGTCCATCTCCTGCTCGCGCTATCGCTGATCGGAGTCGTTCTTATGCAGCGTTCCGAGGGCGGTGGCCTTGGTATGGGCGGCGGCGGTGGCGGCGTCATGTCCGGCCGCGCGGCAGCAACCGCACTGGCCAAAGTGACCTGGGGTCTGGCAATCGCGTTCATCATCACCTCGATCGCGCTGACCGTTATCGCAGCAAGCAATTCCGGCGATGCATCGGTTCTGGACCGTCTTGGCGTACAGCCCACCGAAGCGCCCGCCGCTGACGCACCCGCAGGTAGCGATCTGCTGCCGCCGGTGACCTCTGACGCGCCGCTGACACCTTCGGCCAACTAAAAATACAACCGTTAGACGATAGTTAACCGGACCCAACAGCATCTTGCGGTCCGGTTGCTTAATTTTTGCGAATCCGCTAAAGCTCAAATCCCGTGATGCTGCGATTCTTCGGGATCGCACGGGCATTGCTTTTTGGCGGAACATCACGGGAGCGCAGACCGAATGGCGCGGTTCATTTTCATCACTGGTGGCGTTGTGTCTTCGTTGGGCAAAGGTCTTGCCTCTGCGGCGCTGGGTGCGTTGCTGCAGGCACGTGGCTTTTCGGTCCGGTTGCGCAAGCTGGACCCCTACCTGAACGTGGACCCGGGCACCATGTCGCCCTTTGAGCACGGCGAAGTGTTCGTGACCGACGACGGCGCGGAAACCGACCTGGACCTTGGTCACTACGAACGTTTCACCGGCGTGGCCGCCCGCAAGACCGACTCGGTCAGCTCGGGCCGGATCTACTCGAACGTTCTGGAGAAAGAGCGTCGCGGCGACTATCTGGGCAAGACCATTCAGGTCATTCCCCACGTCACCAACGAGATCAAAGACTTTATCTCCATCGGCGAAGACGAAGTTGATTTCATGCTTTGTGAGATCGGCGGCACCGTAGGCGACATCGAAGGCCTGCCCTTCTTTGAAGCCATCCGCCAGTTCGCACAGGACAAGCCCCGCGGTCAGTGTATCTTCATGCACCTGACCCTGCTGCCCTACATCAAGGCCTCGGGCGAGCTGAAAACCAAACCGACCCAGCACAGCGTGAAAGAGCTGCGCTCGATCGGTCTGGCCCCCGATATTCTGGTCTGCCGTTCCGAAGGCCCGATTCCCGCGAAAGAGCGTGAAAAGCTGGCCCTTTTCTGCAACGTGCGTCCAGACTCGGTGATCGCTGCTCAGGATCTCAAATCGATCTATGAAGCGCCGCTGGCCTATCACCGCGAAGGTCTGGACCAAGCGGTTCTGGATGCCTTCCAGATCAACCCCGCGCCCAAACCCGATCTGGCCCGCTGGGACGATGTGGCCGACCGCATCTACAACCCCGAAGGCGAAGTCAAAATCGCCATCGTGGGCAAGTATGTCCAGCTGGAAGACGCCTATAAATCCATCGCCGAAGCTCTGACCCACGGTGGCATGGCCAACCGTGTGAAGGTGAAGGTAGAATGGGTGAACTCGGAAATCTTCGACCGCGAAGATCCCGCGCCCCATCTGGAAGGCTATGACGCGATCCTCGTGCCCGGCGGCTTTGGCGAGCGTGGCACCGAAGGCAAGATCAAGGCAGCGCAGTTCGCCCGTGAACACAAGATCCCCTATCTGGGCATCTGCCTTGGCATGCAGCTGGCAGTGATCGAAGCCGCCCGTAACGTGGCCAAAGTAAATGACGCGGGCTCGGAAGAGTTTGATCATGAAGCCGGTCAAAAGCGTTTCACCCCCGTGGTTTACCACCTGAAAGAATGGGTGCAGGGCAACCACAAGGTAGAACGCAGCGTGAAGGACGACAAAGGCGGCACCATGCGTCTTGGCGCCTACAACGCGGTTCTGGAAGAAGGCAGCAAGGTTGCCGAAATCTACGGTGCGACCCACATCGAAGAGCGTCACCGTCACCGTTATGAGGTGGACACCAAGTACCGTGACCAGCTTGAGGCCTGCGGCCTGCACTTCTCGGGCATGAGCCCCGATGGCCGCCTGCCCGAGATCGTCGAATGGAAGGATCACCCGTGGTTCATCGGCGTCCAGTTCCACCCGGAACTGAAGTCGAAACCCTTTGAGCCGCACCCCCTTTTCCGCGATTTCGTCCGCGCCGCGAAAGAGACCTCGCGTCTGGTCTAAGCGCCCCTGACATCGGTAAAAATCCTGAAAGGCACCCATCACGGGTGCCTTTCTGTTTGTTGCAGTTGCTTCACATATTTGGGCAATCACGAAACTTTGGCGCAGCTTTTGCGTTTGACTCTTTAGAATGGACTCAAGCGCCACGGAGCAGCCCTATGTTCGACAACCTCAAATCCCTATTCACAAATTCTGCCCCTCAGGCAGTGCCCCCCATCATCATCGACGCCCCCACAGCGCTGGCCGCGCTGCTGGTCCGCGCCGCCAAAGTGGACAACCGCTACGCCTACGAAGAGATCCGCATGATCGACCATCAACTGGTGCGCCGCTTCGGTCTGCCGATCGTACAGGCCATGAAACTGCGCGCCCGCGCCGAGCGTCTGGAAGCCACGCAGGCGGAAACCTCGGATCTGGTCGAAGTCATTCGCGACGCCCTGCCCGACGAAGATCGCCTAGAGATTCTAGAGGCGCTCTGGGCTGTTGCTCTGGTCGATGGCAAGCAACGCGCCAATAAGGTTCAACTGGTACAACTGGCCTCGATCCATCTTGGCATGCCGGGCGCAGACATGCAGGTCGCCCGCGAACACGCGATGATGAACAACTAAGACATGTCAGGTCTTGGCGCTGCCAATGCGCCGCAATAAGGTCCCGATATGTTTGCTGATTTACTGCGCCGTTTGACGGCCCCCGCCACCGATCCGCTTTCGGGTGATGACGCCCGACTGGCCCTGACTGCCTTGCTGGTCCGCATCGCCCGCGCTGATGAAGACTACGCGCAGGCCGAAATCGACCGTATCGACCGTATCACCGCCCGCCGCTACGGCTTGTCTCCGTTTGAGGCCGCCCGTCTGCGCTCTGACGCCGAAACGCTAGAGGCCGAAGCCCCCGACACCGTCAAATTCACCAACGCCATCAAGACCGCTGTCCCCTATGAGCAGCGTCTGGCCGTGATCGAATCTCTATGGGAACTGGCTCTGGCAGACGGCCAACGGGACGATGCCGAAGACGCGCTATTACGTACGGTCACCCGCTTTCTGGGAATCTCCGACATGGACAGCGCCCTTGCCCGCCAAAGGATTGAACAGGCCATATAATAAGGCGTGTCGCGACCGCCGCCTAAAGCGCCGCTTTTGCTCAAAAGGGAAAACTTCCCCCAAGGAATTTTTGACCAGACGTTGCATTTTCCGGAAAGTTAAGGCGTAGTTTCCAGCAACCGAAATAAAAACAACAAACCGGTGATCCGTGCCTGACGAAACCCCAGTCATCCAGATTCGCAACCTTCACAAACAGTACGGTCAGCTTGAGGTTCTCAAGGGCGTCGACATTACTGCAAACAAAGGTCACGTCATCTCGCTGATCGGATCGTCCGGCTCTGGCAAATCGACGCTGCTGCGCTGCGCCAACCTGCTGGAAGACAGCCAGCAAGGGGAGATCCTGTTCAAAGGCGAGCCGGTGAAATGGAAGGGCAAGGGCCTTGCCCGCCGCCCTGCCGACCACAAGCAGCTGATCCGCATCCGCACGAACCTGTCGATGGTCTTCCAGCAGTTCAACCTCTGGGCCCATATGACCATTCTGGACAACGTGATGGAGGCCCCGATCACCGTCCTTGGCCGCGACCGCGACGAGGTCGAGGAAAAGGCCCGCATGTACCTGACCAAAGTAGGCATCGGCGACAAATGCGATGCCTACCCAGCACAGCTTTCCGGAGGCCAACAACAGCGCGCCGCCATCGCCCGCGCCCTGTGCATGGAACCCGAAGCACTGCTTTTCGACGAACCCACCTCCGCCCTTGATCCGGAACTGGAACAAGAGGTGGTACGCGTGATCAAGGCCCTCGCAGATGAGGGCCGCACGATGCTGATCGTCACACATGATATGAAGATGGCCCATGATGTCTCGGACCACGTTGTCTTCCTGCATCAAGGCCTGATCGAAGAACAGGGCGCTCCCGATGATCTCTTCGGGAACCCTCAATCAGAGCGGCTGAAGCAGTTTCTCAGCCATTCGGCCGCCGCATAACCAAGCATGGGGAGACTACAATGAAAAAACTTCTGGCGACCGGCGCGATCCTTGCGATGACCGCCACCGCAGCCTTCGCTGCGGGTGACGTTGTCCGCCTCGGCACCGAAGGCGCTTACCCTCCGTACAACTTCCTGAACGACAAAGGCGAAGTGGACGGTTTCGAGCGTGAACTGGGTGACGAGCTGTGCAAACGCGCCGAACTGACCTGCACCTGGGTCACCAACGAATGGGACTCGATCATTCCGAACCTGGTGTCGGGCAACTACGATGCGATCATCGCAGGCATGTCGATCACCGAAGAGCGTGATCAGGTCATCGATTTCTCGGAAAACTACACCCAGCCCGATCCGTCCGCCTATCTGGCCCTCGACGGCGCTGACGTGGACTTCGCAGGCGGCGTAATCGCAGCGCAGGCCGGCACCATTCAGGCCGCCCACGTGGCAGCAGGCGGCGCGACCCTCGTGGAATTCGCAACCCCCGATGAAACCGTCGCCGCTGTCCGCAACGGCGAAGCCGACGCAGTTCTGGCCGACAAAGCCTACCTCGAGCCCATCGCCGAAGAAAACGACGATGTCTCGCTCGTTGGCGAAGACGTGCTTCTGGGTGGCGGCATCGGCCTTGGCATCCGCGAATCGGACACCGAGTTGAAAGACAAGTTCACCGCAGCCATCCAGTCCATGAAGGCCGACGGCTCGCTGAACGCGCTGATCACCAAATGGCTGCCCGGCTCGGCAACCTTCTAAGCACCACGTGATCGGAGGGGCACTGCGCCCCTCCTTTCATCTTGGCAAAAATACCTATATCCAGACCTCGACAAGAGGCCCGTCATTTTCAGTTTCTGCACCGACCCAGACACACTTGGCCAATTCCAGTGGCTTGCCTGTTATCTGACAACCGGCAAACACATGGGCTTTTACCTGTCTTTCCTGACCGTGCTTTTGCTTTTGGCAATCACGGCCCCGACGGCGTTGTTCTTCGGGTTCGCAGGGGCCTCGGCCGCGCGCTCCCGGGTGCTGCCGGTCAGCCTGCTTGGCAAAGGCTACATCGCCATCGTGCGGGGTGTGCCTGATATTGCCTTTTTCCTCTTCTTCGTCATCGCCCTTGATCAGGGCATCGAGTGGCTACGCCATCAGGCTCTGTGTCCGGACTGGGACCAGCCCATCCGGCAGGGCAATGACTTTGTGGTCTGCGCACAGGCCAAGATGCCCCTCGGCTCGGCCCCACAATGGATCCATGAGGTCTATGGCTTTGTTCTTGCTGTGGTGACCTTCGCGATCGTCTTCGGCGCCTTTGCCGCGAACGTGCTGTTCGGCGCCATGCGGGCTGTGCCCCGTGCGCAGCTTGAAACCGCCGAGGCCTATGGCATGACGCCCCGCCAGACCTTCTGGCGCATCCTTGTGCCGCAGATGTGGGTCTATGCCCTGCCCGGCTTGGGCAACCTGTGGATGGTGCTGATCAAGGCCACCCCCCTGCTGTTCCTGCTCGGGGTCGAGGATATCGTCTATTGGGCGCGCGAACTTGGCGGCTCGAAAACCGCACGCTTCACCGATTACCCCCACGGGGATTGGCGCATGTGGTACTTCTTTGCGCTTCTGGTGTTCTACCTTTGCTTCACCCGCGTCTCTGAAATCGTACTGGACCGCATCATGCAGCGTCTGACCTTCGGGCAAGCCACCGCTGGCGGCGAAGCACAGCGTAAGGAGGCGAACGCATGAGCTGTCTTCAGACCATCGCGGACTACGGCCTGCGCTCGCTTGGTATGGGCGAGCGTCTGCTGCCCAAAACCGACTTTACCCTGTGCCAGCAGTTCACGCTGATCGGCTCGGGGATGATCCACAACATCTACTTCGGCCTGCTGGCGCTGGTCAGCGGCTTCTTTCTGGCCGTCCTTTTGGGCGTGGGCAAAGGCAGCCGCCATGTCTGGGCCCGCAAGCCCGCCGAGTGGGTGATCTTTGTCTTCCGCGGATCGCCCCTCTTCATCCAGTTCTTCTTCGCCTACTTCCTGTTCTTGCAGCTGAAAGGCGTCAGCCCGTTCTTCAACCCGCTGACCTCCGCATGGCTGGGGGCGCTGGTGGTGCTATTCCTGAACACGGCAGCCTACAGCGGCGAGATTTTCTACGGCGCGCTGCAATCGATTCCCAAAGGCGATACCGAGGCCGCAGATGCCTATGGCATGACCGGCTTGCCCCGTTTCCGCCGGATTGTCTGGCCCACCATGCTGCGACTTGCGTGGCCCGCCTACACGAATGAGGCGATCTTTCTATTCCACGCCACAACCCTGGTCTACTTCAGCGGCTTTCCGGCGTTCAAACAAAAGGGCGACGCGCTGTATTACGCGAACTATTTCGCGGACAAAACGTTCAACCCGTTTATCCCCTATCCGATCCTGGCGATGTACTTCATCCTGCTGACCCTGATCGTGATCGGTGTTTTCGGCCTGATTAACAAACGTTTGAATAGACATCTGCCGTCGAACCAGCGGACAAGGATCAAGTTGCGGCCGCGACTGATCCGTTAAGAATCTCTCTTGCTTTAATATCGCCGTCGCGCCATCATAAATTTGATCAAATTAGACCGGACGAACCGGTCGGGACAGGTGAGTGATGAAGAACTGGCTACGCAAGCACCCGACGGTGCGCACGATTCGTGTGGCCGCGGCCGACCTGAACGGTCAGGCCAGAGGTAAACGGGTTCCGACCCGTTTTGCCGACAAAGTGGTCGAAAACGGTACCCGTTTTCCAATGTCGGTGATGAATCTTGATATCTGGGGCGAGGACATCGACGACAGCCCCTTGGTATTCGAAAGCGGCGACCGTGACGGTGTGCTGAAACCCACCGAGCGGGGCTTTATGCCAATGCCGTGGCTTGAGGCTCCGACCGCGCTGTTACCCTTGTGGATGTTCCATGAAGACGGCCGCCCCTTTGATGGCGATCCCCGTCAGGCCCTGCGCCGCGTGCTGGACCGCTATGAGGAAAAAGGCCTGCGCCCTGTCGTGGCGCCTGAACTGGAATTCTACCTGATCGACGATTCGGGCCGTACCCTACAGGTGCCGGTCAGCCCCCGTTCGGGCAAGCGCCGTAAGGCCGCCGAGATCCTCTCGATCCGCGCGCTGGACCAGTGGGACCAATTCTTCACCGATCTTTATGACGCCTGTGAAGAGATGGACATTCCCGCCGATACCGCGATCTCCGAAGCAGGTCTGGGCCAGTTCGAGATCAACCTCATGCACAGCGACGACGCCCTGCGCGCCGCCGATGATGCGTGGCTGTTCAAGATGCTGGTCAAAGGTCTGGCCCGTCGCTACGGCTTTGCCGCCAGCTTCATGGCCAAACCCTACGAGGATTACTCGGGCAGCGGCATGCACGCCCATTTCAGTGTGATCGACAAGAACGGCCAGAACATCTTCGATGATGGCACACCGCAGGGCAGCGCCTTCATGCGCCATGCTGTGGCGGGCTGTTTGCAAGCGATGGCCGATTGCACGCTGATCTTCGCGCCTCATGCGAACAGCTATGACCGCATGGTGCCGGGCAACCACGCCCCCACCAGCATCTGCTGGGGCTATGAGAACCGCACCGCCGCGCTGCGCATCCCATCGGGCGATTTCCGCGCCCGCCGTGTGGAACACCGCGTGGCTGGCGGGGACGTGAACCCCTATTTGCTGATCGCCGCGATTCTGGGTGCCGCCATGAATGGCATCGAAGATCACGCCGAGCCGCCCGAACCCATTCGCGGCAGCTCGTACGATCAGGATTTGCCTCAGGTTCCCAACACTTGGGAAGCCGCCATCGATGCCTTTGAGAAAAGCCCTCATGTCGCACGGATCTTCCCCGAAGAGTTGATCCGCAATCTGGTGACAACCAAGCGGCAAGAGCTGTTCTACATGAACGAAAGCTCTCCCCAAGAGCAGATGGAAATCTATCTGGATACTGTGTAGGCGGCGCGCGCCGGCTACACTCTTTCCCCCAAATGAACCAGCACAGCTTGCTGCGGTGATGTCATGATTATCGGAATCCTACAAACCGGCCACACCCCGACCGAAATGGCGGATGTCACGCCGGACTATGCCGCTCTTTTCCGTCGCCTTCTGGGCACGGATGAGTTCACCTACAAAACCTTCAACGTGGTCGATGGCATCTTTCCCGCCAATCTGGACCAAGCGGACGGCTGGATTATCACCGGCTCGCGCCACGGGGCCTATGAGGACCTCGAATGGATCCCGCCGCTCGAGAACCTGATCCGCGAAATCCACGCGGCCAAGATGCCCTTGCTGGGGATCTGCTTTGGTCACCAGATCATCGCGCAGGCCCTTGGCGGGCGGGTCGAGAAATTCAAAGGCGGCTGGGTTGTCGGCAAGCAAACCTACGACTTTGGCGGTAAAACGCTGGAGTTAAACGCCTGGCATCAGGATCAGGTTGTCGAACTGCCCAAAGACGCCCGCGTGCTGGCCAGTAACGATATGTGCCAGAATGCTGCACTTGCATATGGCGAACACATCTTTACCGTGCAACCACACCCCGAATTTCAGTCGGACTTTATAAAAGGTCTGATAGACTATCGCGGTAAGGGCGTTGTGCCGGAGCCTCTGTTGGCGACCGCAACCGCGCACCTTGGCGACAAGAATGATAATGCGCAGATGGCAGAGACGATGGCCGATGTCCTGCGCGGAAAAGGAATTGCATGAGCGACTGGACAGATCTTCTGCCCGAACCCGCCAAAGCCTATCTTCACGACCGCAAACTGGATGAGGTCGAGTGCATTATCTCGGACCTTCCGGGCATTGCCCGTGGCAAGGCTGTGCCTGCCTCCAAGTTTGCCAAGCAGTCCCAGTTCTACCTTCCGGATTCAATCTTCTACCAGACCATCACCGGAGACTGGAGCGATGCGGCCGGTAAAGAGGGCTTTATCGAAAAGGACATGATCCTGCGCCCCGATATGAG
>JAYZYX010000164.1:0-30327 GCA_036139795.1 Pseudomonadota bacterium | reverse complement strand
ATCACATCCAAATCACGCATCCCTAATCCCTCCATGCACCAAACATTCAGCTTGGTAAAAATACCGCGGGGGTGAATTGGCCCGAAAAGGGCCAAGAGGGGGCAGAGCCCCCTACCCCGATCAAAGCGAAGCTTTGATAAACCCGATGCTCTCGGCCAATGCCGCCTGACCATCGGCCAAGGCGTGAACCTCTTCTGCAAAGGGTTCAAAGCTGAAGGGGCCGTCGTAGCCCGCCGCCAAAAGCGTCTTGATCTGGGGGATGTTTTCCAGACGATCCGCACCATCGACCAGCACCCGATGAGCGTCCAGCATGTCATCGACCGCCACATCCGGATCAACCACGCCCGAGATATGCACAAGGCCGGTCCATTCGGGAAAGAATTCAGTCTCGCCCGCCAGATGATGGTGGAAGGTGTCGTGCATCAGCTTGTAGGTGCCCTCGCCGCTAGCCGCCTTGATGGCCTCGATCGCGACCGACTTTTTGCGCAGGGAAGAGACCGGAAAGCCCAGAGGCTCGACCAGACCGGTCAGGCCGCGCGCGTCCAGAATGGGCTTCATGGCTTTCAGGGCGGCAACGAGGTCATCAAACGGAACCTCGGTGCCATCATTCAAGGGGCACATGACCAGCGCCTTTGCCCCGCAGGCGGCGGCGTAATCGGCCATCGCCTCGGCGCGGGCGGGCAGATCGCCGGACCAGACGTTGAACGGGTAAAGCGCGTTGATCGACAGGATGGTAACGCCTGCGGCCGCAGCGGCTGCCTTAACCTCTTGGGGCGCGCGGGTGCCGACAACATCGGGAATGTCGTTGCGGATTTCGACCTTCGTGCACCCCAGTGCCTTGGTCATGGCAAAGAACTCTTCCAGCGACTTCTTCGGCGTGCAGATGTGGTTGATTGCAAAGTCCATGGGAGGCCTCAGTTATAAAGCGCCGGACGGGCGGGGTAGGAGATCTCGACCAAGGCGCCTTCGTCCTCTTGTGCCGTCACGCAAGCGTCCGAGGTCACAGCCGCCATGTAACCATCCCAAGAGGACGGACCTGCGGCGGTGCCCGCACTGGCGGCCTTAATAAAGTCGGTTAGTTCCACGTCGTAGCTGTCCACAAAGCGATCCTTCCAATCGGTCAGGATTTCGTTTTGCAAGGTCGCGTTCAGGCGCTTGGTGATGGCGATGGGTTCGGGCAGCGATGCGATGCCCTCTTCGCCGACAACCTGACACTGGATGTCGTAGCCGTATTTGCAGTTCACGTAGATCTCGGTGTTGATCACGGTGCCTTTGGCAGTCTTCAGCGTCACGATCTGCGGATCGCGCAGCTTCGCGTGGCTGGCGGCGCAGGTGCGCGGGAAGGTCACGCGGGCTGAGACATAGTCATCGTCCAGCAGCCAGCGGAACACGTCGATCTCATGGATCAGGGTGTCGTGGATCGCCATGGGTGTCACGTATTGTTCGGGCACCGTGGGGTTGCGATGGGCCGCATGCACCATGATCGGCGCGCCGATCTGGCTGTCCACCACCTTTTTCAGGGCCACATAGCCCACATCATAGCGGCGCATGAAACCGACCTGCACCAGACGGCTGCCGTGGGCGACCTCGGCGTCAACGATGCGCTTGGCGCCTTCGGCCGTGGTGGCCAGCGGCTTTTCGCAGAAGCAGGGTTTGCTGGCGGCGATTGCTGCCAGCACATATTCCTCATGGGTCGCGCCCCACGAGCAGACCAGCACCGCGTCCACAGTGTCGCTGGCGATCAGGTCCTGTCCGGTCTCGAACACCTGCGCGTCGGGGCACAGGTCCGCTTGGACCGCACGGGCGCTGTCCAGATTGACGTCTGACAGGGCTGTGACTTCGGCACCGGCCAGCACCTGCTGGATGCGGCGGGTGTGGTCGCGGCCAATCATGCCGGTTCCGATTACACCGATTTTGAGTGTCATTTGGTGCATTCCTTATTTGAAGTATTTGTCGACGTAGCGCTGCATTTCCGCGCGCATGAAGATGCCGGATTCGTCCGCGCGCTCTTCCCAGGCGAAGACGCAGGCGGTCATGATGCCGTCAAAGCCGATCTCGGCCAGTGTGCGGTAGAAGTCGTCCCACGGGACCTCGCCCTGACCGATGTTCAGGTGCTGGTGCACACGGGCGCTGCTGCCCGGCGGGTTGATGATGTAGCGCAGCCCGCTAGAGGCCTTGTGGTTGAAGGTGTCGGCGATATGCACATGGGCCAGCACATCGGCGCATTCGCGCAGCATGGCGACCGTGTCATCCCCGAAATAGAAGGTGTGCGGCGTGCAATAGAGGAACCGGACGTTCTTGCTGTTCACCGTACGGATCAGGTCCACCGAGGGCTGAAGGGTTTCGACCCAATCCTCGGGGTGGGGCTCGATATTCAGCTGGATGCCTTCGCGCTCCAGAATGGGGACCAACTCGTCCATGGAACGCCACCAAGCATCCTCGCAGGCCTCGATCATGGAGCCGGTGTGGCAGCAATAGCAGGTGCCTTTGTCCGGGTGCGGGCCACGGCCGAATTCGCTGTTCATGGTGTCCACGCCCATCTCGACCGCGATTTCGATGGCACGTTTCCAGTGTTTGATGGCCGCCTTGCGTTCTTCCTCGTCGTTGCTGGCCCAACGGTACATGGGCAGCAGGGTGGCCACTTCGACCTCGGCGTCTGTCAAGGCCTTCTTGAAGCTTTTGATGCGGTCCGGAAACACGCGGGGGGCCTTGAACCATTCCAGAAAGTCACCGCGGGGGGACAGTTCGATATGGTCATAGCCAAGCTCTTTGACCTTGCGGGGCAGATCCTCAAGGCTGAGGTGCCGGTGCATAAAGGGGTCGAGTGCGATTTTCATAGGTCAGACCCTTTCGTCGGGTTGCAGAGGGCAGGTCCACCCGCGCGGGGCGGGCAGAAATCTGGGGTATTCGTGTCCGTTCAGGACATTTCAGCGACCGCCTCTCTGGGGAGAGGGAAGGGGCGGTCCCTTTGGCCGGCTTGGGCCTTTGGCGGTTACTGCGCCTCGGGGAACTCTTCGCCGGTTTTCGCGCCGGTGATGTAGGCCACCACATCCTCGGGCTTGATCGAGCCGTCGATGGTCAGGTTTGCGCAGATGCGGCCCCGACGGAACACGACGATCCGGTCCATCAGATCAAAGACCTGCCGCATGTTGTGGCTGATCAGGATCACCGGTTCCTGCTGTTCTTTCAGGGTCCGGATGATGTTCTCGACCTGAGCGGTTTCCTGAACACCAAGCGCGGCGGTGGGCTCGTCCATGATGGTCAGTTTCGAATGGAAGGCGGCGGTGCGGGCGATGGCCACACACTGGCGCTGACCGCCCGACATATTCTGGATCGAGTTCAGGATGTTCGGGATTTTCACGCCCGTCTTCACCAGACCCGCCATCGTCGCCTCTCGCATCGCCTTGTTATCAAGGATCGAGAACGGCCCGAGTTTGAATTTGACCTTCTCGCGGCCCAGAAACAGGTTCGAGGGGACATCCAGATCATCGGCCAGCGCAAGGTTCTGGAACACGGTCTCGATCCCGGCCTCGCGGGCCTCGATCGGGCTGGCGAACTGGGTCGGCTGACCGTTCAGGATGATGTCGCCACGGGTGCGCTGTTCCACCGCTGTGATCTGGCGCACGAAGGTGGATTTGCCCGCCCCGTTGTCGCCCATGATGGCCACATGCTCGCCTTTGTGGATCTTGAAGTTCGCCCCTTCCAGCGCATGAACGCCGCCGTAGTGCTTGGTCAGATCGCGCGTCTCAAGGACGACTTCCGCATTGGTATAGTCAAGCATATCAGTCCCTTACATCCGGCTCGCGTTGCGTTTCTGGCGATACTGGTCAAGGACCACAGCGCCGACGATGATGATGCCTTTGACCATTTCCTGATAGTAGGCATCCAGCTTGAGGAAGGTGAAACCCGAGATAATCACCCCGAAAATCAGCGACCCCAGCACAGTCCCAAGGATCGAGCCTCGGCCACCGGACAGGGACACGCCCCCGATCACGGTCATGGCGATGGCGTCCAGTTCGTACATCACGCCCATACCGGCCTGAGCGGTCAGGTTCTTGGACGACAGGACGATTGCAGCCAGAGCGGCCAGAGCGCCTGCAATTGTGTAGACCAGTACCTTATGGTGTTCGACCTTGATACCCGACATGCGGCTGGCTTGTTCGTTCGAGCCGATGGCGTAGGTGTGCTTGCCGTAGACGGTGTACTTGAGGATCAGGTGGAACAGGATCGCAAGGGCGATGAAGATGAAGACCGGCATCATGCCCGAACCGATGAAAGCATAGCTGTCGGTCGGGAAAGAGATCGGCTGACCCTTGGACCACCACTTTGCAGCGCCACGGGCGAAAACCATCATGCCAAGGGTGGCGATAAAGGGCGGGATACGGGTGTAGGCGATCAAGAGGCCGTTAATAGCCCCCGCCGCAATGCCGATGGCAAGACCGATCACGATCGGCACGATCACCGGCAGATCGGAAATCCCTGCCCACATCAGCTTGGGGTTCACCACACCGGCGCTGATTTCAGCGACCTGCGCGAAAGACATGGCGATCATCGCGGTCACGCCCACGATCGAGCCCGGTGACAGGTCAATCCCGCCAAGGATGATCACCTGCGTCGATCCCAGTGCGATAATCCCGATAATCGCGACCTGAAGGATGATGATCTTGAGGCGTGCCTCGTTGAAGATGCTGTCAAAGCGGTCGGCGCTGTCGAACAGCAGGCTCTGCCCCATCAGCAGAGCGCCAAGACCTTCGAATATCCCGACGATCAGCAGCAGCGCGAAGAATACGTTCCACTCCGGCGCGCGCGCTTTCTTCTTTTCATCAAAGGTCAGACCCCCGATGCCATGCGAACTTTGCGACATGTCTTGCTCCCAGATAATGCTGCGCGGTGCGTCCCGCGCAGGGACAAAGCGGCGCCTGTTCCGCCGCTTTGCCTTTTGTCTCGGGGATGCCCGAAGGCCCCCCGTTCTTGCTTACTTGGCGTAGTTCGAGAGGTTCGCGGGCGTGACCAGCTCGAAGGGGATGTAGACCTTCTGGTCCACCGCTTCGCCTGCTGCCAGCTTCAGCGCCGCGTCCAGCGCGCCTGCGCCCTGACCTGCTGCGTTCTGGAACACGGTCACGTCCAGATCACCGGCGGCCATTGCTGCCAGCGCGTCTGCAGTCGCGTCAACGCCGCCCACTTCGACCGATGCCATGTCGATGCCTGCGGCCTTCATCGCTTGAATGGCACCGATGGCCATTTCGTCGTTGTTGGCGATCACTGCGTCAAAGGGCTCGCCCGCGGACAGCCAGTTGGTCATCAGATCCTGTGCCTCATCGCGCGACCAGTTGGCGGTCTGCTGATCGACAACGGTGATAAAGTTGCACATGTCGGTGCCCAGAATGTCCTCGACGTCCTTGGTACGCTGAACGGCGGCCTGGTTCGACAGCTCGCCCATCAGGACATAGGCGCGTGCGCCGCCGCCCTTGCCCGCTGCGCGCAGGTTCTTACAGATTTCAAAGGTTTCCAGCGTACCGGACTCGATCTCGTTCGAGGCCACAAACGCCTGGTTGTCGGGCAGGCTGTCCACGTTGATGGGCTGGCGGTTCACATAGACCAGCGGCACACCGGCGGCCTCTGCGGCAGCGGTCATCGCCTGAGTGGCCGAGGTGTCTACGGGGTTCACGATCACAGCATCCACGCCCGAAGCGATGAAGTTGTTGATCTGGTCAAGCTGCTTGGCCACGTCGTTCTGCGCGTCCTCGACCTGAATGTCGACGTTGTCCATGCCGTCGGCCATTTCGATCATGCCGTTGCGCAGAACGGTCAGAAAGTTGTCGTCGAACAGCGCCATCGATACGCCGATGGTTTCGGCGCTTGCGGTGGTGACCATCAGGGTGCTCAGGCCAGCGGCCAGAAGTGTCTTTTTCATGTCTTTCCTCCCATGCCGGCTCCGGCGGGCCAGCGGTGCTCTCATGCCGGTGGCGCGGCCCTCAGGCTTTGCCGTAACCCCCACGCCATACAATTACCGCGTGTGGACCTCCTCTGTGTCAGGCAAGGCGATATCGTTTCCGCACATTGGTGCGGATTGGATCACCGGCCATCCCTTTGCGGGGATTAGCGGGGTCTTCGCAGAAACGATTGTCCTCCCAGACTGGCGAGATTCTGAACCTCGCCGGTAGCGGGACCATGGTCGAACGGATGGGGGTGCGTCAATCCGACCCTCAAATATCACATCATTCATGATGTAATTCTTGGGAATATTTTGATGCGATTACATCACCCGAAAGATTCAGGAAGATAGACCTGCGGCTGGATAAAACTCTGGCCCGGTGTCTCGGAACTGCCGTGTTTGACCACGTTCACCATCTTGTCGATCATGTCCGTGCACAGCTCTTGTAGAGGGGTCGAGATCACCATGGTGACAAATCCGTCGGTCAGGGCGGCGCGGCTGTCGATGGTTAATTCGTTCACCACCAGCGCCACCTGATTGGGCTGGGATACCTCCCGTAGGGCGGCAATAGCCCCCTCCATCCCGCCGCCTGCTACATAAAGACCGCGCAGGTCGTTGTGCCGGTCCAAGAGGTCCAAAGTGGATTCATAGGTCAGTTGCCGCGTCTCAAGGTTCACAAGGCTGTCTAGCACCGTGAAGCCCGGCGCACTGTCGCGGACATAGCTGCGAAAGCCGGTCTCGCGCAGTTCGTGGCCATGCCAACGGTTGCCCCCCACAAAGACCGCCAGCTTGCCCGGTGCCTTGGCTGCCGTGGTCACCATCCACCCCGCCATACGGCCAACCTGCATATTATTAAGCCCCAAATAGGCCTCGCGGATGCCTTGGGCGAAATCGTTCAGCAGGGCAAAGGTCGGCGTTCCGGCTTCTTTCAACTGGCGCACTTCCTGCGTGATGTTCTGGTGGTTCACCGCCGAGCTACCAAGCACGTCGATCTTTGGCGCGATCTTGCGGATCTCTTTCAGAAAGTCCTCGGGCGTTTGCGAGGCGGAAAACCGGATGATCGCGCGGCCCCTGATATCGGTGCGGGCGGCGATGGCGGCCTCGATCTCTTTGGCGAAGTTCTGGTAGAACTGCTGCTTTCCCTTGTGAAGGACAAAGCCGAAGGTGATCTCTGGCAGGGCCGCGTCAATCTGCTGATCAATCAGCGCGGCGGCGTGATAGCCGATGCGGTGGGCGGCCTCGGCGATCTTGCGCACGGTATCTTCGCGCACGGTGCCACGTCCGTTCAGAGCGCGGTCCACAGTGGCCGTACCGACACCCGCCGCGCGGGCCAGATCCTTGATTGTCGGTCGTCCTGCCATGTTTGCACCCGCTCAAATCCATGATGTGAAACGATCATGATCCGAGATGATCGCATCATCAAGACCGGCCAAATGACGAATTAGAGGCTTTCGCGAAAATATATCCGAACGGGGGGCTCTGTGCTTTCCACTTTCAAGGGACTGCGCCCGAAGGCATCTGCGACCACATGCAAAGCAATGGCCACCTCTTTCACAGGGTCCTGATCCAGCACCGCATCCAGCACGCCATTTGCCAGCAGGGCGCGGCGTTCGGAAATCAACTCATGGGTGAAAAACATCACCTGCCCCGCCAATCCGCGCCGCGTCAACAAATCGGCAATCGGTACCGTTCCAGCCGAGGCATTGTAGATCGCGCCCAAGTCCGGATGGGCGGTCAGGGCATCGCCAACCAGCGCGGCGGCACGGCTGCCGGAATCGCGGCTTTCGCCCAAGGGCAGCAGGTGGCAACGGGGAAAGCGCTCGGCCAATACATCGCGGAAACCGTCGCAACGCGCTGCCTGCCCTGCCATCGACAAATGCCCCGCGATGGCCAGAACCGTTCCGCCCGCGCGGCCAAGGCAGCGGCCTACCAGTTCGCCCGCGACGCGGCCTGTGCGGTAATCATCGGGGCCGACATGGGTCACGCCTTCGGCCATGATCCGCGTGGCAAGGCTGATCACCGGCACGCCGTCAGTCGCCAAACTTTGCAGGGTGCGGGCCAGCGCGTGATCCTGCGGTTGGCTGACGATCAGTGCGTCATAGTTCGGGGCGATGCGAGCAATCGTCTTGGCGGGACTGTCATCTGGCCCGACGAAATAGACCTTGGTTTGCAGGTTATAAGGGTTCGGACCTTTGTTCTGATCGGCAAAAGCCTGCGCCAAGACCGCGTGAAACGGGTTCTCGGGCGGTTGCAGGAAGGCCGCGACGCGCAAGGTCCGCGCCGCCCGCAGATCCAGCGCCCGATCCAGCCGCAATTGCCGCGCTGCCGTCAGAACGCGGGCCTCTTTGTCCTTGGCCACGCCCCCTCGGGCATTCAGCACGCGGTCTACAGTGGCGGGCGAGACCCCCGCCACCCGTGCCACATCCGCTGCCGTGACTTTGCTGCCCATCCGTTTCGATCCGGTTTGATGAAATTTCATCAAATATGGGACTGCCGCGCGGCTTTTGGCAACCGTATTCCATAGGGCAAGCAAGGCTGCGGCTTTGCAATGGGAGGATGTATCAGATGAAACTAGCTTGTTTCGGCGCGGGCCGGATCGGCGGCGTTCACGCACGCAATGCCGCCGCGCAACAGGGCGTCACGCTGGCCGCTTTGGTGGACCCGATTGACACGCCGCAACGGGCCGCGTTGGCGGCAGAGACCGGCGCAAAGATCACCTCGGACGATGAGGTCTTCTCGGATGCCTCGATCGACGGGATCATCATCGCCAGCAGCACCAATTCCCACGCGGGCCTGCTAGAGAAAGCCGCCGACAGCGGCAAAGCGGTGTTCTGCGAAAAGCCGATCAGTCTGGATTTCGCCCTGACCGCCGCCGTCGTAGAGAAGGTCGAGGCCAGCGGTATCCCTTGTATGCTTGGCTTTCAGCGCCGCTATGACGCCAGCTTTCTGGCCGCCCGCCAGCGGATCGACAGCGGCGTCACTGGCCCCATTGAACAGCTTAGCATGTGGTCCCGCGATCCCAGCCCGCCGCCGCGCAGCTATGTGGAAACCTCGGGCGGGATGTTCCGCGACAGCACCATCCATGACGCGGACATGCTACGGTTCTTCCTGCGGGAAGAGATCGCCTCGGTCTATGCGGTGGGGGCCTGCCTGATCAGCCCAGAAATCGGCGCGGCGGGGGATATCGATAGCCTGATGGTCACTGTGACCACAGTGTCGGGCCGTCAGGGTCAGATCACCGCCTGCCGCCGTGGCCCGATGGGCTATGATCAACGGCTTGAGGCCCTGTGCGCCAATGAGGTGCTGACCATCGGCAACCAGCCCCAGTCGATGCTGTCGGTTGCCAGCCCTGCTGGCGCCCTTCAGGCCGCGCCCGAGAACTACTTTATCGAACGATTCACCCAAGCCTACCGCGATGAGATGACCGCCTTTGTCGCCATGATCCGTGACGGCACCCCGCCGCTGGCGGGTATCCGCGACGGTTATGAGGCGCAGCGTCTGGTCGAGGCCGCCATCGTCTCGGCCAAGACGGGCCAGCCGGTGAAATTTGGCGCGAATTGGAGGCCCTGACCCGTGAGTGTCAACGATTTTCTGCCCTACGGGGTCCGTCTTGGGGTCAGCCCTTTGTCTTGGACCAATGACGTCCTGCACGATCTTGGGGGCGATAACCCTTTGTCCTCATGCCTGAATGAGGCCGCCAAGGCCGGATATGAGGGTATTGAGCTGGGGCGTCTGTTCCCCCGCGATGCGGTCACCTTGGGACCGATGCTGTCGTCGCGCTGGCTGAAGCTTGCCTCGGGCTGGTACTCGGGCGAGTTGGCCAGCCGCGATCTGCAAGCGGAATGCGCCGCCACACGGGGGCACGCCGCGCTGTTGCAGGCGATGGGCTGTGACGTAATGGTTTACGGCGAAGTGGCGATGATGGCAGGGGACGCGCCTTTGGACGCGCCCATGTCCACCCGCCTGACCATGAGCGCCGACGAGGCCCGCGATTACGCCGACCGCCTCAGCGAATACGGCGCGTGGCTTGCGGGCGAGTTCGGGTTGAGGCTGGCCTACCACCACCACCTGATGATGGTCTGCGAGACCTTGGATGAGGTCAGCCGTCTGTTTGACCGCGCAGGCCGCCGCCTTGGGCTGCTGCTGGATACGGGCCACGCGGCGGCGGGGGGCTTTGACTATGCCCGCCTGATTGACCGCTTTGGCGACCGGATCAACCACATCCACCTGAAGGACATGCGGGCCGATGTGATGGACGATGTCCGCCGCAATGACTCCAGTTTCAACGATGGCGTGCGCGCAGGCATGTTCACCGTTCCCGGTGATGGCTGCGTGGATTTCACCCCCATCAAGGATTTCGTCCAATCCGGCAGCTATCAGGGCTGGCTGATCGTCGAGGCCGAACAAGACCCGCAAATAGCCCCGCCCCTGCCGGCGGTGATGCGTGCCCACCAGACACTTCGGACCCTGTTTCAGGGCCAATAAAGGAAACACCCCATGACACAACGTATGAACATCGGCCTGATCGGGTCGGGCTTTATGGGACAGGCCCACGCCGATGCCTTCCGCCGCGCGGCAATGCTGTACAAAGACCTGCCCGCGATCCCGCATCTTTACATGCTGGCCGACGCGTCCGAGGCGCTGGCCGCCGATGCCGCCAACCGTTTCGGGTTCGAAAAATCCACCGGCGACTGGCGCGCCTTGGTCAATGATCCCGATGTGGATGTGGTGGATATTACCTCGCCCAACATGATGCACTTTGACATGGCGATGGCGGCGATTGCCGCAGGCAAGCATGTCTATTGCGAAAAGCCGTTGGCCGTCACTGTGGATGAGGCCGAACAGATGACCGCCGCCGCCAAGGCCAAGGGCGTCAAGACGATGGTGGCCTTCAACAACGTCAAAACCCCTGCGGCGATGCTGGCCAAACAGATCATCGACAGCGGCCAGATCGGCACGCCGATGCGGTTCCGTGGCTGGTTCGATCAGGGGTTCTTCAACGATCCCGATCTGCCGTTCTCATGGCGCTGCACCCGTAAAGAGGCCGGATCGGGCGCTTTGGGGGATTTGGGCAGCCATGTGATCTCGGTGGCCCAGTACCTGATGGGACCGGTGGCCGAAACCGTGGCCCAGACCCAGACCTATTTCCCCACCCGCCCCGTCGCCACCGGCGCGGCCAACTACAGCGCCAAGGCCGATGCCAACGCCGAGCGCCGTGCGGTGGAAAACGAAGACCAGATCCAGACGATGGTGCGCTTTGCCAATGGCGCAGGCGGCACGATCGAGGCCAGCCGCGTCTCGGCCGGTAAGGTGTTTGGCGTCTATTGGGAGGTCTCAGGGACCGAAGGCACTATCCTGATGGATGGCGAGCGGTTCAACGAACTCAAAGTCTCGCGCTTTAATGATGAAAAGCCGGATCGCGGGTTCAAGACCCTGCTGGCCGGATCGCAGGTCCCGCAGTTCTCGGCCTTCTTCCCGTTTGATTTCGCGGGCGGTGGCCTTGGGTATTTCGACGTGAAGGTAATCGAGGTGCGCGATCTGATCACCGGTCTTTATGCCGCCGATGATTGCTATCCGAACTTTGAATTCGGGCTGGAAAACCAGCGGATCATTGACGCGATGGAACGCTCATTGGCCAGCCGCACATGGGAAGCCGTGTGATGGGCTTTCCCGATCGTTTGCCCACGTCTCGCATTCCCGATCCGATGACGGCCCCGGCCCTGCGCTGGGGCATTCTGGGATCGGGCTGGATCGCGGAACAGTTTATCCGCAGCGCCCGCGCCCATACGCGCCAGATATTTCAGGCGGTTGGTTCGCGCAGTCAGGAGAAGGCCGACGCTTTTGCCAAGGCGTGGGATATCCCCACCGCCCACGGCAGCTATGAGGCGTTGGTGGCAGATCCCGATCTGGACGTGATCTATGTGGCCACGCCCCACAACCTGCACTTTGCCCATGCCAAACTGGCCCTAGAGGCAGGCAAGCATGTGTTCATCGAAAAGCCGATGGCGATGACCCACGCCCAAGGGGCGGAACTGGTGGATTTGGCCCGCGCCAAGGGCCTCTTTATGGCCGAGGCGCTATGGACCTACTTCCTGCCCAAGTTTGACGTGCTTCAGCAGGTTCTGGACAGTGGAATTCTGGGAGAGATCAAGTCCGTTCATACGGAATACGGCGAATATTTCGCCCGCGATCACCGGATTTTCGATCCCTCTCTGGCGGGTGGGCCGCTGTTGGATCTGGGGACCTATCCGCTGTCGTTCATCACCAAGCTGCTGGGGGTTCCCAGCCAAGTGACGGGCCTCTGCCAGATGGATAAAAGCGGCGTGCATGGTCAGTTGTCTTTGGCGATGGCGAACGAGCGCGGTAATCAGGCGACGCTGGCCACAACC
The DNA here is from genome assembly GCA_036139795.1 of Pseudomonadota bacterium. GTDB lineage: Bacteria > Pseudomonadota > Alphaproteobacteria > Rhodobacterales > Rhodobacteraceae > Donghicola. The sequence goes on along the minus strand of JAYZYX010000164.1, from coordinate 18,003 downwards.
CTTTACGGCTTTACCCCCACCAATGCGGTGGTGGTGGGCACCAAGGGCTCGATCCAGTTTGGCAGCGAGTTCAATTTGCCCGGCCCGTTCACGGTTGCCTCGGCCGATGGCAGCGTTCAGTTGCACTATGAAGAACCCGTGGGCCGCCATTTCGAGGGGCTTTATTATGAAGCTGCCGAAGTGGCCCGTTGCATTGTCGCAGGCGAGACGCAGGCGCCGTCACGCCCGCAAGCGGCCACATTGGACATGCTGACCGCGCTGGATCAGGTGGTTGCCGCATTGAACATCGACTATTCGGCGGCTGCCACTGAATAACGAAAAGGGCGCAGGCGTTGCGCCCTTTTCTTATACACTTACCGCACTGCGGGCGGTGGCCTGCAAATCCTCATAGATCGCAAAGCGGGCGTTGTGGCGGGCGAGGGCTGTTGGATCGGGCCGATAGACCTGATCCAAGGACGCCATCGCCTTCATCCCCGCCGTGACATCGGCATGGGCTTTGCCCGCAACTGCCCCAAGAATGGCCGAGCCAAGCAGCACCGGCTCATCCGTGGTGGGGGCCGTGACTGGCAGGCCAGTGGTGTCTGCCAGCACCTGTCGGACTAGGGCCGATTTCCCTGCCCCGCCGCTGATCACCACCTCTTGCACATGGGTTCCGGTGCGCGACTGCGCCTCGATGATCTGGCGCAGGCCGTAGCCAAGACCGCAGAGGCTGGCCAGATAGAGGGCCAAAAGGCTTTGCTGATCCCGCTCCATCCCGATCCCGCTGATTACCGCACGGGTGTTGGGGTCGGCGTGAGGGGCGCGGTTTCCGATGGGTTCAGGGACCACATGCAGGCCCTTGACGCATTCCAGCACATCGCAACCTTCGGCCTGCTGCGCCAGCCAGTCGGGCAGGGACAGCCCCGCCTGATCCGCCAGCTCCTGCGCCTGCGGGGCATAGGGGTGATGCAGGATCAGCTCATCAATGGCGGCACCGGCGGCAGACTGGCCGCCTTCGTTCAGCCAAAGACCGGGCACCATCGCGCTGAAATACGGTCCCCAAACGCCGGAAACAAAGGCCGGTTCGGACGTGCTGGTCATCGTGCAGGACGAGGTGCCAAAGACATAAGCCAGCCGCGCCTTAGGATCATCCCCGACCGAGCCGATCCCGCCCGCGTGGGCGTCAATCAGCCCCGCCCCGACGGGCGTGCCCACAGGCAGCCCCAGATCAGTGGCCGCCGTTTCGGTCAGCCCCGCGCCTAAGGGCGTTCCTGCCTCAAGCACATTCGTGCCGATGCGTTTGAACCCCTGATCCACCTGATCGCCAAGCCCGATGGCGCGGAAATAGCTGTCGTCCCAGCGCCCCTCGTGGCCCAGATAGGTCCACTTGCAGGTCACCGTGCAGATTGACCGCGCCAGATCGCCCGAGGCCCGCCATGTCAGGAAATCGGTCAGGTCCATGAACTGCCATGCCTTGGCGTAGAGATCAGGCATGTTTTCCTTCAGCCATAGCAGCTTGGGCGTCTCCATTTCGGGCGAGATGCGCCCGCCCACGTAGGACAGGACGTCATGGCCCATGGCGTTGATCCGCTCGGCCTGCGCCAAAGCGCGGTGGTCCATCCAGACGATGATATTCCGGTCCTCGGCCACGGGCAGCGGCACACCGCCTTGCCCCAAGATCACCAGCGAACAAGTTGCATCAAAGCCGATGCCCTGAACGCTTGCAGGGTCTACGCCCGCCTGTGCCACAGCGGCTTTGACCGATGTGCAGACCGCGTTCCAGATATCCTCGCTGGATTGCTCGACCACGCCGCCCGCGCCCTTGTGCAAGGCGATGGGGCATTTGCCGGACCCCAGCATCGCGCCCGAGAGGTCAAAGACCCCTGCCCGCGCGCTGCCGGTGCCCACGTCGATCCCGATCACGCAGCCCATGTCACAGGTCCACGCTGTTGGGCAGCAGCACCAGATCGCGCACCACAACGCCCTTGGGACGGGTCAGCATAAAGACCAGCGCGTCGGCCACCTCTTCGGGCTGCATGAGCGATCCATTGGCCAGTGCCTCTTCCATCTTTTCCTTGGGCCAGTCGTCCAGCAGCGCCGTCACCACAGGGCCGGGCAACACTGCGCCCATGCGCACCCCGTGGGGCGCGACTTGGCGGCGGGTTGCGTGCAGGAAGGCCTGCACCGCGAATTTTGAGGCGGTGTAGACAGGCTCCCACACCACGGGGACGACACCGGCGACCGAAGAGGTGAACACCACATCCCCGCCCTTCCGCTCGATCATGCCAGGGAGTACGGCATTCACGCAGCGGAAAGCAGCGTTGATGTTGAGGTTCAGCATCCGGTCCCAACTATCCGGATCCCCTTCAGCCGCCGCGCCCCCCACGTAGGACCCGGCATTCGCGTGGAAGATGTCCAGCGGGCCGACCAAGCCCTCGATCTGCGGGACCATGGCGCTGACGGCGGGACCATCGAAGAGGTCCAGCACCAGCGGGTGGGCGTTCGACCCCAGTTCCGTACAAAGCGATTGCAGCTTGTCGCCGTCACGGTCGATCAGCACCACTTTGGCACCTTCGTTCAGCAGCGCCTTGGCACAGGCCAGACCGATGCCCGAGGCAGCGCCCGTAATCGCGGCGGTTTTGTTTTCCAGTTTGCTCATAGGTAATTCCTTATGCGCGGCCATGGCGGGCACGGGACCGGCGGGCAAGGCTGTCAACGATCACGGCAATGGCCAGAACGGCACCGGTGATCATGTAGCGCAGCGAAGACGAAAGGTTCAGCAAGGTCAGACCGTTAGAGATCGCCTGGATCACGATGATCCCCAGCAGCGCCGACCAAGCCGACCCGCGTCCACCGAACAGGCTGGTGCCGCCGATAACTGCCGCAGCAATAGCGTTCAGGTTCACGTCGCCCGTGCCTGCTTGTTGGCTGGCCGAGGCCAGACGGGACGCGGCAAAGACACCTCCCAATGCGGCAAGGGATGAACACAGGGCAAAGGCGGACAGACGGATTTTCTGGACGCTGATGCCAGAGCGGCGCGCAGCCTCGGCATTACCACCCACGGCGAACATGGAGCGGCCCCATTTGGTGCGGCGCAGGGCATAGTCCAGCGCGATCACGAACAGGGTAAAGACACCGAACATCCACGGCACACCGCGCCCGAGGTTCAGGTAATAGACGCAGAACAAGAGGCCAGCCGTCAAAAGACCCGCTTTGGCGAACAAGACCGAACGGCCAGAGCTGGAAAGGTTCGCAGCACGGCGGCGGGCCATAGTTTTCAGGCCGAAGAAAACCATCAGCGCACCAGGCAGGATTGCCGCCAGATAGGACAGCCATGCGGGCATGATCAGGATCTGACCGAACTTCACCAGACCAGAGGTGTAGGGCAGGTTGATGCTGCCGGTCGATCCCAGCAGGTAAAGTTGCAGACCCAGCAGCGCCAGCAGACCGGAGAGGGTGGCGACGAATGAGGGCATCTCAAACCGGTTGCGCAGAAAGCCGTAAAGCAGCCCCACCAGCGCCCCCGCCAGCACCGCACCGATCACGGCCAGCGCCACAGGCACGCCCGTGTTCACCCACAGCACCCCGATCAGGGCAGAGGCCAGACCGCTCATCGAACCGATGGACAGGTCGATCTCTCCCAGCAGCAGCACACAAACCACGCCAAGGGAAATCAGGCCGATGGCGGCGGCATCGAACAGCAGGTTCACAAGGTTATTGGGGGCCAGAAACACCGGATTAAGGGTGGAAAACACCACCGAAATCACGATGAGGCCGATGATCACCGGCAGCATTCCCAGATCACCGGATTTCACCCGATCAATCAGCGCACGCAAGGCGCCTGCGATGCCTTCATCATGACGGACGCGGCTGTCAGCACGGTCCAGTTGGGGGGACAGATCGCTCATGCGTTGGCCTCCTCTTGCTTGCGGGCCATTCGCTTGGAGACGCTGTTCTCAGCGGCCCCCGTAATCGCGGCCACCAGTTCCTGATGCGAGGTTTCAGCCGTGAAAACCCCGTTGTTCTGTCCCAGACGCAGCACGACAATGCGGTCGGCCACGGCGCGGACATCCTCCATATTGTGCGAGATCAGAATGACCCCGTGCCCACGATCACGAACCCGTTCGATCAGGTTCAGTACCTCGGCGGTTTGGGCGACACCCAGCGCGGCGGTGGGTTCGTCCAGCATGATGATTTTCGGGTCCAGCAGCAGCGAGCGGGCAATGGCCACAGTCTGACGCTGCCCCCCCGACAGGGACGCGATGGGTTCGCGCACGGACGGAATGCGTGCGGCCAGTTCTTGCAGCAGGGTCCAAGCGCGGACCTCCATCTGCACCTCATCCAGCGCCCAAGGGTCTATTTCGTGTCCCAGAAAAAGATTCGACACCACATCTAGATTCTCGCACAGGGCCAGATCCTGAAAGACCGTAGCGATGCCCAACTCTAGCGCGGTGCCGGGGCTGTCCAGTGTCACGGGCTGGCCGCACCATTCGATGCTACCTGCGGTGGGCTGGTGGACCCCCGCCAAAACTTTGATCAGGGTAGATTTCCCTGCCCCGTTGTCGCCCACAAGGGCCACAACCTCGCCCGCGTGGACGTCCAGTTCGATATCCTGTAGCGCCGTGACAGCGCCGAACTGCTTGGACACGCCGCGCAGTTTCAGGATCAGATCGCCTTTGTTCATTGGTCCTCTCCCTCCCCAAGGATGGCAGGGGCAGACGCGCCGCCCCTGCCCTGATTGTTACTGGATGCCCAGTTCGGCACAGGCCGCGGCGTATTCGCCGGTGCAGACCTCGGCGGCGGTCTGGATGCCCGCGTCAAAGATCTCTGCCTTGATGTTCTCCTTGGTCACCACCGCAGGCACGAACAGCTGGGAGGGAGTGTCGTAAAGGGTGGTGGTCGCCTCAGGAGTGCCGCCTTCGATCAGGGTCATGGCGACTTTGGCGGCCGCTTCGGCCACGATTTCCGACGGCTTGGAGATGGTGTTGTACTGGTCGCCCGCGATGATCAGCTGCAGCGCCGCAATGGTCGCGTCGTTGCCGGTGACGGGGGGCAGCGGGTCAACGCCAGCCGCTTTCATCGCCGCAATCGCGCCGCCAGCGGTGCCGTCATTCGCGGCCACAATGCCTTTGATCTCGGCACCAAAGCGGGTGATCTGACCTGCGGCCCATTCCTGTGCTTTCGGCGGCGCCCAATCGGGGGTGTCGAATTCCGACAGGGTTTTGTAGGCCGAGTTGTCCAGCGCGCTGTCGATACCGTCACGGATCAGGCCAGCCGCCGCATCTGTGGGCGAGCCGTTGATTTGCAGAACGCCCTCGCCATCGGCGACGCCGGTTGCGGTCAGGTGATCCACCAGCGACTGAGCAATCGCACGGCCAATGCCTTCGTTGTCGAACGAGACATAGAAGTCCGCAGGCATATCGGGGATCGGACGGTCATAGGCGATGACCTTCACGTCCTGCGAATGGGCGATCTGCACCAGCGCCGCCGCCGCCGAGCTGTCCACGGGGTCCAGAACCACAACCTTCGCACCCTGCGCGATGACCGAGTTGAACTGCTGCTGTTGCAGCGCCACATCGGCGTTAGCGTTCTGGTAGATCACAGTGCAATCGGGGCAAAGCTCGGACATCGCGGCCTGAAAACCGGGATAATCGTGCTGTTCATAGCGGGTCGAGGCCTGATCGGGCATCAAGAAGGCAACGGTCGCGGTTTCCGCCGCAACAACAGTGGCCGAGAGCGCGGCAACGGTCGCGGTAAGCATCAGTTTAAAGGTCATTTTTCTCTCCTCCAGAATGGTGCGACCTGATGAGAGAAAGCTGCGCGGGATAGGGCACATCGCCCGCAAAGTGCGGAGCGAATGGCGCCGGTTCGCTGATACCTCTCCCACAGCCCTCCTCAAGGCCGCTCTTTCGATTGAGCGTCTATGTTTAGCTTTGCTCAACCGATGGAGCATGATTGCCAGCGAAATCGAAGCCTGTCAATATGGCGATGAACAATGAAAAGGCAGAGCAGTGTCCGACAAGAATTCTTCAAAGCGGCCAACGATTTACGATCTGGCCGAACTTGTCGGCACTTCGCCAACGGCGGTCAGTTCGGTTCTAAACGGATCGTGGAAGAAGCGCAGAATCAGCCAGAAGCTGGCCGACAGGGTGCTCAAGGCGGCGCAGGAACATGGCTATACGGTCAATATTCAGGCCAGCGTTCTGCGGCGCGAACGCTCTAACATTGTCGGGATGATCCTGCCGAAATACGACAACCGCTTCTTTGGCGCGATGGCCGAACAGTTCGAGAGCCGAGCCCGTGAGGCGGGGCTGTTTCCCGTCATCACCTGCACCCAGCGAGACCCGGCCCTAGAGCTGGAGGCCGCCCGCGAAATGCTCAGCTATCAGGTGGACTACCTGATCTGCACGGGCGCCACCGACCCCGACCAGATCACCGATCTGTGCCGCGCCGCAGGGGTCAAAACTCTGAATCTGGACCTTCCGGGGACAAAGGCCCCCTCGATCCTGTCCGATAACTTCACCGCCGCACGGGACCTGACACGGGTCATTCTGGATGCTTGTGCGCGGGACTTTGGCGGCGGTGCGCCCTTGCTGTTCATCGGGGGCCGATCAGACGATCACAACACCCGCGAACGCCGCCGCGGCTTTCTTGAGGCCCATAAAGAGCGCGGTATCACCGTGCCCGACGGGTTGATGATCACCAGTGGCTACGCCCCCGAAAAAGCCCGCGAGACCCTGCTGAAGATGGCAGATGTGCCGAACGGGATCTTTGTAAACTCGACCATCACGCTGGAAGGGGTGGTGTTCTGGTTGCGGTCCCTTGCACCAGAGCGGGCGGCGCAAATCCGCTATGGCTCGTTCGACTGGGACCCTTTCGGGGCGCTGCTGCCCCAGAACGTGGGCATGGTCCGTCAGGATGTCAGCGCCCTTCTGGACCTGACGTTCAGGACCATGAAAGACGGCACAGAAGAGAACACCATGCAACTGGTCCCCTGCCAGCTGGAAATGCCGTCGGTCTAAGCGTTCGTTTCGGGCCGTCGCGGGCAGGTCTCATGTTTCGGCAAAAACCCGCGTAAATTGAAATATTATTCATATTTTCTCTAAAAAGGGTCGCGCATACTTCGCATTTCCCCTTTATTGGCAACAATAGGTTGCCGCCTTGGGTAGCCTGAAAAGAGCGTCCCACAGGCGACGATCAGGAGAGATGAATGGCCCCTCAAAGCCAGAGAATGCAGCCCTTAGAAGCTGAGGCTTCCCAAGAAGACCTGAAAAAGCAGGAGCGGCGCCAGAAAAGACATCTGCGCACCGCATTTGCCAACGGGATGATGCAGGGCATCCTGTCCATGCTGAAACCCGGTGATGTGGTTCTGGACTGCGGGGCCAACATTGGCGATGTGGCGGAACCTCTGGCGCAGACTGGCGCGACAGTAATCGCCTTTGAACCTGACCCCTACGCCTTTGGACGCCTCAAGAAGCGGTTGGCCCCATATGACAACGTTACGCTGCATAACGCAGCGGTCGCGGTGAAGTCTGGCTCGATCCAGTTGATGCGGACGGAAAGCTTTGAGGACGACCCCGAAAGCGGTTCGGTCAAATCCACGATCATCAAGGGCGGCCGCAAGATCGATGAGCGGGACGAGGCAGGCATCGACGTGGCCCTCTTGTCCCTGCCCCAGATCATCCGCGAGCTGGTCGCCGAGCATGGCGAGATTGCATTCCTGAAGATGGATATCGAAGGGGCCGAGTTGGACCTCTTGGAGCATTTTCTTGCGGAAGGACTGTTCGACCCGATCCGTCTGACTGTCGCGGAAACCCATGAAAACAAGTTCCGCGACCTGCGCCCGCGTTTTGCTGCCATGCGCAAGGCGGTTACCGAAGCCTACCCGATCACCAAGGTCAATCTGGACTGGATCTGACGCGAACACCCGCTTTGGGCTGAAGCCTACCCACCAGCACCGCTGATGGGGCGGCTGATGGTATGCGCTAAAGATCCGATGGCCTGCGCGGGGCCTATAATCCGCGCCCAAAGGTACTCGGGAAACTCCGATATTGTCGGCCCGCACACAGGGCCTAGGCCGACAATAAACTGTCTTTACAAATAGTTAGACAACACACCCCAGACCTCTTCCAATTTCGGTATCACCTAAGACCCTTCGACTTATCGACTTAAAAGGGGTTCTGGATGCAGATTTTGGAATAACAAAACACCGGATCACGGGAACCAACCAGAGCCAGCGTCATCGCCTTGATGCCTGCCTCATGCCACCGCCCGAACCGGCCCCGATAAACTCACCACCCCCGCTGCGCACAGACCCGCAGGGGAACGGCCTTGGCCGGCTGGGAAAGCCGTGCCCAATCACGACACCCGCGTTTCGGGAGGACGCGGTTTCAGGAGGAGAACACCATGTTCACACAATCGAACCTTGATGAACTGACGCACCGTCTGGATGGCATGGTGCAGGATGACCCTGAAAACGGGATTTACCGCGCCCGCCGCGACATGTTCACAGATGAGGAACTGTTCGAGCTGGAGATGAAGCACATCTTCGAAGGCAACTGGATCTACATGGCCCATGAAAGCCAGATCCCGAACCCCGGTGACTATTTCACCCTGCACATGGGCCGCACGCCTGTTGTGATCACCCGCGATAAGGAAGGCGAGCTGCACGCGCTGGTCAACGCCTGTTCCCACCGCGGCGCGATGCTGTGCCGCTTCAAGAAGCGCAACCAAAAGACCTTTACCTGCCCGTTCCACGGCTGGACCTTCTCGAACACCGGCAAGCTGTTGAAGGTCAAAGACCCCAAGGGCGCGGGCTACCCCGAGCAGTTCAACAAGGACGGCAGCCATGATCTGACCAAAGTGGCCCGCTTTGAAAGCTATCGCGGTTTCCTGTTCGGGTCTTTGAATGCCGATGTGCAGCCGCTGGAAGACTATCTGGGCGAGGCCCGCAAAATGATCGACATCGTGGTCGATCAGGCGGACGAAGGTCTTGAGGTCCTGCGCGGCGCCTCGACCTACACCTATGACGGCAACTGGAAGCTTCAGGCCGAAAACGGTGCGGATGGCTACCATGTGTCCTCGGTCCATTGGAACTATGTGGCGACCACGGCGCACCGCTCGGAAGATGGCAAGGAAGACAAGATCAAGGCCACGGATGCCTCGAAATGGGCGAAACAGCGCGGCGGCTTCCATTCCTATGAGAACGGGCATCTGCTGCTGTGGACCCAGTGGGCCGATCCGACCAACCGCCCCAACTATCCCCGTCTGGAAGAGTGGACCGAGAAATACGGCGAAACCAAAGCCCAATGGATGGTCGGCGTTCTGCGCAACCTGTGCCTTTACCCCAATGTTTTCCTGATGGATCAGTTCAGCTCTCAGCTGCGAATTTTCCGACCCATCAGCGTCGATAAGACCGAGGTCACCATCTACTGCATCGCCCCCAAGGGCGAAAGCCAAGAGGCCCGCACCCGCCGCATCCGCCAGTATGAGGACTTTTTTAACGCCTCCGGCATGGCAACGCCTGATGATACAGAAGAATTCCGTGCCACCCAGCGCGGCTACGCTGGTGCCGCCCACGCCAAGTGGAACGATCTGACCCGTGGCGCGACCCAATGGATTGAAGGCCCTGATGAGGACGCCAAGGAACTGGGCATCAACCCCGTCCTTTCCGGTGCCCGCACCGAGGACGAGGGCCTGTTCGTGATCCAGCACAAGCAATGGACCGAGCGCATGGCCGCCGCCATCACCAAAGAGCGCGAAACCGCGCCCGAAGCCCTGAGCGCAGCCGAATAAGGGAGGGACCACCATGACCACTGCAACGCTAGACCGCCCGACCGCCAAGACCGTCAGCTTTGACGATATTCAGGCCTTCCTCTTTGCAGAGGCCCGCGCTTTGGATGACCGCGACTGGGATCATTGGCTGTCCTTCTACCACAAGGATTGCCCCTTCTGGATGCCCGCTTGGGACGATGAGGATCTGCTGACCGAAGACCCCCTGAACGAGATGTCCCTGATGTACTATCCGGACCGCGCAGGGATCGAGGATCGCGTCTTCCGCATCAAGACCGACCGGTCCTCGGCCACCTCGCTGCCCGAGCCGCGCACAGGCCACAATATCTCGAATATCGAGATCACGGGCCGCAGTGGCAGCCAGATTGAGGTGCGCTTTAACTGGCTGACCCTCAGCTACCGCTACGGGGCGACCGACCAGCATTGGGGCACGTCGTTCTACACGCTTGATGTCAGTGGCGAGCGGCCTTTGATCACTTCGAAGAAGGTGGTGCTGAAGAACGATCACATCCACCACGTGATCGACGTCTACCACGTCTGATCCACCCCGACAGACCCGGCAAGCTACCTCGTGTTCCGCGTTGGCGGGGCACGGGCATGGGACAGGCACGGCAACGGGAGGAGACTGCCATGACGACGTATAATATTGCTCTGAACTTCGAAGACGGCGTGACACGGGTCATCACCTGCGATGACGACGAAAAGGTGACCGAGGCCGCCTTCCGCCAAAAGATCAACATCCCGATGGATTGCCGCGATGGCGTCTGCGGCACCTGCAAGTGCTTTGCCGAAAAGGGTGAATACGATCTGGAATTCTATATGGATGAGGCCATGACCGAGGAAGAGGCAGAGCAAGGCTATGTCCTGACCTGCCAGATGACGCCGGAAAGCGATTGCGTCATCCGCATTCCCGCCTCATCCGCCGCCTGCAAGACTGCGCCCGAAAGCGTCGGCGCAACAGTGGCTGGGGTCAAGCGGCTGTCGGAAACCTCGTTCGGGCTGACGGTGGCAATGGACAAGGCGATCAGCTTTCTGCCAGGTCAGTATGTGAACATCACCGTGCCTGGTACCGATGCGCATCGGTCCTACTCGTTCTCGTCCCTGCCGGGGGCAGACACGGGCACCTTCCTGATCCGCAATCTGCCCGGCGGCGTCATGAGCAGCTATCTGGCCGACCGCGCCAAAGCAGGCGATGCCTTGACCCTGACCGGTCCGATGGGCGCTTTCTACCTGCGCCCGATCACCCGCACTCAGGTCTGGCTGGCGGGCGGCACGGGCCTTGCGCCCTTCCTGTCGATGCTAGAGCAAGTGGCGGTGCAGGGCAGCGATCACCCGATCACCCTTTACTACGCCGTCACCCGCGCCGCCGATCTGGTAGAGCTGGACCGCGTGATCGAACTGGCCGCTAAGATCGGCAATGTGAATGTCATCACCATTCTGGCGGCCGCCGATGAAGACCATGACCGCAAAGGCTTTGTCACCGATCACCTGACCGCAGGCGATCTGGTGGAGGGTGATTGCGATGTCTACCTCTGCGGCCCGCCCCCGATGGTGGATGCGGTCCGCGCCCATTTCGACAGCTTGGGTGTGGCGCCCCAGAACTTCTACTTTGAGAAGTTCAACCCGACCGAGACCGAGGCAGCCGCCGCATGACCCGCTTTGCAGGCAAAGTCATGGTCGTGACCGGCGCGGCCCAAGGCATTGGCCGGTGCGTTGCCGAACGCGCCGCCCGTGAAGGGGCCAAGGTGTTGATCGTCGACCGCTCGCCCGCGCGCCGAGAGGTGGTGCAAGCCATCCGCAAAGCAGGCGGCGTGGCCGAGGCGATCTCGGTCAATCTGGAAACGTGGAAGGGCTGTGAAAAGGCCATCGCCAAGGCGGTGGACCTCTGGGGCCGGATCGACATTCTGGTGAACAACGTGGGCGGCACTATCTGGGCCAAACCGTTCGAACACTATGAACCTGACCAGATCGACGCCGAGGTGCGCCGGTCCCTGTTCCCGACCCTTTATTGCTGCCGCGCCGCGATAGAACAGATGCTGCCGCAGGGCAGCGGTGTGATCGTCAATGTCTCGTCCATCGCAACGCGGGGCTTGAACCGCGTGCCCTATGCGGCGGCGAAGGGCGGCGTGAATGCGATCACCGCAAGCCTTGCATGGGAAGTGGCAGAGCGCGGCATTCGCGTGGTCGCCACCGCCCCCGGCGGCACCGAGGCACCGCCCCGCGTGGTGCCCCGCAACCCCAAAGCGGACGAGGAACAACGGGCCGATTGGTACCAGACCATCGTGGACCAGACGATCCAGTCATCCTTCATGAAGCGCTACGGAACCCTTGATGAACAGGCAGGTCCAATCCTGTTTCTGGCATCGGATGAGGCCTCTTACATCACCGGCGTCACCGTGCCGGTGGGCGGCGGAGACCTTGGTTAAGCCCCGGAGGAGGGGCCATTTTTTAACGGGAGGAACTATAATGAAACGCGCACTACTGGCAGGCATTGGCCTTGCCACCAGCCTTGCTGTGACCACCGCATCGGCAGATGAGATCAAAGTCGGCATGCTGCTGCCCTATTCCGGCGTCTACGCAGCCTTGGGCGGCGAGATCGAGACCGGCTTTAACATCGCGCTGGAGACCTTTGGCGGCGACACCGACGCCACCTTCACCTTGGTCAGCGAAGACACCGAAGTGAAGCCCCCCGTCGCCTTGGGCAAAGCCAAAAAGCTGATCTTGCAGGATAAGGTCGACGTGATGGTCGGCATCGTCAGCTCGGGCGTTCTTGGGGCTGTTCGCGATATGGTGGATGGCGCAGGCGTGCCGCTGGTCGTGGCGAACGCAGGCAATGACGAGGCCACAGGCGCGGCCTGTTCGCCCTATATCACGCGCATGTCATTCTCGAACCAGCAGGTGAACCGCCCCATGGGCGGCTGGATGAAAGAACAAGGCATCAACAAGGTCTTCACGCTAGCCCCGGACTATGCAGCCGGTCGCCAGATGATCGATGCCTTCACCGCCAGCTTTACCGCTGCGGGCGGCGAAGTGGTCGGGCAGGAATTCACACCCTTCCAGAAGACACAGGACTTTGGCCCCTATCTGGCGCAGGCCAAGGCCAGCGGCGCGGATGCGGTCTATGTATTCTATGCGGGCGGCGAGGCGATCTCGTTCGTCAAGCAATATGACAGCTTTGGCCTGAAGGCGGATATGCCGCTATATGGCTCGGGCTTCCTGACCTCGCCCCTATATGTGAACGCCGAAGGCCCCGCTGCCGAGGGTGTGATCACCGCCCTGCACTATGTTCCCACCATCGACAGCCCCGAGAATGCGGCCTTCGTGGCGGCCTTCAAAGCCAAGACTGACCGGATGCCCTCCGAGTTCGCGGTGCAGGGCTATGATGCCGCCCGCGCCTTGATCGAGGCCACCAAGGCCGGTGCCACCGACCGCGCGTCTTTGGCGAATGCCCTGCGTCAGGTCAGCTTTGCCGGCCCCCGTGGCGCGACCTCGATCGATCCGGCGACCAACAACATCGTCCAGCCGATCTACGTCTACCAGACCGTCGCCGATGAAGGCGGCCTGACCCAGAAGGTTCTGGCCACCCTGCCCGCCGAGCGTGACCCCGCGAACGGCTGTGACATGGCCCCCGTCGCCAACTGATTCACGGCCCGGCCGCGCATCCCGTGGCCGGGCGATTTTCAACAGGGGGATATGTTCGATGGACCTTGGTTTCTGGACCCTACAGGCGCTGAATGCGCTGCAACTGTCGATGCTGCTGTTTTTGCTCTCGATCGGTTTGACGGTGATTTTCGGGCTGATGCATTTCGTCAATCTGGCCCACGGCTCGCTTTACGCGCTGGGGGCCTACTTCGGGGCCTCGCTGGCCGCCGCGGGCGGCTATTGGACCGGCTTTTTTCTGGCTCCCGTGGCAGTGATGGCAGTTGGGCTGGTTCTGTACACGCTGCTGATCCGGCGGATGCGCAAATCGGGGCCGATGGCGCAGGTGCTGGTGACCTTCGGGCTGATCTTTGCCCTTCTGGACCTGACGCGCATCGTCTGGGGCGATCTGGGACTGCCCATGAACGCGCCGGATATCCTGTCGGGCCGCGTTGCGTTTTTGGGCATCGAATATCCCGCCTATCGCCTCTTTGTCGTGGCCCTTGGTCTGGGGGTCTTTGCCGCGCTGGCCTATGTGCTGTCGCGCACCCAGATCGGCGCGATGATCCGCGCGGGCGTTGATAACGACGCGATGGCCGCATGTCTTGGCATCAACGTCGAGCGTCTTTTCTTCATCGTCTTCTGCGTCGGCTGTGCGCTGGCCGGTCTTGCAGGCACCGTTGCCGCGCCGCTGCTGAGCGTCACCCCTGACATGGGCCTGCACATCCTGATCCCGACCTTGATTGTCATCGTGATCGGCGGGCTTGGCTCGTTGAAAGGGGCCATCGCCGGATCGCTGATCTACGGCTTTGTGCAGACCTTCGGTGCGGTGCTGGCCCCGCAACTGGCCTCGATGCTGATCTACGGGCTCTTGGCCGCTGTGCTGGTGATCAAACCCGCTGGCCTCTTTCCGGCGAAAGGATAAATCATGTTCCGTCATAACACATTGCGCTACGGCGCTTTGGTGCTGCTGGCCGCGGGGGCCTTGGCGCACGCCTTCACTGCCGGATACTTCGGCCTTGAAATCCTGACCGAGATTTTGATCCTTGCGATCCTTGTGCTGGCTTTGGACATGGTGGCCGGTTTCGGCGGCATGGTGTCCCTGTGCCACGGGGCGCTGATGGGCGTGGGGGCTTATGCCTTTGCATTGCTCAGCACCAAGGCGGGCATTTCGGTGCCGCTATCGATGGTCGCCGCCGTGGCGATCACCGGCGCGGGCGCTTGGGTCATCGGCACGGTCTGCGCCCGCAGCCATGGCATCTATTTCATCATGGCCACGCTGGCCTTCGGGCAGATGGCCTATTCCTATGTGTTCGAGGCACCGATCTTTGGCGGCGACGACGGGCTTGGCGGCATCTCGCGTCCTGATTTAAGCCTTGTGGGCATTGATTTAGACGACAGCCGCAGCTTTGCCCTGTTCTGTCTGGCGGCGCTGGCGCTGGTCTATGGGGCGGCGGTGATCACTCTGCGTTCGGGCCTTGGCCGGTCTTTGTCCGGCGTCATGCACAACGCGCAACGGATGCGGGCCTTGGGGCTGACCGTCTGGCGTGTAAAGGCCGATGTTTTCGGAGTTTCCGGCATGATCGCGGGACTGGCCGGCGTTCTGGCCGCACAACACAGCATGTATATCTCGCCCGGTCTTCTGAACTGGACCGTCTCGGGCGAGGCCTTGGTAGTGGTGATCCTTGGGGGCCTTGGCACATTGGTCGGGCCATTGGTCGGGGCCGCCGCATTCGTGGTGCTGAAGCATGAGGTCAGCGCCCTGACCAGCTACTGGCATCTGGTCGTCGGCGGCATTCTGATCGCTGTGGTTCTCAGCCGCGCCAACGGCATCTTCGGCTGGGTCGAGGCCCGCTGGGGCGCCAAACTGGACCGCCGTCTAGCGGACACCACCCGAGGGACCGAAGCGCAGGAGGTAACCGGCGATGCTTGAGCTACAAGGATTGGACAAAAGCTTTGGCGCGGTTCACGTGACCCGCAATGTCTCGATGAAACTGGAACGCGGCGAGCGCCGCGTCATTCTGGGGCCGAACGGGGCGGGTAAGACCACCCTTTTCAACCAGATCGTGGGCGAGTTGACCCCCGACAAGGGCACCATCCATCTGGCGGGACAGGACGTCACCGGACTATCGATGGCAGGCCGCGCGCGGCAGGGGCTGTCGCGCAGCTACCAGAAGAACACCCTGTTTGACGGGCTGACGGTTGAGGAAAACCTTGGCCTTGCCGCTGCCGTCCACACCGGCCACGCCACGCGCCTGTGGTCCGACAGTCTGGCCAAACCCGAAGTGCGCGAGATCGTGGCAGAGGTGGCAAATCAGGTGAACCTGATGCCCTATCTGCATGCCAAGGTCTCTGAGGTCAGCTATGGCGTCCGCCGCCAGCTAGAGGTTGGCGTGGCGCTTGCCACGCGCCCGATGGTGCTGCTGATGGACGAGCCCACCAGCGGCGTCGGCCCAGAAATGTCCAAGGGATTTCATGACCTGCTGAACAACCTGCCCCGTGATCTGACCATTCTGATCATCGAACATGACATGGATCTGGCCTTTGACGTGGCCGACACCATCACGGTTCTGAACTATGGCGAAGTGGTTTTTGACGGCCTGCCAGAAGCGGCGCGGGGATCGAAACTGCTGAAAGAAATCTATCTGGGGAGCTGGCAAGATGCTTGATCTAAGCGGAATTGAATCCGGTTACGGAGAAACACAGGTTCTCTACGGCCTTAGCCTCTCGGCGCAGCAGGGGCGGGTTCTGGCGATCCTCGGGCGGAACGGCGCGGGAAAATCCACCACCCTGAAAACCATCATGGGGCTTTTGCCGCTAAAATCGGGGCAGATCACCTTTGATGGCAAACCCATGCCTGAACGTCCCTTTGATGTGGCGAAAACCGGCATCGCCTATGTGCCTGAAACGCGGGATATTTTCCCCTCGCTCAGCGTGCGCGAGAACCTTGAACTGGCGGCCAAGCGGTTCAACGGCGGGCCGGAAGGTTGGACGATGGAGCGTGTCGTGGACCTCTTCCCCCGTCTGGGCGAGCGGATGGACAACGGCGGCACCCAACTATCAGGGGGCGAGCAGCAGATGCTGGCCATCGCCCGCGCCCTTCTGATGAACCCGCGCCTTCTGATCCTTGACGAGCCGACCGAGGGGCTGGCCCCCATCATCGTCAAGCTGATCCACGACAAGCTGCTTGATCTGAAACGGGCGGGTCTGTCGATGATCATCGTGGAACAGAACTTCGGCTTTGCCACATCGCTGGCCGATGACGTGGCCGTGGTCGGCAAGGGCCAAGTGGTCTGGACCGGCAGCGCCGCCGAGATCCGCGCGAACGAAGAGGTCCAGCACACCTGGCTGGGTGTTTGAGGCACAAGACACAAGGCTCTCCCGGCCTTGAGAGCGGCGCTGCATTCGCTGCTCGACCGGCCCCCGTTTCCCATGGCGGGGGCCTTTCTTTTCAGAAGGTCTTGCGCGCCACCTTTTGCGCCAGACGGACGAAGTTCTGAACATGAACGCTTTGTTCATCCAACCGGTAGTTCACCGAAAGAGAGGTGCGGGCGATCTCTGGCTCGATGTTCAGGAACTTGATGCCTGCGCGGGGCGCATTGCGCACGGATTCTGGCACGATACAGACCCCTTCGCCAATCGCCACAAGGCTTAGCGCAGTTTGTAGGTCCATGGTGAAGATGCGGAGAGGCACGGGAAAGCCCGCGTTCTCGCAGGCGTTCAGCACCGTATCGGCGTAGCTGGGGCGCGGAAACTCGGGGTAGAGGATCAGGTAGTGGGTCTGCAGCCGCTCTAGCTTGGCATAGTTGCGGGTGCCGGTGTCTAAAGTGTCCGGCAGCGCCAGCACCAGCTTTTCCTCGACCAACTCCCGAGTGACGAATTCGGGGTCTTTCAGGGCGGGACGGGCAAAGGCGATGTCCAGCTCGCGCGAGACCAGCGCCCGATGAAGCTGATGATTGTTCATCGGGATCAGGCTCAAGTTCACGTCCGGATAATTGGCCCGAAATGACTTCACGATATTGGGCAGAATGCCAAATGTGGCCGAGCCAACAAAGCCGATCCGCAGCCGCCCTTCGGCGCCTTGGCCCAATCGGCGCACTTCAAGGCGCGTGTCCTCTAGCAAAGCGAAGATGGACTTCGAGCGTTCCAGCAGCCGCTCACCCGCTTGGGTCAGGGTCGTCGCGCTGCGTCCACGGTTCAGCAAAACCGCGCCAAGCTCTTCCTCCAAAAGTTTGATCTGGCGGCTCAGCGGCGGCTGCGCCATGTCCAGCCGTTCGGCGGCGCGGCCAAAGTGCAATTCCTCGGCGACGGCGACGAAATACGTCAGTTGTCTAAAGTTCAAGATCGTCCTCCCCAACGCGCTTGACCGGATCACAGTACAACGAATGCTCAACGAAAAAAGGCCCCTGTCGATCAGGGGCCTCTGTCAGTTGATCACATTGCCTTATTCCGCTGCCATCCGGCCTTCGGCTGCTGCTGCCTTCAGAACGAAGTCGAATTCAAAGTGCAGCTTGGTGCCCAGTTCGGGCGCGGCGGGTTTGAATTTACCGATCAGGCTTTCCTTCACCGCGAACACGCTGTCATCTTCCAGCC
>JAYZYX010000163.1:0-6165 GCA_036139795.1 Pseudomonadota bacterium | reverse complement strand
CGAGATCGAGGCCGACCCTGCCGTCATCGTCAGCGCCACACCGGCCTTGGCCCGCTCCACGTGATAGGCGCGGTAGCGTTCCTTGGGCATGCCGTCCTCGGGGTAGGCAGGTTCATGGCTGGTGATCATGATCCTGTTGCGCAGGGTCAGGTGCTTTAGCTGGTAGGGCTGCAAAAGGGGATCGTTGGACATGGCGGACCTGTGCTTGGAATGGCTGTGTTGGCTTCCACGATTTTCAAAATGTTCATATGTGTCAAGATTGAATCTGATTGGCCCGTCAAGCGCTGCCTAAATTTCGGTGAATAGAACGGATTGTGCCGATAAGTTGTGGTATTTTGCAGTGTTCGGTAAATGGACATATCTGTACATATCTTGATGCCCTTCGCTGATTCCGCTTGAGGTCGTCGTCCCGCGTCGCGTATCAATGTCCTCATGACACAGGATGATCTTCCAGAGCGCGGCTGGCGCGGTTCGCCCGAGGTGTGGCTGGATGCGGCGCAAGCGCTGCTGGTGGAAAAAGGCGTGGATGCGGTCAAGATCATGCCGCTGGCCAATCGCCTGAAGCTGTCGCGCACCAGCTTTTACTGGTTCTTCAAGGATCGGCAGGAACTGCTGTCCGGTCTGTTGGATCGTTGGGAACAGGCCACCACCCGCCATTTGGTTGCCGCCACAACGGAATTCGCCGCGACCGAGACCGAGGCGATGTTGAACGTGATCAGCCTCTTCCTGTCCGACAGCCAGTTCGATGCAGGGTTCGAAGTTGCCGTGCGGGCGTGGTCCCAACAGGACGCCGCCGCGATGGCACGGCTGCAGGCTGCCGATGCCGCCCGCCTTGAGGCACTGCGTACCATGTTGGAACGTTGGGGCCATGCGCCTGATGATGCGGATGTGCGGGCGCGGACGATTTATCTGGTGCAGATCGGCTATATTTCGATGGGCGTGGAAGAGCCTCTGGACGTGCGTCTGAAACGCTTTCCCAACTACGTCGAGATTTACACAGGCCAGCGCCCGCCAGAGATCGAGATGGCCCGTTTTAAGGCACGCATTGGCTATACGGGCGACGCCTAGACATATATTGCTTTTTGCATATCAGTCTTGCGCTGGCGGCACTTGCATTCTAGATGTTGAGAAACATATAGGAAAAGTTGAATGCAACGTCGTTACTGGATTGCGGGGGCTGCTGTGGCACTTATGGCCGGGCTATATGGAAATCTTAGAATGCGGGCGGCTGGTGCCCCCGCGAACCTGTCTTCACAGGCGTTAAGTGGCGCGGAACTGGCGTCGGACCCGAATATCCTGCTGGTGGACATCCGCCAGCCCGAAGAATGGGCCGCGACCGGTGTCGTTGAGGGCGCACTACTTGTGCCTTTCGCCCATCCTGACGCTTTCATGTCGATGGTCACACCGCACTTGCAAGAGGGGCAAAAGCTGGCGCTGATCTGCCGTTCGGGCAACCGGACCTCGATGGCCAGCCGGATGGTGGCAGAATTGACCGACCACGAGGTTATCGACGTGGCCGGCGGTATGATCCGTGTGGTCGGCGAGGGTTATCAGCCCGTAGCCCCCAAGCGCCGCTAAGCGCGGCTGAACTGCGCAACAATCGCGTCGTGATCCGAAAGGGGCTGCCCTTTCGGATCCAGCGCGGGAATAAGGGCGCTGTTTGCGTGGCTTAGGCCGCGATGGGCGAACCAGTCCAGCTTCATCGTGCGATCGGGAAAACGGGTGATCAGGCTAGGGCGCGTGGTCATGCCTGCGGGTGTGGCCTGCCAGCTGTAGCCAAGCTTTTCAGTCTCATGGAACAGGCTTTCCTGCTGCCAGTCGAAATCGGGCGGGCAATGGTTGCCAGTGTTCAGATCGCCGCCAATCACAACAGGCATGTTCGGCGCAAAATCGTTGATCGCCGCGGAAAGACGCGCCATCTGGGCGGCGCGATGCGCGGGGCCGGAATTGCTTTCCAGATGGGTTGAGACCACGCAGATCGGGCCAGCCTCGGTCGGAACCTCGGCCAGCAGCGCCATACGTCCGCCGATGCGGGGCTGCATCGGGTCGGCGCCGAAATCGCTGGCGAACCAGTGGCCGTGATCGTCCAGTCGCAGCAGCGCCACACGGGTCAGGGGTGATTTCGACAGGATCGCATTACCATGCCAGCCGAGGCTGTTGGTTTTGTCGGTGCAAAATTCCAGCTCGGTTGGGCTACCAAGTCCCATCTCAAAGAACTCGACACCGTAGGCGTAGCGCATGCCAAGGGCTTGCGCCATTTCAGCGGTGGTGTTGCGCTGACCAGTGCGCGCCATGCCTAGGTCCATCTCGGACAGCAGCAGCACATCCGCCTCGTGAGCCTGCGCCAGATCAGCGGAAGCCTGCGGGAAAAGGCAGCGTTCAAGGTTCCAAGCCAGAATGCGCGGGGCGGCAGGCAACGCAGCAGCGACCATGCCACCGATTTGGATTTGACGCATGCAGGGCAGCGCGGCCAGTTGGTCCTGATGGGCGGCACTGGTGCGCGGGGCTTTGAGGATCGCAGCCTTTTGCACTTCGGTCACAGGCGTCAGTTCGGGAGTAGACTGGGTGACAGGGCCATAGGTTGGCAGGGCGATGGTCACAAGCGGACCCCGCTGGTGGGATCGAACAGGGACACAGCGTTCGGCTTGATCGCGGCGCGGATGTGGCCGGTCTCAACAGGATGATCCTTGCCCACATGAATGGTCAGAGGATGTCCCTGCATCTGGCCGTGCAGCAGACGGTGCGCGCCAAGTTCTTCGATCAGGGTAACCTCGACCTCCAGATGGCCGTGGGTGTCAGGGATGATGTCTTCAGGGCGGATGCCGACAGTCAGGTCGCGATCTTCGTGGTGCTGATGCAGCATTATGTTCCCCACGCGCACGCGGCCCGCCTCGGCGCGGCCCGTCAGTAAGTTCATCGGCGGCGCACCCATGAAGCTGGCAACAAAGGTTGAAGCGGGACTGTGGTACACCTCCGCGGGGGTGCCGATCTGTTCGATCCGCCCCGCGTTCATGACGATGATACGGTCGGCCATAGTCATGGCTTCGACCTGATCGTGGGTCACATAGACCGAGGTCACGCCTAGGCGGCGCTGGAGGGCCTTGATTTCGATCCGCATCTGGTTGCGCAGCTTGGCGTCAAGGTTCGACAGGGGCTCATCGAAGAGGAAGAGGGAAGGGTCCCGCACAATCGCGCGGCCCATAGCCACGCGCTGGCGCTGGCCCCCCGACAGCTGGCTGGGCTTGCGGTCCAGATAGTCGGTCAGGTTCAGCATGGTGGCTGCGTCCTGCACCTTGGCGGCGATCTGATCGGCAGGGATTTTGCGGTTCTTCAGCCCGTAGCCGATGTTCTTGGCCACAGTCATATGTGGGTACAAAGCGTAGTTCTGGAACACCATCGCGATGTCCCGATCAGCGGGATCCAAGTCATTCACTACGCGGTCCCCGATGGTCAGCGCCCCGTCCGAGATATCTTCGAGACCCGCGATCATTCGTAGCATGGTGGACTTTCCGCAGCCCGAGGGGCCGACCAGGACCACAAACTCGCCATCCTCAATGCGGAAGCTGGCGGGTTTTACGGCCTCGAACCCGTTGGGATAGACTTTGCGGACGTTGTTCAGAGAAACCTGAGCCATGAGAAACTTCCTTACTTGTCGGATTCCGTCAGGCCTTTGACGAACCAGCTCTGGAAAAAGATGACGATTAGAACGGGGGGCAGGATCGCGATGATCGCCAGCAGGTTGGACCGGCCGTATTCGGGCAGGTTGGTGCCCTCTAGAGTCTGGGTGATCTGCTTGATCCCGCGCACAAGGGTAAACATGCCCTCTTCGGTGGTGATCATCGTGGGCCAGAGGTACTGGTTCCAGCCGTAGACAAACATGATGATGAACATCGCCGCGATCATGGTTTGCGACAAGGGCACCAGAATATCGACGAAGAATTTGATGGGACCGGCACCGTCGATGCGGGCGGCCTCGACCAGCTCTTCTGGGATTGATCGGAAGAACTGCCGGAAGAAGAACGTGGCCGTGGCCGAGGCGATCAGCGGAATGATCAGGCCCTGATAGGTGTTCAGCATCCCAAGGCGCTGGACGATCTCGTATGAGGGCAGGATGCGCACCTCAAGCGGCAACAGCAGCGTGGTAAAGATCACCCAGAATGCCAGCGTGGCAAAGCGCAGGCGGAAATAGACGATCGCATAGGCCGCCATCATACCGATGACGATTTTGCCAATGGCAAAGCCAAAGCCGAGGATCATCGAATTGTACAGCATCCGTACGCCGGTGTTCGCGCCGGTAAAGCCGTCAGCCTTGAACATGGCCTTTTCAAAGTTCACGGGTAGTTGGTCGCCAAAGATCAGGCCGGGGCCGTTCTTCATCGTGTGGATGTCCGTGGTCGAGGCCATTTGCAACAGCATCACCACAGGCAGGATCATGATCAGCGACCCGATGATCAGAATGGAATGGTCCAGTACAGCGGACCAGCGGAAGCGTTTGGAAACAGACATCGCGGGCCCTTTCAGGTGTAGTGGATGCGCCGCTCGACCATGCGGAACTGGAAGATGGTCAGGGCCAGGACAAGGATCATCAGGACGACCGACTGGGCAGATGAGCCGCCAAGGTCATTGCCGCGGAACCCGTCCACATAGACCTTGTAGACAAGGGTCATCGGGTTGTTACCGGGCTCGCCCTTCACCACGGTGTCGATGACGCCGAAGGTGTCGAACAGCGAATAGGTGATGTTGATGATCAGCAGAAAGAACCCAGTGGGCGCCAATAGCGGAAAGGTCACATCCCAGAACCGCCCCGAGGCCGATCGGTTGTCGATCAATGCCGCCTCACGCACGGATTTCGGGATCGCTTGCAGG
Source organism: Pseudomonadota bacterium (assembly GCA_036139795.1). Taxonomy (GTDB): domain Bacteria; phylum Pseudomonadota; class Alphaproteobacteria; order Rhodobacterales; family Rhodobacteraceae; genus Donghicola. The sequence continues at coordinate 1,299 of JAYZYX010000163.1, read as the reverse complement.
CCCGAGAGAAAGAAGATGAAGTTCACCGGCAGCTGCTTCCAGACCGAGATGGTCACCATCGCAAAGGCGGTGTCAAAGTAGTCTACCCCAAGGCGGAAGTCCCAGCCGAAGAGGGCGACGAAATCCTTGATCGGTCCCCACGACTGATCAAAGAGGATCAGGCCAATAACGCCAGCCACGGGGGGCGCGACCGCGTAGACCCACATCAGCAAGGTGCGATATGTCTTGGCCCCGCGAATGACCTTGTCTGCCTTGACCGCCAGCAAAAGCGCGATCGACAGAGACAGAAAAGTGACGATCACCGTAAAGATCACCGTGAACCACGCCGACCGCAGATAGGCGGCGGATTTGAACATGGCGGTGTAGTTCTTCAGGCCGACGAAGGTCTCGCCAAAGCCGAAAGGGTCTTGCAGGTAAAACGAAGACCGGATGGCATGGGCTGCGGGCCAGTAGAAAAAGATAAAAATGATCGCAAGCTGCGGGACCAGAAACAGGATCGGCAGCCAACGGTTCGAGAAACCAGCGCGCTTCATGCATGCTCCGTCGGGGTAAAGGAAACCGGCGGCTGCGAGGGATGCAGCCGCCGGAATATCCGATGGATCGGATTAGTTCTGGGTCATCGCAAAGCGCGAGAGCAGTTCGTTCGATTCCGCTTCGATGGTGGTGAAGGCAGTCTCAACGTCGGTCTCGTTCGACAGGATGCGGCCGAATTCACGGTTCATCACGTCGCGGATCTGGGGGTAAAAGCCCATGCGGTAGCCTTTGGTGTTCTCACCTGCGGGTAGCGACAGTTGCTGGATGCCAACTTCGGCAGCGGGGAAGCGGTCATAGTGGCCGTCTTCTTTCGCCAGTTCATAAGCCGCGGTGGTGATCGGAACGTAACCGGTTTCGCGGTGCCACATGTACTGAACCTCGGGCGAGGTCAGGTATTCAAAGAAGGCTGCGGTGGCTTTGTTCTCTTCTGCGGGCTGACCGGCCATTGCGAACAGCGATGCGCCGCCGATGAAGGTCTGGGTCGGCTCGGTGGTCACAGCTTCCCAGTAGGGCAGGTAGGTGGCCGAGAAATCAAACGGCAGGTCTTTCTTCATCAGACCGCCGAACGAGCCCGACGAGCCAAGCCAGATCGCAACCTTGCCTTCTTCGAAGGGGGTCTGGTTGTCGTCCCAGCTTGCGCCGTACCAAGCGTATTTGCCGTCATCCAGCCACTCTTTGACGTTGGTCCAGTGCATTTTCAGCGCGTCGTTGTTGACCAGAATCTGGGTGTCGGTGCCGGTGTAGCCGTTGTCGTTGGTGGCAAAC
>JAYZYX010000162.1:0-2577 GCA_036139795.1 Pseudomonadota bacterium | reverse complement strand
CAGGTGTTTCTGGCGAACCAAGTTGCCTCTGGTCTGGCGCTGACCCTGTTCGGCCTAGGCCTCTCGGCTCTGCTGGGGCGCGAATATGTGGGCATCAAGCCGCCCTCGACCCCGAAGCTGGACCTTGGCCCGCTGGCCGATCTGCCGATCGTGGGGCGGGCGTTCTTCAGCCATGACATCATCGTATATTTCGCATTGGCGATGACCGTGGCGATCTGGTTCTTCTTGCAGCGCACCCGCGCAGGTCTGACCCTGCGCGCTGTGGGCGAGAACCATGATGCGGCCCACGCCCTTGGTTATAAGGTCGTGTTGATCCGCTTTGCCGCCATCGCCTTTGGCGGCGCACTGGCCGGATTGGGCGGCGCGTACATCAGCCTTGTGCGCGTGCCCCAATGGACCGAAGGTATGACGGCGGGCATCGGCTGGATCGCTCTTGCCCTCGTTGTCTTTGCCAGTTGGAAGCCGGGACGCGTTGTCCTAGGCGCCTATCTTTTCGGCGGCGTCGGTGTCTTGCAGTTGAACCTGCAAGCCGCAGGCGTCAGCATTCCGGTCGAGTATCTTGCCTCGGCCCCCTATGTGGTCACGATCATCGCCTTGGTGATCATGTCGAAAGACCGCAGCGGGGCACCGGCATCGCTAGGCCGTCCGTTCCACGCCTCAAGCTGAGGCGATAAAAAGACCACCAACAGGGGAGCACCCACCATGAAACTAATCAAAACCTTGGCGACTGCCGCGCTGGCACTCGGCGTTGCATCGGCCGCGATGGCCGAAGACAAAACCAAAGTCGGCTTTGTCTACGTTGGCCCCGTCGGCGATGGCGGCTGGACCTATGAACACAACCAGGGCCGTCTGGCCGTGGAAAAGGAATTCGGCGACAAGGTCGAAACCGTCTTCGTTGAATCGGTTCCCGAAGGCGCGGACTCCGAACGTGTGATGACCCAGATGGCGCTGGAAGGCGCGGACCTGATCTTCACCACCTCGTTCGGCTACATGGACCCCACCATCAACGTGGCGGCCAAATTCCCGAACGTGAAGTTCGAGCACGCCACTGGCTACAAGCGCGCGGACAACGTTTCGACCTATTCGGCACGCTTCTATGAAGGCCGCGCCGTTCAGGGCCTGATCGCGGGCAACATCACCAAGTCGAACATCATCGGCTACATCGGCTCGTTCCCGATCCCCGAAGTGATCCGCGGCATCAACAGCGCCTACATTCAGGCGAAAAAAGTTAACCCTGATGTCGAGTTCAAGATCGTCTGGGCCTACACTTGGTTCGACCCCGCGAAAGAAGCTGACGCGGCAAAGGCTCTGATCGAACAGGGCGCGGACGTGATCCTGCAGCACACCGACTCCACCGCGCCTCAGGCGGCTGCGGCAGAAGCTGGCAACGTCTACACCTTCGGTCAGGCTTCGGACATGGCGGAATACGCGCCCATGCCGCGCGTCTCGTCGATCATCGACAACTGGGCGCCCTACTACATCGAGCGCACCAAAGCGGTCATGGACGGCACTTGGACCAGCACCGACACTTGGGCCGGCATCGGCGCAGGCATGGTGGGCATCGGCGAAATCTCCGACGCGGTTCCCGCAGACGTGAAAGAAGCGGCGCTGGCTCTGAAGGCTGCGATTGCCTCGGGCGAAGTGCATCCCTTCACCGGTCCGCTGAACAAGCAGGACGGCAGCGCATGGCTGGCAGAGGGCGAAGTGGCCGATGATGGCACTCTGGCAGGCCTGAACTTCTACGTTGAAGGCATCACTGGCGAGATTCCCCAGTAAAATTCGTCAAATATGATTACAAACGCCGCGTCTGACCTTTCAGGCGCGGCGTTTTCGTTGCACAATCGCATCCGAGCATACACGCCAACGAAAAATGAAAAACCGGCGTCACGGATGACAGGACTTTTCGGCAGAATGCTGGAGCGGACGCGCAAGCAACCGTCCAGCTATGATTTCGCGATCATCGGCGCGGGAATCGCCGGTGTGTCTGCGGCTGCCGCGCTGGCCCCCTTTGGCCGCGTTGTCGTGCTGGAAGCTGAAGAGCATATGGCCTACCACGCCTCGGGGCGGTCGGCGGCGATGTATCTGGCGGGCTACGGCAATCAAATCATCCAGTCCATGACCGGTGCCAGCGGCGATCATCTGCACTTTGCCAACGGCGGCGTGTTGCGCAAACGCGGGCTTCTGCTGCTTGGCCAAGCAGGCGAGGAAGAGCGTTTCGCCCGTGCCGCCGCCCAAGGTGGGCTGACCCGCGTTTCTGTGGAAGACGCAAGTGTCTATTTCCCGATCCTTGATCCAGCCAAAGTGACGATGGCCGCCTTCCGTCCCGACGCCTATGACATCGACACCCATCAGTTGATGCAGAACTACACCAACATCGCCCGCGCCGATAAGGCCGAGTTCCGCCTCTCGACCCGCGTGTTGGGGCTGACCCGCACAACTGAGGGCTGGCAGATCGATCTGCCGCAAGGGCAGTTGAAGGCCACCATCATCGTGAACGCCGCCGGTGCTTGGGCCGACCAGATCGCAGAACTTGCGGGCCTTGCCCCGATCAGGCTGATCCCCTGCCGCCGGTCGGTC
>JAYZYX010000161.1:0-50410 GCA_036139795.1 Pseudomonadota bacterium | reverse complement strand
TTTGGGGCCAATTCACACCCCGAGGTATTTTTACCAAGATGAAAGGGCGGAGGCTTAGAGCCAGCCGCCGAGGTTTTCGCGGATCACCGATGTAAGGGCCTTGATGTGGGCCGGATCGTCGTTGAGGCAGGGGATGTACGTGAAGTCTTCACCGCCTGCGTGTTCGAAGGCCTCTTTGATCTCTTCGTTGATCTCTTCCAGTGTTTCGATGCAGTCCGCCGAGAAGGCGGGGGCGCAGACGGCGATGTTCTTTTTGCCGGCTTCTGCCAGACGCGCGACCTCTTCGACCGTATAGGGTTGCAGCCATTCTTCGGGGCCGAAGCGCGACTGGAAGGTGGTGGTGATTTCGGTGTCCTGCCAGCCGAGGCGCTCTTTCAGGAGGCGCGTGGTTTTCTGGCACTGGCAGTGATAGGGGTCGCCTTCTTTCACCAGATAGCGTTTCGGAAGGCCGTGGTAGGAGCAGACCAGCACGTCGGGCTTTTTGTCCAGTTTGCCGTAGGCGGTCTCGATGGATTGGGCCAGTGCCTCGATGTAGAGGGGGTGGTCGAAGTAGGGATCGACCACGCGGGCGGTGGGCTGCCATTTTTCTTTCATCAGAGCGCGGAAGAACTGGTCATTCGCGGTGGCTGACGTGGCCCCCGCGTATTGGGGGTAGAGCGGGAAGAAGAGGATCTTGTGGCAGCCTGCCTCGACCAGCTTGCGGACCACCGATTGGGTGGAGGGATTGCCGTAGCGCATGCAGAATTCGACCATGACGTTGTCGCCGTATTCTGCGGTGAGGTTGGCTTTGATGGCAGCGGTCTGGTCTTTGGTGATGGTCATCAGAGGCGATTCGTCTGCCTCTTTGTTCCAGATCGAGGCGTAGGCCGCGCCCGATTTGCTGGGGCGGGTGGACAGGATCACCAGTTGCAGCAGGGGTTGCCAGAAGAAGGGCGAATAGTCGATGACGCGGCGGTCCGACAGGAATTCATTCAGGTAGCGGCGCATGGACCAGTAGTCGGTGCCATCGGGCGTGCCGAGGTTGGCCAGCAGGATGCCCACTTTGGGTTGCGCGACCTTGGGATGGTCTTTGGGCGCATGAGCAGGGCATTGAGCGGGGGTCTTGGCGTCCAGCATATTATTCGTTCCAATCAGGTTTCTTGTTTCCAGTGGAAATAGGGCGGAAGTCCCGTGGTCAATCGGGTAATTTTGTTTCGGTGGTTTTCAGGGCCTCGGCGAGGCGGGCACTGGCGCTGCCGGGGCGCAGGGGTTGGGGTTGGCTGTCGGCGGGTGCCCAACCGGTCAGCACGCAAATCTCGAAGGTCGCGCGGATGCGGCCGTCAGGGTCCGAGAAGCCGCTCTGGTAGAGGCGGGCGGCCTCGGCCAGCACACTGGGCCGTGTGGGGTGTTTGAGGCGACCTGATAGGGCGTTGCCTTCGCCCATCATGCGCAGTTCCTGCATCAGCTTGAACGGGTGGTCATAGCGCACGGTGACGCGCCATGTGTCGCTGACGGGAAGAGCAAGGCCGGAGCGCTGTAAAAGGCCCCCAAGGTCGCGGATATCGCCCATGGGCAGCACGCGGGGGCTGAGGCCGCCTGTGATGCGGGATTCGGCCTCGGCCAGACAGGCGCGCAACTCGTGCAGGGTCTGACCGCCGAACAGGGTGGCCACCAGCAGCCCGTCGGGGCGCAGGGCGCGGCGGGCCTGAATCAGCTGTCCCACCGGATCATTGGCCCAATGCAGGTTCAGGGCGTGGATCACCAGATCGCGGCTTTGCTCCTGTAGGGGCAGGGTGTCTTGGGGGGCGATGACCTGTGCTTTGGGCAAGCGGTCCTGCCACAGCTGCGCCCAAGGGCTGATCACGGTCACATCCGTAAACGTTCTGTTAACCAATGCGAGGCGATCCTGCAGGTCGTCTGCAGCGGCCTCTTGCAGGAACAGCAGAGGATCGCTTGCGGCGCGGAGCAGATTGCGGGCGCGGGCGTCGGCATCGGTGAGGGGTGCGGAATTTTGCATATGTCAGGTTCTAGTCTGGTGTTGGAGACAATTCAAACAGCGCTTCGGGTTATGTTCCCAGCCCGATGTCTGGGATGCGGCGAAATGGTCGAAAGCGATTTTGCCCTTTGCGGACCCTGTCGGCGCGAAACCCATGTGATCGGTGGCCTGATTTGTGACAGTTGCGGCGTGCCTTTGCCCGGTCATAGCGACCAGCTTGAACATTGTGCTGCCTGTTTGCAGGTGGCGCGTCCATGGGGTCGGGGGCGGGCCGCGTTGGTCTATGAGGGGCGCGCGCGGCAGATGGTGCTGGCGTTAAAGCATGGGGATAGGACCGACGTTGCGCGGGGCATGGCGCCGTTGCTGCGGGCCGCAGGGCGCAATCTGCTGCAAGAGGGGGCCGTTCTGGTGCCGGTCCCGTTGCACCGCCAGCGCCTTTTGCGGCGACGGTACAATCAGGCGGCACTGCTGGCGGGCGCTTTGGGGCGACTGTCGGGACACCTGCACATTCCCGACGCGCTTGAGCGGCCGATCGTGACGCCTCCGATGGAAGAGATGGAACGCGAGACGCGATTTCAGACTGTCGCTGATGCGATCCGCTTGAACCCCCGACGGGCGGCCATGCTGAAGGGGCGTGCGGTGATCGTGATGGATGATGTGATGACCTCTGGTGCCACGCTTTCCGCCTGCACGCAGGCGCTGGAACACGCAGATGTGCATTCGGTTGACGTGCTGACGTTAGCACGCGTTGCGCAGGCGCTCTAAATCGTCATGATGCATTCCAAGAATGGAGTATCTGATGCAGCCTGTCGAAATCTACACCTCGCCCCTTTGTGGCTTTTGCCATGCAGCCAAGCGCCTTTTGACCCAGAAAGGCGTGACTTTCACCGAGATCGACGTGCTGCAACACCCCGAACGCCGGTCCGAGATGATGGACCGCGCCCATGGCAGCCACACGGTTCCGCAGATTTTCATCGGTGAAATCCATGTGGGCGGCTGTGATGACCTTTACGCTCTGGATCGTGCGGGCAAGCTGGACCCGATGCTGGCTGACGCATGAAGGCCGCGCTGCTTCAGATCACTTCGTCTGACGATCCGCAGGCGAATCTGGCCATGTTGGGGCCGCTGATCGAAGAGGCGGTCCAGAAGGGCGCAGGTTTCGTCCTGACGCCCGAGGTGACGAACTGCGTGTCGTCCTCGCGCCAGCACCAGTTGCAGGTGTTGCAGCATCAGGATGACGACATCACCCTTGCGGGCCTTCGGGCGCAGGCAAAGCGGCGCGGGATCTGGCTGCTGATCGGGTCTTTGGCGCTGAAGACCCATGACGCGGACGGACGCTTTGCCAACCGGTCTTTCCTGATCGATCCCGAAGGGCAGATCAAAGCGAGCTACGACAAGATCCACATGTTCGATGTTGAGGTCTCGGAAACGGAAACCTACCGCGAATCAGCTGGCTACCGTCCCGGAGACCGCGCTGTTCTGGCCCAAACCCCTTTCGGCGCGATCGGCATGGCGATTTGTTATGACGTCCGCTTTCCCCATCTCTTCCGCGATCTGGCCAAAGCGGGCGCCCAGATCCTGACGGTGCCGTCAGCTTTTTCCCCGGTCACGGGCGCGGCCCATTGGGAAACGCTTTTGCGTGCCAGAGCCATAGAATGCGGGGCCTATGTGCTGGCACCGGCCCAATGCGGCACCCATCCAACCGCGACGAATGCGCCCCGAAAGACGTGGGGGCATAGCCTTGTGGTGGATCCATGGGGTAATATTGTTACTCAGGCAGGCACGGACCCGACAATACTCTATATTGATCTGGACCTCACTGCGGTGGCACAAACGCGCAAACGTATTGCTGCACTGCAACATGACCGCCCTTACCGGGGCCTGTAACGAGTCCGATAGTCGAAAGAGCCGATGGCAATTGACAAGAACAGCGCGCTGGCAGTCACCCTGTTCAGCGAAATCCTGACCGTAGACCAATTGGCGCGGAACCGTCTGTCGAAGGTTCTGCCCAAAGGCATGGAGATTTCGCATTTCTCGGTGCTCAACCACCTTGCCTTCTCAGGCGAGGAACGCACACCCGCACAACTGGCCAAAAGCTTTCACGTCACGCGCGGCGCGATGACCAATACGCTGAACCGTCTGGAATGGGCGGGCTACGTGCATATCCGCCCCGATTGGGACGATGCCCGCCGCAAACTGGTGAACATCAGCCCCGCTGGCAAACGGGCCCGCGATCTGGCGCTTGAAGCCATCACCCCGATGATCCACGAAGTGGTCAGCGCCTTGGGTGACGAAAAAGTCCGCGCCGCCCTGCCGACGTTGCGCGAATTGCGCCTGCGCCTCGAAGACGAACCGGGCACCTCCTGAAAAGTGGCACTGCCTGCTTCTTCATGACCAAAATACTCAATAAAAACGCCGGCCTGCCAAAGGGCGCGACCGGCGTTTACGTACTTAGGGCTTCCTTATTGCCCAAATACTCACATCGCGCCCTGCGCCAACGCGTTTAGCGTTTCACACTTGCGGTGACGTAGTTCACACTCAGATCACGGTCCGACAGACGCCAGCTCCACCCCACGGGGTTAAAGACAAAGCCCGTCCGGTCCACCGGCTCCAGCCCTGCTTTGGTGATCATTGCGCATAGCTCGTCCGGAGTGATGAACTTGTGCCATTCGTGGGTGCCCTTGGGCAGCCAGCGCATGACGTATTCCGCGCCGACAATCGCCATGGCAAAGCTCTTGGGGTTGCGGTTGATGGTCGAACACAGCATCAAACCGCCCGGCTTCAGCAATTGCTGGCAGGCATCCAGATAGGCTTGGGGGTCGGCCACATGCTCGACCACTTCCATGTTCAGAACCACATCAAACTGCTCACCCGCTGCAGCCAGCGCCTCGGCGGTTGTGTGGCGATAGTCGATCTCCAGTCCTGACTGTTCCGCATGCACCCGCGCAACGGGGATGTTGCGCTCGGCCGCATCGGCGCCAACCACGGTGGCCCCAAGGCGCGCCATAGGCTCGGATAAAAGACCGCCGCCGCAGCCGATATCCAGCAGGCGCAGACCGGCAAAGGGCTTTGCGGCGCTGCGATCCAGACCGAATTCGCCTGCAATCTGGCGGGTGATATACTCCAGCCGGCAGGGGTTCAGCATATGGAGCGGCTTGAATTTGCCGTTCGGATCCCACCATTCGGCGGCCATTGCCTCGAATTTTGCCACTTCGTGGTCGTCAACGGTGGACAGCTGCGCTTGCATTCTGATCTCCCTGTGGTCTTTTGGGCGCTACGCTTCATATAGTCTTTAGAAAAGAAAATTCTTGGTCCAAATGCGCGCAGCCCAGTTCCTATATCCAAGCACCACCCCTTTTGACCAGCGGATGCTGGATGTCGGGAATGGCCACAAGGTTTATGTGGAGCAATGCGGCAACCCTGATGGCATCCCCGTTGTGGTTCTGCACGGTGGTCCCGGTGGCGGCACCAGCCCTGCCATGCGTCGCTATTTCGACCCTGCGGTTTACCGTGTTGTACTATTCGACCAGCGCGGCTGCGGCCGGTCCACTCCGCTGGCTAGTGTTGAGAACAACACAACGTGGGATCTGATCCGCGACGCCGAGCTGATCCGCAAGACGCTGGGCATCCGCCGCTGGGTGCTGTTCGGCGGCAGTTGGGGCGCGACGCTGGCGCTGGTCTACGCCGAGACCCACCCCGAGGTCGCCCTGCACCTTGTTCTGCGCGGGGTCTTCCTGATGACCCAGTCGGAGCTTGATTGGTTCTATGGCGGCGGCGCGGGGCATTTCTGGCCTGATGTCTGGAAACAATTCGTCGATCTGGTGCCCGTTGAAGAGCGTGGTGATTTAATCGGCGCCTACCATAAGCGTCTGTTCGGCAAGGATATGTCGGTCCAGCTAACCTTCGCGCGGGCGTGGTGTGCGTGGGAGAATGCGCTGGCGGCTATTAACTCGAACGGGGCTTCGGGCTTTGATGTGCCTGCGGATTACGCGCGGACCTTTGCGCGGCTTGAGAATCACTATTTCATCAATCACGGCTTCCTTGAGGAGGATGGACAAATCCTGCGGGATATCCACCGTCTGAAGGGGATCAACGGAACAATTGTGCAGGGGCGCTACGATATGATCTGTCCGCCCGTAAGCGCCTATAATCTGTCCAAGGCGTGGCCGGACAAGGGGTGCGATCTGCGGATGATCCCCAATTCGGGGCACGCGCTTTCAGAACCTGGAATTACAGCCGAGCTGGTTCGGATCATGGACAACCTGCACAATACCCGTCTGAGGCAGGTCTTCACGCATTGACTTGATGCCTTCGATAGCCCACCCAAGCGGGGCAAAACCGGAGGTATGGTATGAAAAAAGCGCTGATTACAGGCTCGGCAGGGTTCATCGGTTTCCATCTGAGCCAGCGTTTGTTGCAAGATGGCTTTAAGGTCATCGGTTTTGACAGCCACAACGATTACTACGATGTGGCCTTGAAAGAAGGGCGCGAACAGATTCTGCGCCAGTCTCCCGAATTCACCCCCGTCCGTGCCAAGCTGGAAACCCCCGGCGTGCTGCACCAGTTGATCGGGGACGAAAAGCCGGACGTTATCGTCCACCTCGCAGGGCAAGCGGGGGTGCGCTATTCGATCGACAACCCGCAAGCCTACGTTGAGGCGAACCTGATCGGCGTCTTCAATCTGCTAGAGGCCGTGCGGGCGACGCCTTGCAGCCATTTGCTGATGGCCTCGACCAGCTCGGCCTATGGGGCGAACAGCAAGATGCCTTATGTCGAGACCGTGAAGGCCGACCACCAGATGTCCTTCTATGCGGCGACGAAGAAGGCGAATGAATCGATGGCGCATTCCTATGCCCATCTCTACGACATGCCCGTCACCATGTTCCGGTTCTTTACCGTCTATGGTCCGTGGGGCCGTCCCGATATGGCGCTGTTCAAGTTCACCAAAGCGATGCTGAACGGCGATCCGATCGACATTTATAACCACGGCAAGATGATGCGGGACTTCAGCTACATCGACGATTTGGTGCAGGGGATTCGCCTGCTGATCGACGCTGTGCCGCAGCGCCCTGCCTCTGAGGCCGATATTGCCGAAGGGGACAGCCTGTCGCCCGTCGCGCCCTACCGTGTTGTGAACATCGGCAACGCCTCGCCCGTGCAGCTTTTGGACTTTATTGAGGCGCTGGAAGACGCCTTGGGCATTGAAGCGAAAAAGAATTTCATGCCGATGCAGGCGGGCGATGTGCCTGCGACTTGGGCTGATACCAGCTTGCTCAGCAGCCTGACCGGCTATGCGCCAAGCACCCCCGTGAAGGAAGGCGTGAAGCGTTTCGTGGACTGGTATCGCGAATTCTACACCTGAGAATCACGCCCCCTTGCATTTTTACACAAGGGGGCGTATATCCACGTCCAACAGCGGCGCGTTGAACAAACGTTCCACCGGGACAGATCGACGGGCCGCGCGCCCGTTTTTTTGTGCCCGGAGGCACGTTCTTATGACCAATGACCTGATTGCAAAGACCGCGATCGACCGTCGCATGGCCGAAATCGTCAGCCCTGTGATCGAAGATATGGGCTTTGAACTGGTCCGCATCCGTCTGCAGGGGGGCAACCAGCCCGTGCTGCAGATCATGGCGGACAAGCCCGATGGCGGTATCGAAGTGGATGACTGCGCCGATATCTCGACTGCGGTTTCGGCGGTGCTGGACGTGGAAGATCCGATTGTTGAGGCCTACACGCTTGAGGTCTCCAGTCCCGGTATCGACCGTCCGCTGACCCGCCTGAAGGACTTTGACAACTACAACGGCTATGAGGCCAAGCTTGAAACAAGCGAGCTGATCGATGGTCGCCGCCGTTTCAAGGGCCAGCTGGCCGGTGTCGAAGACGACGAAGTGTTGATTACGATCACCGAGGGCACCATTGGCCTCAAGTTCGACTGGCTGAGCGATGCGAAGCTGGTTCTGACTGACGAGTTGATCCGCGACATGCTGCGTGCCCGTAAGGCCGCCGGCGTCGTGGACGAAAACGAATTTGATCTCATCGAAGAAGACAATACGGCCGAGTCCGGCTCTGAGGAGAACTGAGATGGCAATTACATCTGCAAACCAGCTGGAACTGCTGCAAACCGCAGAGGCTGTGGCCCGCGAAAAGATGATCGACCCCGGTCTGGTCGTCGAGGCGATGGAAGAGTCGCTGGCCCGTGCCGCCAAGTCGCGCTACGGCAGCGAAATGGACATCCGCGTGAAGATCGACCGCAAGACCGGACGCGCAACCTTCACCCGCGTCCGCACTGTGGTTGAGGATGATCTGCTTGAGAATTATCAGGCAGAGCTGACCGTCAAGCAGGCCAAGCAGTACAAGTCGGACCCGCAGGTTGGTGATGAGATCATCGACGAAGTGCCCGCTGTGGAACTGGGCCGTATTGCTGCGCAGTCGGCCAAGCAGGTGATCCTGCAGAAGGTCCGCGAAGCAGAGCGTGACCGTCAGTACGACGAATTCAAGGATCGCAAAGGCACCATCATCAATGGCGTCGTGAAGCGTGAAGAATACGGCAACGTCATCGTCGATATCGGCCGTGGCGAGGGTGTTCTGCGTCGTAACGAAAAGATCGGCCGCGAAGCCTATCGTCCGAACGACCGTGTGCGCTGCTTCATCAAGGACGTGCGCCGCGAAGCCCGTGGCCCGCAGATCTTCCTGTCGCGCACCGCGCCCGACTTCATGGCAGAACTGTTCAAGATGGAAGTGCCCGAAATCTACGACGGCATCATCGAAATCAAAGCTGTGGCCCGTGACCCCGGTTCGCGCGCGAAGATCGCGGTTGTCAGCAACGACGGCTCGATCGATCCCGTGGGCGCCTGCGTTGGTATGCGCGGTAGCCGTGTTCAGGCGGTTGTGAACGAACTGCAGGGTGAAAAGATCGACATCATCCCGTGGAACGAAGATATGCCGACCTTCCTTGTGAACGCGCTGCAGCCCGCAGAAGTGAGCAAGGTGGTTCTGGACGAAGACGCAGAGCGCATTGAGGTTGTGGTTCCCGACGAACAGCTGTCGCTGGCCATCGGCCGCCGCGGTCAGAACGTGCGTCTGGCCAGCCAGCTGACCGGTCTGGATATCGATATCATGACCGAAAGCGATGATTCGGCCCGTCGTCAGAAAGAATTCGAAGAGCGCACCAAGCTGTTCATGGACACGCTGGATCTGGACGAATTCTTCGCTCAGCTGCTGGTGTCGGAAGGCTTCGCGAACCTGGAAGAAGTGGCCTACGTCGAAGTCGACGAACTGCTGGTCATCGACGGTGTGGACGAAGGCACCGCCGAGGAACTGCAAGCCCGCGCCCGCGACTATCTGGATGCACAGAACGCCAAGGCGCTGGAAGCAGCCCGCGCACTGGGTGTTGGCGAAGATCTTATTGAATTCGAAGGCCTCAGCCCCCAAATGGTGGAAGCACTGGCAAAAGACGGCGTTCTGACGCTGGAAGACTTTGCCACCTGCGCGGACTGGGAACTGGCCGGCGGCTGGACCACTCAGGACGGCCAGCGCGTCAAGGACGACGGCATTCTGGAAAAATTCGATGTAAGCCTTGCCGAAGCGCAGGACCTGGTGATGACCGCACGCGTCATGCTGGGTTGGGTCGATCCTGAAGAGCTGATCGGTGACAGTGCCGAAGGCGAAGAAGGCGACGACGCTGAAGTAGAGGAAAACGAAGAATAATTTCTTCGTCAGGAGTGAATGAGATGACCCGTGGGGGCGCAAAACAAGATCGGGAAGACGGTCCCGAACGCAAGTGCATTGCCACGGGCGAAAGCGGCTCGACTGAAACGATGATCCGTTTCGTGGTCGGGCCGGACAACCAGATCGTCGCGGACGTCATGGGCAAACTGCCCGGCCGCGGCATCTGGGTGACAGCAGATCGTGACGCGATCGAGACTGCGGTAAAGAAGAACCTCTTTACCCGTGCAGCCAAAACCAAAGTGTCGATCCCCGATGGGTTGGTCGATCTGGTGACGGCTCAGGTCTCGGCCCGCGTGGTCAATCTTCTTTCGCTGGCCCGCAAAAGCGGACTGGCGGTGGCAGGCTACGAGAAGGTGAAAGACATGCTCCAGAAAGAGGATGCATTGGTCTTGATCCAGGCCTGCGACGGATCAGAGCGCGGCAAGTCCAAGCTCTCGACGCCCCATTACGGGCGATATATCGGCTGGCTTACCTCAGACGAACTGGGGCAGGCATTCGGTCGTGAAAGTGTGATACATGCCGCGCTTGGCTATGGCGGACTCAGCAACCGTGTTGTAGAGGAAGCCACAAGATTGAAAGGCCTACGCGCGCAAGACGGCGGAATGGGCCGCCGGGAAGGGTAAGACAGCTAGATGAGCGATAATAACGACGGCAAGAAACCTCTGGGTGTTCGTGGTGGCGGTGCGGGTGGACGCTCCGGCAACGTGAAGCAGAGTTTCAGCCACGGTCGCACCAAGAACGTGGTGGTGGAAACCAAGCGCAAGCGTGTTGTCACGCCGAAACCCGGTGCTGCCAAGTCTGGCGGTGCTAACCCCAAACTTGGTGATCCCTCGAAGCGTCCGGCTGGCATTACTGATGCCGAAATGGAGCGCCGTCTGAAGGCTCTGCAGGCTGCAAAAGCCCGCGAAGCCGAAGAACAGGCTGCCCGTGAAGCCGAAGAGCAGCGCCGCGCCGAAGAGCGTGAGCGTCGCCGTGCAGAGATCGAAGCCAAAGAACGCGAAGAGCGTGAGCGCGAAGAAGCGGCCAAGAAGAAGGCCGAAGAAGAAGAGCGCGCACGTCTTGAGGCTGAAAAAGCCGAAGCTGCTGCCAAAAAGGCCGCTGCCGAAGCAAAGAAAGCGGCTCCCAAAGCCGCGCCGAAAGCTGCCGAAGCGCCTGCCGCTCCCGCAGCAGGTGGCGACGATCGTGGTCCTGCACGCGCTGCGCCCACCAAGACCGGCATCGCGACCCCGCGCAAGAAAGAGCGTGAGGACGACGCAGGTCGCCGTGGCAAAGGCCGTGAAGACAGCCGTCGCGGCGGCAAGCTGACCCTGAACCAGGCGCTTACGGGCGGCGAAGGTGGTCGTCAGAAGTCGCTGGCCTCGATGAAGCGTAAGCAAGAGCGTCTGCGCCAGAAGGCGATGGGCAATCAGGAACGCGAAAAGATCATTCGTGACGTTCAGCTGCCCGAGACCATCGTGGTGTCGGAACTGGCGAACCGTATGGCCGAGCGTGTGGCAGACGTGGTCAAAGAGCTCATGAAAATGGGCATGATGGTCACGCAGAACCAGACCATCGACGCGGATACCGCTGAACTGATCATTGAAGAATTCGGCCACAAGGTTGTACGCGTTTCGGACGCGGACGTTGAAGACGTGATCACCCAGATCGAAGATTCCGAGGAAGAACTAGAAGGTCGTCCTCCGGTCATCACCATCATGGGCCACGTTGACCACGGTAAGACCTCGCTGCTGGATGCGATCCGGAATGCGAACGTGACCGCAGGCGAAGCCGGTGGCATCACCCAGCACATCGGTGCATATCAGGTGACCACGGACAGCGGCGCTGTTCTGACGTTCCTTGATACACCCGGCCACGCGGCCTTTACCTCGATGCGCTCGCGCGGTGCTCAGGTGACGGACATTGTGGTTCTGGTGGTTGCGGCGGATGACTCGGTCATGCCCCAGACCATCGAGGCGATCAGCCACGCGAAAGCGGCTGGCGTTCCGATGATCGTGGCGATCAACAAGTGCGACAAGCCCGCCGCTGACCCGATGAAGGTCCGCACCGAGCTGCTGCAGCACGAAGTGGTCGTGGAAGCCATGTCGGGTGAAGTTCAGGACATCGAAGTGTCGGCGAAAACCGGCGCGGGTCTGGATGCACTGCTGGAAGCCATCGCGCTGCAGGCAGAAATTCTGGAACTGAAAGCAAACCCGGACCGTGCCGCAGAAGGCGCAGTGATCGAAGCCAAGCTGGACGTGGGCCGCGGCCCCGTTGCAACGGTTCTGATCCAGAAGGGTACTCTGAAGCGCGGCGATATCTTCGTTGTGGGTGAGCAGTGGGGTAAGGTCCGCGCGCTGATCAACGACAAGGGCGAACGCGTTGACGAAGCCGCTCCGTCGGTTCCCGTCGAGGTTCTGGGTCTGAACGGTACCCCCGAAGCGGGCGACGTTCTGAACGTTGTTGCGACCGAAGCCCAAGCCCGTGAGATCGCTGAATACCGCGAGAATGCCGCGAAAGAGAAGCGCGCCGCTGCTGGTGCCGCAACCACTCTGGAGCAGCTGATGGCGAAGGCGAAGGCCGACCAGAACGTCAGCGAGCTGCCGATCCTGGTGAAGGCCGACGTGCAGGGTTCTGCCGAAGCGATCGTTCAGGCGATGGAAAAGATCGGCAACGACGAAGTCCGCGTGCGCGTGCTGCACTCGGGCGTGGGCGCGATCACCGAAAGCGACATCGGTCTGGCAGAAGCCAGCGGTGCGCCGGTCTTCGGCTTCAACGTCCGTGCCAACGCACCTGCTCGTAACAGCGCCAACCAGAAGGGCGTGGAAATCCGCTACTACAGCGTGATCTACGACCTCGTGGACGACGTGAAAGCAGCCGCCAGCGGCCTGCTCTCGGCCGAGATCCGCGAGAACTTCATCGGTTACTCGGAGATCAAAGAGGTCTTCAAAGTTACCGGCATTGGCAAGGTTGCAGGCTGTCTGGTCACGGAAGGTGTTGCTCGCCGTTCGGCTGGCGTGCGCCTGCTGCGCGACAACGTGGTTATCCACGAAGGCACCCTCAAGACGCTCAAGCGTTTCAAGGACGAAGTCAAAGAGGTTATCTCGGGTCAGGAATGCGGTATGGCATTCGAGAACTACGACGATATCCGCCCCGGCGATGTCATCGAAATCTTCGAGCGCGAGGAAGTCGAACGCAGCCTTTAACAGAGCGCGTTTCCGAAATAGAAAAACGGCGTCCCATCGGGGCGCCGTTTTTGTTTCGTCTAGGTGAAATTGGAATTTCCGCAGTGCAGCAATTCCATTCTGCACGCGCAAAAAAAGAGGGCCGAAAATGCGACCCTCTTTTCTCAAACCGTGTGAGTGGTGGTTTTATTAGGATGCTGGACGTCCCGCGATTTCGCGGTTGTCGACACGCACCAGAATGCGGCCATCAGCTAGATCCCGAACGTACATTCCTTGAACGGAAACCGAGGTTCCCAGAGTGATAGTGCGTAGCATGGCTTTCCCTCCATAGCTTCAGCTTGCCTCCAATATAACCAGTTCTGGGAAATAAGCATTAAAAAACGTTCATATCCCCGTCTTTTCAGCGTCACAATTTGGATAGGGGTTGAATATCCGAAAGGATATAAGTAACGCGCATCGCTGGTTTTTTTGGCGTGGCTGTGCCGTGGTTTTGGGCGGTTTTGAGATTACAGCCAGTCGCGAAGGATTGGAATTAAGGGAATATCGGCTGGCGGCATGGGATAGTTGCGCAATTCTTGCGCTTTTGCCCAAGCCAGCGTCTGTCCTTCGCGGGGTTGGGGAATTCCTTCCCATTTGCGACAAGCGAAGACGGGCATCAGCAGATGGAATTCGGGATAGGCGTGTGACGCGAAGGTAAGAGGCGCCAAACAGCTGTTCCAGGTCTCAATCCCCAGTTCTTCGTGCAATTCGCGGACCAGGGCGTCTTCGGGTGATTCGCCGTCTTCCACCTTGCCGCCGGGGAATTCCCAAAGGCCCGCCATGGATTTGCCTTCGGGGCGCTGTGCCAGCAGCACGCGCCCCTCTTTGTCGATCAGCGCAACCGCTGAGACCAAGATGATCTTCTTGCTCACGAGCGGTAGTCCGCGTTGATCTCGATGTAGGTGTGGGTCAGATCGCAGGTCCAGACGGTCGCCTCGCCATGAGCCAGACCCAGATCGACGCTGATGGTGATCTCGGGGTTCTTCATGATCGCGGCGCCCTGTTCTTCGCGGTAGTTGGGGCTGACCCAGCCTTTCTCTGCCACCAGAATATCGCCAAAACGGATGGACAGCAGGTCACGATCTGCCGCCGCGCCGGATTTGCCGATCGCCATGACAACGCGGCCCCAGTTGGGATCTTCGCCCGCGATGGCGGTTTTCACCAGCGGCGAGTTCGCGATGGACATGGCGTGTACCTTCGCCTCGGCGTTGGTTTTCGCGCCGGTCACGTTGATGGTGACGAACTTGTGCGCGCCTTCGCCGTCTTTGACCACCTGATGGGCCAGATCCAGCATCACGCCGTGCAGACCTTCGCGGAAGGCTTTGGTGTCGTGGCTGACTTCGACGCCCGACGCACCGGTTGCCGCCATCAGCAGCGTGTCCGAGGTCGAGGTATCACTGTCCACGGTGATGCAGTTGAAGGTGGTGTCGGTAAAGCTGCTGACCAGCACCTGAAGGTCATCCTGCGCGATCTGAGCGTCGGTGAAGATATAGACCAGCATGGTCGCCATATCGGGCGCGATCATCCCCGAACCCTTGGCGATGCCCGCGATATTCACGGTCATGCCGTCGATCTCGAAGCTGGCAACCGAGCCCTTGGGGAAGGTGTCGGTGGTCATGATCGCGTTGGCCGCGTTCTCGATGCCGTTCTCGTCCAGCTTGCCCTTCAGTGCGTCCAGCGCATCGATGATGCGGTCATGGGGCAGGGGCTCGCCGATGACGCCGGTCGAGGAGGTGAAGACGCGGTTCGGCGACACTTCCATGATCTCGGCGACAGCGCCGGTGATGGCCTGCACCGAGGCCACACCTGCTTTGCCGGTAAACGCGTTCGAGTTGCCCGCGTTCACCAGAATGACGGCCTCGCCCTCGGGGGCGCTGCCGAGTTTTGCCTGGCAATCAAGGACCGGCGCCGACCGCGTGGCCGAGCGGGTGAAGGTGCCTGCAATGGTGGTGCCCGCATCGAGCGCCACCATCATCACATCTTCCCGACCCTTGTATCGTACGCCTGCCGCGTGGGTTGCGAAACGTGCGCCCTTAATGACGGGCAGCTTCGGAAATGCCTCGGGGGCGAGCGGCGAAAGGGCGTACTTGGCCATAAGTTATTGCTCCAACAGGTCCATGTTGTTGATCACGGCAGGGTCAATACCTTCTACACCGCTACGGTCAACATCTGCTGACTCGGCCAGTTCTGCAATATGTGCTTCGATGGCTTTGCCCTGAATTTCGTCCGCCAGTTCTACGCGGACCTCATCCAGCGTGGGTGCGGTCTTCTCGCGGGTCTCGTTCAGCTTGATCACGTGCCAGCCGAAATCGGTCTGCACGGGGGCTGCGGAAATTTCGCCGGCTTTCAGTTCTTTGACGGCTGCCTCGAACGGGGGAACCATCATGCCTTCGCCGAACCAGCCCAGTGCGCCGCCATTGGGGCCCGAGGGACCGGTCGATTTTTCTTTCGCCAGTTCTTCAAAGTCAGCGCCTGCGTTCAGCTCTTCGATCAGGGCTGCGGCTTCTTCCTGCGTTTCCACCAGAATGTGGTTCGCGTTGTATTCGGTCCCAAGCGTGCCCTCCGCGTAGCGCGCATCATAGGCGGCCTGCAGGGCCTCATCGGTCAGGGCGGCATCTGCCACACCTTGGATCACTTCCGACGCTTTCAGGGCACGCTCTTCGTTGATCAACGAGACCGCGACGCGCTTGCTGGGGGCTTCGTTGGTGTCGGCCAGAACCTGCTGCTGGATCAGCTGGTCCAGAAGGCCTTCGAACAGAACGTTGACGGGCAACTGCTGGTACTGCTCGGGCAGGGTGGTGCGTGCGACAAGCAGTTGTCCTACCGTGATCTCGGTTCCGTTAACGGTTGCGACGACGGTCTCGGCGGTGGGTGCATCCTGCGCGGTAGCGGAAAAGCCGATGCCCATCGCGAAAACAGCGGCGGACAGAGTTGTGATAGAACGCATAAAAGGGGTCCTTCGTTTGACCTGCGCGGGTGCGCAACGTTGACACTAGGTATGCAGACCCTTATCTCGCCAATGGGCTTTTGGGCCTGCCGCGTGAAAGTCATATGGGTATACATCCCTAGCGGCAAGCCAACAGCACGCACGAAAATGTCAGCAAGCGGGGAAAGTATGCTCGGTATCGGAACTCTGGCCAAAAAGGTTTTTGGCACCCCGAACGACCGCAAGATCAAGGCAACTCGACCGATCGTCGAAAAGATCAACGCACTTGCGGCAGACTTCCGCGCGCTGAGCGATGAACAACTGATCGAGAAGAGCCAGGAATTCAAGGCACGTCTGGACAAGGGGGAAACCCTTGACCAACTGCTGCCAGAGGCGTTCGCCAACTGTCGTGAGGCCGCACAGCGCGCACTGGGTCTTTGGGCCCATGACACGCAGCTGATGGGCGGGATTTTCCTTCACGAAGGTAACATCTCCGAGATGAAGACCGGTGAAGGTAAGACCCTTGTGGCGACCTTTCCGGCCTATCTGAACGGTCTGACAGGGCGCGGCGTGCATGTCGTGACCGTCAACGACTATCTGGCAAAGCGCGACGCCGAATGGATGAGCAAGGTCTTTGCTGCGCTGGGTCTGTCGACCGGTGTGGTCTATCCCCAGCAGCCCGAGGCCGAAAAGCGTGCGGCCTATGCTTGCGATATCACCTACGCCACCAACAACGAGCTTGGCTTCGATTATCTTCGTGACAACATGAAGTCCGAGCTGAACCAGATGGCGCAGCGCGATCACTACTTTGCCATCGTCGACGAGGTGGACAGTATCCTGATCGACGAAGCGCGGACGCCGCTGATCATCTCGGGTCCTGCGCAGGACCGTAGTGAACTGTACAAGTCGCTGGACCTTGTGATCCCCGAGCTGTCGGAAGACCACTACAGCATCGACGAAAAGACCCGCAACGTGACCTACACCGAGTCGGGCAACGAGTTCCTTGAAAACCGCCTGCTGGAACTGGGTCTGCTGCAAGAGGGTCATTCGCTTTATGATCCGGAAAGCGCCACGCTGGTCCATCACGTGAACCAGGGTCTGCGGGCCCACAAGCTGTTCACCAAGGACAAGGACTACATCGTTCGCAACGGCGAAGTGGTTCTGATCGATGAATTCACCGGCCGTATGATGGCAGGTCGCCGCCTGTCGGACGGTCTGCACCAAGCGATCGAAGCGAAAGAGGGCGTGAACATCCAGCCCGAAAACGTGACGCTGGCCAGTGTGACCTTCCAGAACTACTTCCGTCTTTATGACAAGCTGTCGGGCATGACCGGTACCGCTTTGACCGAAGCGGACGAATTCATGGAAATCTACAAGCTGGGTGTGGTCGAAGTTCCGACCAACCGCCCCATCGCCCGTCTGGACGAGGACGACGCGGTTTACCGCACCGCCCGCGAAAAATACGAGGCCATCGTCGAAGAGATCAAGAAGGCGCACCTGAAGGGTCAGCCGGTTCTGGTCGGCACCACCTCGATCGAAAAATCGGAAATGCTGTCGCAGATGCTGCAGCAGGTCGGACTGCCCCACAACGTTCTGAACGCTCGCCAGCACGAGCAGGAAGCCCAGATCGTGGCAGACGCCGGTAAGTTGGGTGCGGTCACCATCGCGACCAACATGGCCGGTCGTGGTACCGACATCAAACTGGGCGGCAACGTCGAGTTCAAGATCATGGAAGCCATCGCGGCCAATCCCGACGGCAACCCCGACGAGATTCGCGAGCAGATCGAAAACGATCACAAGTCTGACGAAGAGGCTGTGAAGGCCGCAGGCGGTCTGTTCGTTCTGGCGACCGAGCGCCACGAAAGCCGCCGCATCGACAACCAGCTGCGCGGTCGTTCTGGCCGTCAGGGCGACCCGGGCCGCTCGTCCTTCTTCCTGTCGCTGGAAGACGACCTGATGCGCATCTTCGGCTCTGAGCGTCTGGATAAGGTTCTGTCCAGCCTTGGCATGAAGGAAGGCGAAGCGATCGTACACCCTTGGGTGAACAAGTCGCTGGAGCGGGCGCAGGCGAAAGTCGAAGGGCGCAACTTTGACATCCGTAAACAGCTGCTCAAATTCGACGACGTGATGAACGACCAGCGGAAGGTGATCTTCTCGCAGCGTCGCGAGATCATGGAGGCGCAGGACCTGTCCGAGATCGTTCAGGACATGCGCTATCAGGTCATCGAAGATCTGGTCGAAGAGTATATGCCGCCCAAGACCTACGCGGACCAGTGGAACACCACCGGCCTCAAGGCTGCGATCGCCGAGACCCTCAGCCTTGACCTGCCGGTCGTGGAATGGGCCGACGAAGAAGGCGTGGACAATGACGACGTGGAAGAGCGTATTCAGAACGCCGCCGACGATCTCATGGCCCAGAAACTCGCCAGCTTTGGTCCCGAAGCCATGCGCCAGATCGAAAAGCAGATCCTGCTGCAAACCATCGATACCAAGTGGCGCGAACACCTGCTGACGCTAGAGCATCTGCGCAGCGTTGTGGGTTTCCGTGGCTATGCGCAGCGCGATCCGCTGAACGAATACAAGACCGAGGCGTTCCAGCTGTTTGAAGGTCTGCTTGATTCGCTCCGGACCGAGGTTTCCAAGACTTTGTCGCGGATTCAGCCTTTGAACGAAGAACAGCAGCAATTGCTGATCCGTCAGCTAGAGGCACAACGTGCCCAGATGGATCAGGCCGCCGCAGCGCCCGAGGCCGAAGAGGCACCCACGCCCCTGAATCCCGATTTCGACGAGAACAACCCCGAAAGCTGGGGGAATCCGGGCCGGAATGACGCCTGTCCCTGCGGATCGGGCAAAAAGTTCAAGCACTGCCACGGCGCGCTCTGAGTTTTGTAATATCGATTCGAAAGCCCGGTAGACCTTGGTCTGCCGGGCTTTTTTCGTATATCATTAAGGCAGAGTGACCTGTTTTCGCGGCCAAAAGCCCGATTTCAAGCCATATCTCTGCCCTATTTCGGGTGTATGCTACAGTCAAACAAACATGAGCATGAACGGACGACTGTCATGAAGGGTACGACTTCGCGATACTTTCTGGCCGCCACGCTAGCGGCAACTGCAATCGGTGTGGGTGCTGTGATGCAGTATGGTCCCGTCATTGTTCAGGCAACTCTTGGCGGGAATATTCCGATGCGCACGCCCGCGCCGCCGTCGGACCCTGCGGTTTCCATGACGGCAATGCTGCCCTTGGCGCGGATCAGCAACGTGGTTGATGTGGTTGCCGAAGAGGATGTGACGGCAGTTGAACTGGCGGCAGCGCCCGCGCAGCCCGATGCGTCTTGCGCCCCCAAGTTGATGGCCGAACCTGCAGTCGCGGCGATGGTCACCCTTAGCCTTGATGCGCCGTGCCATGCGGACAGCACTGTCACCATCCACCACAACGGCATGATGTTCACCGAGGCCGTGGACACCGATGGCCTGCTGTCGGTGACCGTTCCGGCGCTGACCGAGCACGCCATGTTCTTTGCAGACTTTGAAGACGGTGCGGCGGCTGTGGCCAGCACGCAGGTCTCAAGCGTCTATTTCTATGACCGTGCCGCAGTCCAGTGGCAGGGGGATGCGGGTATTGAACTGCACGCCCGCGAGTTCTCGGACAGCTATGAAGGGCCGGGCCATGTGTGGTTCGCCGCTGCTCGTGACACCTCGACCGCAGTTACCGGTCAGGGTGGTATGATGGTACGTCTGGGGAACCCCGCGCTACCCAACGCCCGCATCGCCGAGATTTACACATTCCCCAGCGGGACCTCGCAGAACTTTGGTGATGTGCTGCTGTCGGTTGAAGCCGAAGTGACCGCAGCCAACTGCAACAATGATATTCATGCGCAGGTGCTTCAGACGCGGGGCGAAATCTCGATGTCTGTGAAAGACCTGACTATCGCAGTGCCCGCTTGTGACGCGGTTGGCGATTATCTGGTGTTGCAAAACTTGCTGGAAGACCTGAAGATCGCCGCAAAATAACGGCGTTATCGGTTTCACATGTTAAGACATATCGGTGCGGCGGCTTTCGCCGCACTTTTCGTTTTCGGGCAGAGTTCTGCGGCTAAGGCGCAGGATATCTCACTTGAGTCCCTTGATGGGTCCATCACACTTGAAGGAACGTTCCTCGGGTTTGATGGGGAATTCTACCGGATTGATACTCAGTACGGCGAGTTGACCGTCGACAGCAGCGGTGTGAACTGCAAGGGACCAGCCTGTCCCGACATGACCAATTATGTGGCTGATCTAACGATTTCCGGCGCTGGCGCGATTGGCGAGGTCATGTGGGGCGCGCTGATCGAAAGCTTTGCCCATCGCGCGGGCTATGTGCCCCAGCGCGCGCCGGAAGAAAACGGCGATTACCAGATCATCCTGACCGAAAAGACCTCTGGCCGTGAGGTGGCGCGATTCTATGTGCATATGACCTCGACCGACGAAGGCTTTGCCGATCTGTTGGCGAATGAGGCCGATATGGTGCTGGCCACCCGCGAAATCCGCGATGCCGAGGCCAGCAGGGCGCTAGAGGTCGGGCTTGGCGATCTGCGGGCCCGCCGTCAGGCGCAGGTGATTGCACTGGACGCCTTGGTGCCGGTCGTTGCGCCCGGCCATCCGGTGTTGCGGATCGGGCTGGATGATCTGAGTTTGATCTTGCAGGGCAAGATCACCGACTGGTCGGAACTGGGCGGTCCCGAGGCGCCGATTTCGGTCCATTTGCCGGATTTGGCATCGGGTCTGGGGCAAGCGGTGCATGACCAGCTTTTGACCGGTAAGGAAAGCTTTGCCGCGGGCACGATCTACCATGCCTCACCCCGTGATCTGGCGACAGCGGTCGCGGCGGACCCCTTTGCGCTGGGAATCGCCAGCTTTTCCGATTTGGGTAATGCCGAGCCGATGGCCCTTCAGGGGGAATGTGGTTTTGTTCTGCGGGCCTCGCGCAAGGCGATCAAGGCCGAGGATTACCCGCTGGTTGCGCCGATGTTCCTTTATCGTCCTGCGCGGCGATTGCCCAAAGTGGGCCGCGCTTTTGTTGCCTATCTGGCCAGCCCCGCTGCGCAACAGGTGGTGCGCCGGTCCGGCTATGTAGATCAGGCCCCTGAGCAGATCGGGTTGGAAGGGCAGGGCGACCGTCTGGTGAATGCGATCACCAATGCGGGCGAAGAGATTGATCTGGCCGCCCTGAAAGAGATGATCGAGGTGCTGGGGCCGCGCCGCCGCTTGACGACCTCGTTCCGGTTTCAGGCGGGTTCGACCACGCTGGACCCGCAGTCCTTGTCCAACCTTGATCTCTTGGCGCAGGCAATCGGGACCGGCCTTTATGATGCGCAGGATATTCTGATCACAGGCTTCAGCGACGGGATGGGCGATGCGCCCACCAACCGCCGCTTGTCTGCCGAGCGGGCGAATGTGGTTCTGGAGGCTATCCGTGAGGCGGCGGCTGAAGAGAGTAGCGATCTGTCTCAGGTCTCTCTCGGGGCGATTGGCTTTGGGGAAGCGATGCCGATGGCGTGCGATGACGCCGAATGGGGCCGCGACGTGAACCGCCGCGTTGAGGTGTGGTTGCAGGTCGCGGACTGATCGGCCCCGTGCCCGTTGCCGATGGGGGCCTCCGGCGGAGGTATTTATCGCCAAGATGAAAGGGCGGGCGCTTTTGCGGTTTGCCGGTAGGGTCTTGGCTGCGGCTTGTGCCGTGGGCGGTCTTTGCGTTAGAGCAGGGCGCGTTTCAGGCGGGGACACGGGATGATGGCGGCAATCGAGGAAGTGGATGCGCTGGTGATCGGCGCGGGTCCTGCCGGTTTAATGGCAGCCGAGATGATGTCCTCGGCGGGCCTGTCCGTGTTGATTGCCGAGGCAAAACCCAGCGCGGCGCGGAAGTTTCTGATGGCGGGGAAGTCGGGTTTGAACCTGACAAAGCGGGAAGAGGCTGCGGCGTTTCGTGGGGCCTACGGGGATGGTTTTCCGTTTTTAGAGCGCGCGTTGGCGGGGTTTGGTCCTGACGAAGTGATCGCTTGGGCCGAAGGGCTGGGGCAGGACATGTTCACGGGCAGCACCGGTCGGGTCTTTCCCGTTGTGATGAAGGCAAGCCCTTTGCTGCGTGCGTGGTTGGCACGGCTTGGTGCAGCGGGTGCAGAGTTGCGGACCCGTTGGCGGTGGACGGGATGGCAAGAAGATTGCGCCCGTTTTGAGACGCCCGATGGGTCTACCTTGGTTCGAGCGAAGGTCACTGTCTTGGCGATGGGCGGGGCAAGTTGGGCGCGGCTTGGCTCTGACGGGGCGTGGGCGGCGCAGTTCGCGGATCAGGTTGCCGATTTTGCCCCTGCCAACATGGGATTCGAGGTGGATTGGTCGCCGCATATGGCCAAGCATTTCGGCGCTCCGGTGAAGGGTGTTGCTTTGCTGGCGGGCCATGAGGTGGGGCGGGGCGAGTTTGTGATCTCGGACCGTGGTTTGGAAGGTGGCGGGATTTATGCCGTCAGTCGGGCCCTACGTGAAGGGGCGCCATTGGCTTTGGACCTGCTGCCGGATTTGTCGGTGGATGAGGTGCGTCAGCGCCTGTCGCGCACCCGCATGAAAGAGAGTCTGGCGAACCGCCTGCGCAAGGGCTTGGGGCTGACGCCGGTTAAGATTGCTTTGGTGCAGGAATTCGGGCGGCCTGTGCCGCAGGATCTGGCACCACTGCTGAAAGGCTTGCCGGTGCCGCTGAAAGGGCCGCGTCCGATGGATGAGGCGATCTCGACCGCTGGGGGTTTGCGGTTTGACGCATTGACCCCTGATCTGATGCTCCAGGATCGGCCGGGTGTCTTTGCCTGTGGCGAGATGCTGGATTGGGAAGCCCCGACGGGGGGCTATCTGCTGACCGCTTGTCTGGCGACAGGGCGTTTGGCAGGGCAGGCCGCTGCTCGATACGCCGGTTAGCGGTTCATCATCGTCAGGCGAAGTAGTGCCCGTTCCACCAGTGCCATCTGCGGTGCCGTTTGACCGGCAGAACGCAGGGTCAAGTCGGTGTCCACCAAGAGGGTGATGGCCCTTTGCAGACGCTCAACGCTCCAGCGGTTGCCCTGGCGTTCCAGTTTGCTGCGGCGGGGGCCGAAGACCGGTGGCTTCAGGGCGGCAACGCCAGCCGCCGCGCCATCGGGGGCCGAAGCCACCACATGAAGGGTCCGGAAATGACGCAGTGCCATGATCATCAGCGCGGTCGGGTTGCTACCCTGCGCCTCAAGGCGCCGCAGGACGGGGCCAAGCAGATGGGGCGTGCCATTGGCGACGATGTCCAGCAGGTCATCAACCTCTGCCTCGACCGAGGCGGGGGCGCAGGCAGTGATATCAGCAACTGTGACGGCACTGCTGTCCTGATATTTATAAAGGGCCAGCTTTTCGATGGTTTGGCGCAGGTCGCCCGGCTCAATCGTCTGGGCCAGTGCGATCAGGGCATCCATCGCGTCGCGGTCCAGCGGGCCAAGGCCGGCTTCTTGCACGGTGGCCTCGATCTCGTCCCGACCGGGGGGATCGTTGTAGATGCCAAGGGCGTAGGCGCTTTGATGGGCCTCAAACAGTTTGCGCAGGGCAGATTTCGCGGCCAACTGACCGGCGGTGATGACGATGTTGGCATCCCCTTGCGACCAGCTTTCGAGCGCGTTCTGAATTGCCTTGGCGCAGCCGTCAGTGGCGTCTTCGACAAAGGCGCAGCGGGCGCCAGGGAAAAATCCCTGTTCCTTGATGGCATCCGTCAGCAGCGCGCCATCCTTGCGCAGGTCTGCCCCGTTGATGCGTGTCAGGCGCATTTCGCCTTCGCCCTCTGGGCCGATCAGGGCGTTGATGATCTTTTGCCGCCGGTCGGCCACCCGCATGGGGTCTGCCCCGTACAGCAGAATGCCCGGCCGCGTTGGGTCGGGGCGCGCGATATAGCTGCGGGCATCGCGCGGGTTCAGCTTCATTTCAGGTTGGCCTCGGCCATCAGGCGGCTGATCGTCTGATCGGCCAACTGGATTGCGATTCGCTCTTCAGCGTCGCGGCTTGCCGCTTGGGTCGCCACGGTCGAGCCTGTGGCGGAATAACCGGTGAAAGCTGTCACAACACCGGAATACAGCGCCTCGCCCCCGCCGACCGGCGCGACCGAGAAGGTCACGCGACCGGTGACCATATAGCGGTTGGTCACCTGACTGCGGGTGATCCCCGAGGCAGATTGGCCAATGCTGATGCTGTAGTTCAGTTGCAGATCACCGGCGTTGCGGCCGATCCGCTCTTCCATCCGCTCGGCGAAGACATATTCGCTGGCGCTACCGGGTTCGCGCACGGAGAGGCGCGATAGCAGCTGGCCACTGGCGCTTTCGGGCGCCAGCACCGGTTGGAAACCGCAAGCCGCCACCAGCGGCAGAACTGCCGCGCCCAACACAAAGGCGCGGCGAGAAGGTTTAAACGACCACATTGACGATCCGTCCCGGAACCACGATCAGCTTTTTCGGTGCAGCGCCGTCCAGCGCTTTGACCACAGCTTCGTGGGCGAGGACCAGTTTTTCAACCTCTTCCTTCGCCAAATCCTTGGGAACCGACAGCTCTCCCCGGCGCTTGCCGTTGATCTGGATCGGCAGAGTGACCGTATCCTCGACCAGCATCGCGGCCTCGGCCACGGGCCAAGCGGCATGGGCGATCAGACCTTCGCCACCCAGCAATGCCCAGATTTCCTCGGAAAGGTGCGGGGTCATGGGCGACATCAGCTGCGCCAGCGTGCGGGCCGCTTGGCGTTTGGCCTCACCACCGGCCTTCGATTTGGCCAGTGTGTTGGTGAAACCGTAGAGCTTCGCGATAGAGGCGTTAAAGCCAAAGCTGTCGATGCCAGCGGTCACATCATGGATCGCTTTGTGCATCTCGCGCAGCAGGGCCTCATCCTGATCATTTGCACCCGAGGTATCCTCGGCAGCCTCAGCAGCCAGACGCCAGACGCGGCTCAGATGCTTGAATGTCGCTTCGGCGCCCGATGCTGTCCATTCCACGTCCCGTTCGGGCGGGCTGTCAGACAGCATAAACCAACGGGCGGTATCTGCCCCGTAGCTGGCGATGATCGCCAGCGGGTCCACCACGTTGTTCTTGGACTTCGACATCTTGGCCGAGGGCACAATCTCCAGCTCGCGGCCGGTTTCCTTGCAGAACGCCTTGCCGTCGCGCAGATCAACCTGCTCGGGGTAGAAATAGACCGGACGCCCGTTCGACGGATCTTCGGCCTTATAGATCGCGTGGGTCACCATGCCTTGGGTGAACAGCGCGTTAAACGGCTCTTTCGACTTTTCAGGCAGGTGGCCGGTGATCTGCATCGCCCGCGCAAAGAAGCGCGAATACAGAAGGTGCAGAATCGCATGCTCGATACCGCCGATATACTGGTCCACGTTCATCCAGT
Source organism: Pseudomonadota bacterium (assembly GCA_036139795.1). Lineage (GTDB taxonomy): Bacteria > Pseudomonadota > Alphaproteobacteria > Rhodobacterales > Rhodobacteraceae > Donghicola. Next base: position 25,160 of record JAYZYX010000161.1, on the reverse strand, counting down.
ATTCCGCATCCGCCGCATCGGTGGGCGTGTCGGCGCGCGGCGCGGTAAAGCGGGCAAAGTACCATGAGCTGTCCACAAAGGTGTCCATGGTATCGGTCTCGCGCTTGGCTGCCGCGCCACAGGTCGGGCACGAACAATCGCGCCAGGTGGCGTGACGGTCCAGCGGGTTGCCGGGAACGTCGAAGGACACATCATCGGGCAGCAGAACCGGCAGGTTCTCTTTCTTCTCGGGAACAACGCCGCAGCTGTCGCAATGCACCACGGGAATCGGGCAGCCCCAATAGCGTTGACGGGACAGACCCCAGTCGCGCAGGCGGAACTTGGTCACGCCTTGACCCACGCCCTGACCTTCGCAGAAGGCAATCGCCGCATCGATGGCCGCCTCGCCGGTCTGAACCTCGTCACCCGCATAACCGCGGACAAAGCGCACGGCCTCGGATTTTTGCGGCACGTAAGCTGCTTCTTCTGAGTGGAAATACTCATCGGCACCATCCGCATCCACAGTCGCGGGGACGAAGACGGGGTTGATGGTCAGGCCATATTTGGTCGCAAATTCGAAATCGCGCTGGTCGTGGGCGGGGCAGCCGAAAATGGCACCGGTGCCGTAGTCCATCAGGATAAAGTTCGCGATGTAGATCGGCAGTTCCCACGCGGTGTCAAACGGGTGACGCACGCGCAGACCGGTGTTGAAGCCCTTCTTCTCGGCCTTTTCCAGCTCTTCTTCGCTGGTGCCCATGCGGCGGCAGTCTTCGCAGAAGGCGGCAATCTCGGGATTGTCCTTCTCCAAAGCCTTCGCCAGAGGGTGATCGGGCGAAATCCCAAGGAAGCTGGCCCCCATCAGAGTGTCAGGACGGGTGGTATAAACCTCGATCCGGTCAAACTCTTCCGGCGCATCCACGGTCGAGAAGGCAAACTGCAGACCGCGCGATTTGCCGATCCAGTTCGCCTGCATGGTTTTCACTTTGGCAGGCCAGTTATCCAGTGTGTCCAGCGCCGACAGCAGCTCTTCGCTATATTCGCTGATCTTGAAGAACCACTGGGTCAGTTCGCGCCGTTCCACCAGCGCACCCGAGCGCCAGCCGCGCCCGTTTTCCACCTGCTCGTTCGCCAGAACGGTCATATCAACCGGATCCCAGTTCACGACGGCGTTCTTACGGTAGACCAGACCTGCGTCCAGCATATCCAGGAACAAAGCCTGCTGCTGACCGTAATACTCAGGGTCACAGGTCGCGAACTCGCGGCTCCAGTCGATCGAGAGGCCCAGAGGCTTCATCTGACCGCGCATCTCCGCGATGTTGTTGTAGGTCCAAGTCTTGGGGTGGCCGCCGGTGGCCATCGCCGCGTTCTCGGCGGGCATGCCGAAGGCGTCCCAGCCCATTGGGTGCAGCACGTTGTGGCCGGTGGACAGCTTATAACGGGCGATGACGTCGCCCATGGTGTAGTTGCGCACGTGGCCCATATGGATGCGGCCCGACGGATACGGGAACATCTCAAGCACATAGTACTTGGGCTTGTCCGCGCTGCGGGTCGCGGTGAATACTCCGGCCTCGTCCCAGGCCTTTTGCCACTTGGCTTCGATTTCGCTGGCTTGATAACGCGACATCTGCGGTCCCCGTGAATGCTTTGATCTCAAGGCGGGGTGATAGGGCCGCACGCGCCGCTGGTCCAGCAGCAAGGCGGCATTTTGCATGAATTTGGCGTGCTTTGAGGGGGAATCGGCAGTCTTTCCGGTCCTCTTTGCCTGTGCGCGGGCTATTCGTCCCCAAACAGGGCTATGCTTAAGAGGTTAGGCACGAATGTTGCCATATTATCTGCAACAGGGCTTTGCGGGGCGGCATTGCCCCTCTAACGTGCCTGCAAACGACCGGATTTATTAGTTTAGACGATGGACATTCTTTTTATTCACAACAATTTCCCCGGACAGTTCAAACATCTGGCGCCCAATCTGGCGGCGCAGGGTCATCGGGTGGTTGCCCTGACTCCTCGGGTGGACAAGCACACGGTCTGGAACGGTGTGCAGATGATTCCTTATCACCTCAAGGTTTCGGGCCGTCAGTCGGTCCACCCTTGGCTGGTGGATACGGACACCAAGCTGCACCGCGCTCATGCCTGTTATATTGCGGCGCTGAAGCTGCGGGATCAGGGTTTTGACCCCAAGGTCATCATCGCCCATCCGGGCTGGGGCGAAAGCCTGTTTGTTAAAGATGTATGGCCGAACGCCCCGCTGGGTCTGTTCTGCGAGCTGTATTACCACCCTGAGGGCGGCGGTCTTGGCTTTGATCCCGAATTCCCCGCGCGTGCGCCTGATCAGGAATACATGCGGATCCGCCTAAAGAACCTGAGCAACCGCCTACATCATGAGATCATGGACTTGGGAATCAGTCCCACGCAGTTTCAGGCCTCGTCCTATCCAGAGGACATGCGCCCCCTGATCACGGTTTCCCACGACGGGATCGACACAAAGGCGGTTCGCCCCGATCCCGAGGTCAGATTAACATATGAAGGCCTTGATCTGACCCGTCAGGATGAGGTGATCACCTTCGTGAACCGTAATCTTGAACCTTACCGTGGCTATCACGTCTTTATGCGCGCCTTGCCCCGTCTGCTGCGGGAACGGCCCAATGCACAGATTCTGATCGTTGGCGGTGACGGGGTCAGCTACGGCGCCGCGGCCCCCAAGGGGAAGACGTGGAAACAGATGTATATAGACGAGGTTCGCGATTCGATTCCCGATGCGGATTGGGCGCGTGTCCACTTCCTTGGCCGTATTCCTTATGATGTGTTCCTGAAGATGCTGCAGGTGACGCGGGTCCACGTCTATCTGACCTACCCCTTCGTTCTCAGTTGGTCGCTGATGGAGGCGATGGCCTCGGAGGCTGCGATTGTCGCCAGCGATGTCGCCCCCGTGGCCGAGGTGATCAAGGACGGCGAAACCGGCCGCTTGGTGAACTTTTTTGATGGGGACGCCATGGTCGATCGGATCGCCGAGCTTGCCGAAGACGAAGAGCAGCGCCGCGCCTTGGGACAGGCCGCCCGCAAGAAGATCGTGGCCGAATATGATCTGGCGTCGATCTGTATGCCGCGCCAGCTGTCATGGGTCCAACAGTTGCACGGAACAGAATCGCGCCGTCCGGTGGACTGATTCCCGTGAAACTGTCCTGCGCAGCAAAACAAAAGGGGCCCCGAAGGCCCCTTTATTCGATTCTCGGAATCGGTTTGCTGCGTTAGCGGCCCAGATCGGCCACGCGCAATTGGCGGGCTCGGGTCAGGATCGCATCTTCAACGGCGCGCTGGGTCTCGACGCTGACGGCCTGACCATTGCTGGTTTTCAGGGCCACGTTCAGCGAACGGGCATCAAGGGCGCTGTCCGACACAAAGATTGTCGCCTTATAAGCACGCCCGCCACCGGGCGGCGTACCAAGGCCGGTGACGATCACACCGGTGAAGGGATCGATGGTTTCGATCGGAAGGAAGTTCAGAACCTCAAGCGAAGCATTCCACAAATAGCGATTCACTTCGCCCACCTCTTCGCGGTCGGGCTCTTTCAGCAAATCAAGGATCTTCGAATCTTTCGACGTCGGCAGACCTTTTGACGCCAGAAATTCATCCTTGGCATTGCGGGGGTCGTGCTGGGACGAGAATTTACCGCACCCTGTCAGAGCGACAGTCGCTATCATAAAGGGGATGGCAAAACGGGGCATCGCGCGGAACATGCGGCCTCTCCTGCAAAAAGCAAAGTTCCTTAGTTGCTTAGCGGTCAAAGCCCCATTCGACAAGGCACCTTCACCCCGCGAGGGGCCAAATGACCGTTAATATGTGGTTAATGGGGCTGTCATGGGTTTGTGGCAAATGCGCATCACTTACCTGTTTGTTGGGCGTTAGCCGCGATGTCGGCTTGCTTGCAGGGGGGGCTTGGGTGCATTCAATGCTCATCAAGGCCGGATATCCGGATTGGTACGTGCCTTACGACACAATGAGGGAAAAAATGAAAAAGATTCTTTTCGCGACCACCGCGCTGATCGCAACCGCAGGTATCGCTTCCGCTGAAGTCGCACTGACCGGCTGGGCCGAAATGGGCATCATGGGCGGCGAAGGCGGTGTTGACGCATCGAACGACCAGTTCGTGACCCGCGTAGACGTAAACTTCAGCATGTCGGGCGAGTCGGACAACGGCATCACCTTCGGTGCTTCGGTTGATCTGGACGAAACCGACGGCGCAACTTCGAACGCTTTCGTTGAAAACAGCCAGGGCGGCGAAACCATCTTCATCTCGGGCGACTTCGGCACCCTGACCATGGGCGACACCGACGGCGCTCTGGACAAAGCTGTTGCAGAAACCGACCTGATGGGCGACATCGACGACTCGTCGACCGGCTTCTCGGTAAAAGGCATGGCGTTCATGGACGGCCTGCAGGACAACCAGGTTGCACGCTTCGACTACAGCGTTGCAGGCTTCGGTCTGTCGGTTTCGGCTGAAACCCCCAACGCAGGTGACGACCGCGCAACCTTCGGCCTGGGCGCAACCTACACCGTTGCACTGGGCGGCGCAGACCTGGATCTGGGTCTGGGTTACCAGGGCGGTGAAGATGCAGAAGGCTGGGGCCTGTCGGCAGGCACCACCGTTGCAGGCGTTTCGCTGGTTGCTAACTACGCAGAAGGCATCGCCAACGCTGCTGGTTCGGCTGACGTCGTGACCAAGTACTACAACATCGCAGCAACCTACTCGGTTGACGCTCTGACCGTTGGTGCAAACTACGGTGAGCAGCACGTTGATGGCGTATCGACCCTGAAAGGCTTCGGTCTGGCAGCAGAATACGACCTGGGCGGCGGCCTGAAGGTTCTGGCTGGTTACGGCGAAAGCGGCGACGATGTTGTTGGCGTTCTCGACGACGCAGCAAGCAGCTACTCGCTGGGCCTGAAAATGGCATTCTAAGATCAGCTGATCTTAGATACGGAAGAGCAGGCCTTGCGCCTGCTCTTTTCGTTTTGGAACCATGCGGTTATGTGAAGGGCAGGCACTTTTAAGGCGAAAAGGCTTAGCTCGATGGCCCAACCCAACGCAGCCGCGATCAAAGCGGCCTATGCGACGGCTTTGAAACAACAGAATGCGGGCCAGTTCGGCGCTGCGTTCAAAGCCTATGAGGCAATTGTTCAGGCCGCCCCCCGGCTGGCCGAGGCGCATTACCAGATGGGCCGCGTCGCGCTAGAGCTTTACCGCCCGCGCACAGCCGTTGCCGCCCTGACCAAAGCCGCCCGCCTGAAATCCAACGTTCCCGAAATTCTGCGCGCCAAGGCCGAGGCCGAGGTTGCCGCGTCTGATCAGGCGCAAGCCCTGAAAACCTTGGGCAAGCTGGTGTCCTTGCGCCCCAATGATCCCGCGCCAAAGGTTGAGCAAGCCAAAGTCCTGCAACAGCTTGGCCGTTTTGATGAGGCGCTGGAGATCATCGGAAAGCTGCTAAAAAAGCAGCCCGAGGATGGGCAGCTTTACCGCCTGCTCACCTTCCCGCGCCGGATGCAGGCGGATGATCCCGTGATCCCACAGATGCAGGCGCTTTGGGAGCAGCCGCTTAGCGATCAAAGCCGCATTGATCTGGGCTATGCGCTGGCCAAGACGATGGGCGATCTGGGGCAGCATGATCAGGTGTTCACCTATCTTGATGTGGCCAACGCCCTGCAATGCAAGCAAGCCGCGCCCAACATGGATGGTGTCGAGGAAGAGGCCGCGCAGCTGATCACCGCGCAGCAGGGGGCGAAATTGCCCGCGCTTGCCGCGCCGCAGTCGCCTTCGCCGATCTTTATCACGGGGATGCCGCGCTCTGGCACCACTCTGGTCGAGCGAATTTTTGGCCGTCATCCCCAAGTGGGCATGGCCGAAGAGATCGCCGCCGGTTTCCGTCTGGCCCGTGCGACTTTGGGGAATAACCCCAAAGCGATGGCGCCCTTGTCGCAGGCCAAGCCTGAGATGCTGTCCGCAGTTGCGCAGCGGATGCGTGTGTCGCTGGCCGAAACCTCTAGCCAACAGGGCGCGAAGTTCGTCACGGATAAGTCGATCATGACCTATCTGGTGATGCCCGCTCTTGCCGCCGCCATGCCTGACGCTCGCTTTGTGGTGGTGCGCCGTGATCCGCGCGATGTGGCGCTTTCGATCTACCGGAACCACTTTGCCGACGGAACGCACCGCTACTCTACCGATCTTGAGGCCATCGCCCGTCAGATCGTGGTCTTTGAACGCTGCATTGACGCCTTCCGTGATACCCTTGGCGATCGGATGATTGAGGTCCGCTATGAAGACTTGGTGGACGATCCTGACACTCAGATTCCTCGTCTGATCACCGGTGCGGGGCTGGACTGGAATGACGCCTGCCTGCATCCCGAAGACGCCGAGGGTGCCGTGCGGACACTGAGCCTTGGACAAGTGCGCGCGCCGGTCTACAAGTCCTCGAAAGGGGGCTGGCGGCGCTTTGAGACCGAGATGCAGCCCTTTATCAAGACGTATGAGGCCCTGACGCATGTCCCTTTCCGAGATTAACGCCCGCATCGATAAAGCCTGTGCTGACCATGGCCGCGACCGCGCCGATGTGCAGCTGATTGCGGTGTCCAAAGTGCAGCCGAATGAGGTTGTCGAAGAGGTGCTGAAAGAGGGTCATCGGGTCTTTGGTGAGAACAAGGTTCAAGAGGCCGCAGGCAAATGGCCCATGTTCCGCGAGAGCTATGACGGGATCGAACTGCACATCATCGGCCCGCTGCAAAGCAACAAGGCCCGTCAGGCGATGGAACTGGCCCAGTGGATTCACACGGTGGACCGCCCCAAGATCGCCAGTACGATTGCGCGTCTGGCGCAGGAGCTTGGTCATTGCCCGCAGCTTTTCATTCAGGTGAACACCGGTGAGGAAGAGCAGAAGGCAGGCGTTATGCCCGCCGAGGCCGATGGTTTCATCAAGGAATGTCTGGCGATGGACCTGCCCGTGCGCGGCTTGATGTGCATTCCGCCCGTCGACGAAGAGGCCAGCCTGCACTTTGCCCTGCTGCGCAAGATCGCCGAGCGGAACGGACTGAAGGGCCTGTCCATGGGTATGAGCGGCGATTTCGAAAAGGCGATCAGCTTTGGCGCGACCCATGTGCGCGTGGGTAGCGCCATCTTTGGTGAGCGTAATTACGGTTAATCCCGCACAATCAGCCGTGTTCCGTAACTGATGCGGGGCGCGATCCAGTGCAGGTCGCGGCGGGAAAAGCCCACGCAGCCTGCGGTCGGATAGCCCGGACGGCGCCATTGGTGGATGAAAATGGCGCTGCCCTTGCCCTTTTGTGCGTAGGGCCAGTTCCAGTCGGTGATCAGCACCAGATCATACATAGGATCGGCGCGGCGCAGGGCCTCATGGCTATGCCCATAAGGCGCGCGGACCATCTGGTTATAGTCCTGATCCTTCACATCGTCGGACCACAGATCACGCGGGCCAATCGGCACCGCCCAATCGGCAGGCTTGGCCAGTCGGTCCGGACGATAGAGCATTCCGACGATCTTATGCGTGCCCACAGGGGTGCCGCCGTCGCCTTCGCGCTTGTCCGTCACGATGCCGCCACGTCCTAAGGTGCAGGGAAAACGGCGGCCCATAAAGCGCACCCCTTGCGGCGTCACGACCAGATCATCGCGGTTCATCAAGGCGGTCATAGCAGGTGGCCCGACTTTTTGGCTTTGGTCGCCAGATAGGCGCGGTTCTGGGGTGTTTCGCCCAAGATCAGCGGCACGCGCTCGGCCACTTTGATGCCCATCTTCTCCATCATCGCGATCTTGCGGGGGTTGTTCGTCATCAGGCGCACGCTGTCGAACCCCAGACGGCGCAGGATGGCCGCGCCGATACGGAAATCCCGTTCGTCGTCTTCAAATCCTAGACGGTGGTTTGCCTCGACCGTGTCATAGCCTTGGTCTTGCAGGGCATAGGCACGCATCTTGTTTGCCAGACCGATGCCGCGCCCTTCTTGGTTCAGGTACAGCAGCACACCCGCGCCTTCCTCGCCCATCTGGGCCAGAGCGCCATTCAGCTGCGGGCCGCAATCGCATTTCAGGCTGCCCAGAACGTCGCCCGTGAAACAGGCCGAGTGCAGTCGGGCCAGAACGGGCGCATTGCGGGGCGGATTGCCGATCTCGATCGCGTAATGCTCTTCGCTGCCGTCCTCGGGGCGATAGATGTGCAGACGGCCTGCTTCGGCTGCGGTCATGGGCAGGCGGGCAGCGGCGACGGGATGCAGGGCAGCCTCGGCGGCGATGGTGGGGCCAGCCAGATCGGCCTGAATCAACGTCAGGCGGTTCTCCTGTGAAAAACCGGCGGGATTGTCCAAAGGCACCACCACGGCGGCGGGCAGCAGATGGGCGGTTTTCACCAGTTGGATCGCAAGGCGGTGCAGGGCAGCGCCCCCGTCGCGCGCGATCATGAAGGGGCCTTTCATCGGCACGTCCATGTCGTGCTTGGGGTCGGCCATGCCCTTGATCCACCACAGATCCGCATCGGCAGGTACGGTGATCCGCGCCAGATCGCCATCATAGGGGACGGCCTTTAGCGTCTCGGCCCGACGCGAGGTGATGACGATCACCGGCTTTGGCCCCAAGCCGCGCAGATCGGCAAGACGTTGATCCGACAGGCTTTCGGCAGCCATAACCAGCAGCGCCCCTGCGTCCGAGGTCAGCACAATCGGCACGCCCATGCGCAAATCGCCTCGGGCGCGGGCCAGATCTTCGGTGATGTCGGGGGCAAACGCCATGTTACAATTCCCGTGTAGTCGCGGCCTTCCATGTAATGCTTTGACGGGGAAATTGAAACAAAACCCTGCATCGCGACACGTCGACGTGAGATCACTGCCACAAACCTTGTCGTGAAGGCAAACACGCCTCATCTCACAGGAAAGCGAGAATTTGGAGAATGTCACATGGCGCAACTGCGGAAAATCCTGCTGGTAGATGACGATGAGGATCTACGCGAGGCCCTGAGCGAGCAGCTGGTGATGACCGAAGACTTTGACGTCTTCGAAGCAGGTACCGGTGCCGAGGGCATGGAAAAGGTCAAAGAGGCGGTCTACGATCTGGTCATTCTGGACGTGGGTCTGCCCGATACCGACGGACGCGAACTATGCCGCCGCATGCGCAAGCAGGGCGTCAAATCCCCGATCCTGATGCTGACCGGTCACGACAGTGATGCGGACACGATTCTGGGTCTGGACGCGGGCGCAAATGACTATGTGACCAAGCCCTTCAAGTTCCCCGTTCTACTGGCCCGCATCCGCGCGCAGCTGCGTCAGCATGAGCAAAGCGAGGACGCGGTGTTCAATCTGGGGCCGTATACTTTCAAGCCGTCGATGAAGATGTTGCTGACCGAAGATGAAAAAAAGGTCCGTTTGACTGAAAAAGAGACGAATATCCTTAAATTCCTGTACCGCTCTCCCGATGGGGTAGTTGCCAGAGACGTACTTCTTCATGAAGTATGGGGATATAATGCTGGCGTGACGACCCATACCCTGGAGACGCACATTTACCGGCTTCGACAAAAAATCGAACCCGATCCGTCCAATGCGCGCCTTCTTGTGACCGAATCTGGTGGTTACCGTCTTAACGTCTGAGTGTTTAAGGTTTGAGCCAGATCAATGTTTGGCACGACTTATGCAGGCATTATGACAAAGTTCCCGCGCGTGTCCGGGTTACGACACGCAACCTCCCTGTTGGACTGACCCGGGCTTGTCCCGGGTCTTTTTTTTGGGAAAATCCCCTATTGGCGGGCTTTTAGCGGGTCACGGCGGCGGCCATGATGGCCTCGATCTTGGCGGTCAGCTTGGCCTTGTCCAAATGTGCCAGCGCAAACTGTCGGGCGGCATTGCCCATGTCGGCTGTCATCTTCGGGTCGGCCAGCAGGCGTTTCAGTGCCTCGGCGTGGGCTTTGAAGTCCAACTCATCCACCAAAAGGCCGGTTTCCCCTTCGATCACCGCTTCGGGAATGCCCGCGTGACGGGTCGAGACAACGGCGCAGCCACAGGCCATCGCTTCTTGGATTGAACTTGGTAGCCCTTCGGTATTGCCGTTCTTCTCGGTCGCTGAATGCTGCGCGAAGATCGTCGCGCGGGATAGTGCGTCCGCGATTTCCCCGTGGGGCTTGGCACCGGGCAGGCTGATCTGATGCTCAAGCCCTGCGATACGGACGCGGTTGCGGCATTCTTCAAGGTGGGCGCCATCGCCGTAAAAGACGAACTGCGCGTCAGGATTGCTGCGGGCCACGTCAATGAAAACATCGGTCATTTGCAGCGGCATTTTCTTCGCCACCATACGCCCTGCGGCGACAATCAGTTGGGGCGTCTTGGAGGCGGGCTGGAACAGGTCTGTGTCCGCACCGCTGGGGGCCACATGGGCATTGGCGTGGCGAATGCCGTGTTTCTCAAGGTTCTTCAACAAAAAAGCCGAGACCGCGAACACCCCCGCCAGTTGCGGCATCAGGTGCCGGTAGGCGACAGGGTAGGACCCTTCGTTCAGCAGTTTCGACGCATCATAGCCGCGAAAATAGGTGAAGACCGGAATGCCAAGGCGACCCGCGATCGGGGCGATTTGCAGGGCGCGGTTCCCGAACTCACACAGGATCACCTCGATCCGGTGTTGCTTCAGGAACGCCTCGATCTCTTGGGCGGCGCGGCCTACGGGGACCTTGCTGGTGCGATAGCGCAGCAGGTTCAGCGTCAGGGCGGGCAGGGTGGTCAAAAGCTCGGACTTGGGCGCTTTGACTTCGGCGATGGACAGTAGCGGCTTGGCGAACGGGTTGTTCCCGCGCGATGCCTTGGCCGAGATCACAGCGCTTGCGCCGCCAAACAGCTTTTGGATGTGATGGTTCACAAACGTTTCGCCCGGGCGATAATAGCCGCTGGTTGCGATACACACTCTGGGTTTGGAAGACATACGCTGCCCCTTAACTGGTGCCTCACTTAGTAGGTGAGCGCGGCGGCCTAGGCAATGATCGCTGTGGGGGCGCGGGCATTAGTCACCTTGCGGGTGATGCGCTGGCATGGTTCAACATGGGCGACTGACAGGAGAGCCAAATGTCCTTTACCCTTGCCACATGGAACATCAACTCGGTCCGCTTGCGTGCGCCTTTGGTGCAGCGCCTGATGGAAGAGGACGCGCCCGATGTCCTGTGTCTGCAAGAATGTAAAAGCCCCGTGGAGAAGATCCCGGTCGAGCTGTTTCAGGCCCTTGGCTACACCCACATGATTGGCCGCGGGCAAAAGGGCTATAACGGGGTCGCGATCCTGTCCAAGCTGCCGATTGAAGAGACGGCATCCGAGGATTTCGCAGCCCTTGGCCACGCCCGCCATATCGCGGGGCGTTTGTCCAATGGCGTGACCGTCCACAACTTTTACATCCCCGCAGGCGGCGATGAGCCGAACCGCGAGATCAACGAGAAATTCGGCCAGAAGCTGGATTACCTGACCGAGCTGCGCGACTACTTCCACGTGCAAAAGCCGGAAAAGGCCATTCTGGTCGGTGACCTGAACATCGCGCCCCGTGAGGATGACGTCTGGGATCACAAAAAGCTGCTGAAGATCGTCAGCCACACTCCGGTCGAGATCGAGCATCTGGCGCAGGTGCAGGATTCCGGCGCTTGGGTGGATGTGACCCGTCAGGATATTCCGCAAGGGCTGCTGTATAGCTGGTGGTCCTACCGCGCCAAGGATTGGGACGGGGCCGACAAGGGCCGCCGTCTGGACCATATCTGGGCCACACCCGATATTTCGAACGCCGCACACTCTAGCCGCATCCGCCGGGATGCCCGTGGATGGGAAAAACCCAGCGACCACGCGCCGGTTTTTGCAACGTTCGATCTTTGACAACGGGCCTTTCGTCCACATATAGGCCTCAACAACGCAATTAAGGGGATTTGCCATGCTTGAACTGGGAACCGGCGGCGCAGCTGCCCCCGCACCGTCCGATCTGGTGTTCGACGTCACCGAAGCCAACTTTATGGCCGATGTGGTCGAAGCCTCGAAAACCGTTCCGGTGATCGTCGATTTCTGGGCCCCTTGGTGTGGCCCGTGCAAAACGCTTGGCCCCGCTTTGGAGGCGGCTGTGGTCGCGGCCAAAGGCGCGGTCAAGATGGCCAAGATCAACGTGGACGAAAACCAGATGATCGCAGGCCAGATGCGCGTGCAGTCCATCCCCACCGTCTATGCCTTCTGGCAGGGCCAGCCGATTGACGGTTTCCAAGGCGCACTGCCCGGGTCCGAGATCAAGGCCTTTGTCGAAAAGGTTGTAGCGGCGTCGGGCGGTGATGCTTCGGGCGGTCTGGATGACGCCCTGGAGGCTGCTGAAGAGATGCTGGAGCAAGGCGCGGTCGAAGATGCGGCCTCGATTTTTCAGGCGGTTCTGGGCGAGGATGACAAGAACGCTAAGGCCTATGGCGGCTGGGTGCGTGCCATCATCGCAGGCGGTGATCTGGATCAGGCCGAGGCTGTGCTGAACGGCGCGCCCGCCGAAATCTCGAACGCTCCGGAGCTTGAGGCCGCCGCTGCGCAAATCGCGCTGGCCAAGCAGGCCGCCAATGCCGGTCCCGTGGCCGAGCTGACCGCGCAGGTCGAGGCTGACCCCGCGAACCATCAGGCCCGTTTCGATCTGGCGCAGGCGCTGTTTGCCAATGGCGATGCCGAAGGCGCAGTGACCCAGTTGCTGGACCTGTTCCGCCGTGACCGCGAATGGAACGACGGTGCCGCCAAGGCGCAGCTGTTCACCATCTTCGAGGCACTTAAACCCAATGATCCGGTTGTTCTGAACGGTCGCCGCAAATTAAGCTCGCTCATATTTGCCTGATAGCTGAGGGGGGCTAGTTCCACCTTATGAAAATCCAGAGCGACCTGCCCGAGACAATCCCTGTCTTCCCCTTGCCGGGGGCGCTGCTTTTGCCGCGTGCCCGGCTGCCTCTGCATATCTTCGAGCCCCGCTATCTGGCGATGATCGAGGATTGCATGAAAACGCCGCATCGGCTGATCGGGATGATCCAGCCGAACCCCTTTGCCACAAGCGAAGGGGCGGGCCTGCACAAGATCGGCTGCGCTGGCCGGTTGACCCAGTTCTCGGAAACCGAGGACGGGCGGTACCTGATCACTCTGTCGGGCATTTCGCGGTTCCGCGTGGTGGCTGAGCGTGAAGGCTTTACCCCGTATCGCCGCTTTGAGGTATCGTGGAAGGGCTTTGAAAGCGATCAGGGCAAGGAAGAGGCCGACCCCGGGCTGGACCGCAAGGCACTGATGCGCAGTCTGTCGCGCTACTTTGCCAATCAGGAACTGTCCACCGATTGGGACAGCCTTGAGCAGGCCGAGGACGAGATGCTGATCAACGCCCTTTCCATGCTGTGCCCCTTTGCGCCCGAAGACAAACAGGCGCTGCTAGAGGCCCCATCGCTGGTCACGCGGCGCGAGACCCTTGTTACCTTGATTGAATATGCCCTGCGCAGCGGCGAGGGCAGCGGAGACATCATACAATGACCGAGACCACAGCCTTCGACCGCCGGATGCTTGAGGCACTGATCTGCCCTCTGACCCACAATCCGCTGGAATATGATGCCGAGAAGCAAGAACTGATCTCAAAGTCGGCCAAGCTGGCCTTCCCGATCCGCGACGGTATCCCGATCATGCTGTCTGATGAGGCGCGGCGGATCGATTGATCCGCCTATCGCTTTAAATCAAAGGGTGTCCCCGCGCATCATGCGGGGCAGCTCTCCAGTCAGGCCAGCGGCCTCGCGGATGAAGTTCCGGCGTAGACCGGGGATCGCGTTGACCAGACCCATGCCCAGATCACGGCCCATCCGCAGCAGCGGGTTGTCGTTCGAGAACAGCTTGTTAAAGGCGTCTGTCGCCATTGCCATGCTGATCGCATCAAAACGCCGCCATTCCTGATAGTACCCCAGCACCACCGGATTGCCGATGTCATCGCCGCGGCGCACCGCATCGGTTAGAACCTCGGCCAGCGCGGCCACGTCCTTAAGACCTGCGTTCAGACCTTGGCCCGCGATGGGATGCACCCCGTGGGCCGCATCGCCCACCAGCGCCATCCGTTCGCCGATAAAGCTGTTGGCCAGTGTCAGGTTCAGGGGATAGGCCCAACGTTTTCCGGCCAGACGGATCTCTCCCAGAAAATCACCGAAACGGGGGCGCAGCACCTCTAGGTATTGGGCGTCATCCAGTGCGTTGATGGCTTTGGCCTGTGCGGTCCGCTCGCTCCAGACGATGCTGCATCGGTTGCCAGTCAGCGGCAGGATCGCCAGCGGGCCGGGGGGCATGAAGAACTGATGGGCTACACCGTTATGGGGCAAGTCATGTTCAATCGCGCAGACCAGCGCGGTCTGGCCATAGTCCCAACCTGTGCGCTTGATGCCTGCGCGGGCGGCGGTGCCACTGCGGCGACCATCGGCCCCCACCAGCAGGCGGCCCGCCAGAACGCGCCCGTCTGCCAGCGTCACAGTCACGCCGCTGACGTCTTGCGTCTGGTCCACCACGGTCTGTTCGGCCAGATGGGTGATGTTCGGATGAGCCTCCATCGCCGCCAATACGACGGGCCGCAGGTGGCGATCCTCGACCATATAGCCCATCGGGCCTTCTTCAATCTCGGCGTGGTCAAAGTGCATCCAGAACGGGGCAGGGCCTTCGCCAGCGCGGCCATCGGTGACCTTGATGTCCAGCATTGGCTGCGCATTTGCCGCCAGATCGTCCCAAAGGCCAAGTGCCGCCAGCACCCGCTGGGACGCCAGCGCCAGCGCATAGGCACGGCCGTCAAAGCCGGTGTCCGCGCGGGTATCGGCGGGCAGGGCGTCAATCACGGTCACGGTCTGGCCCTGTTGGGCCAGTGCGAGAGCCAGAGCAGGGCCTGCAAGGCCGCCTCCGACGATCAGGATATCACTCGTCTGGGTCATGCTTGCGAATATGCGCCTCTGCCCGGGATTGTCCATGCGATTTGCCGCCGCTAGGGTCAGGGTGCGACAAGATTTCGGAGGCGTCATGCAACAGTGGTTGACCCGCAGCGCGGCAGAGCAGGGCAGAGCAATCGGGCGGGGTGATCTGGACCCCGTGGAATTGGCTCAGGCCTATCTGGAGGCTATCGCCGCCCATGAATTCGGTGACCGCATTTATGCGCGTACAACGCCGGATCGCGCACTGGCCGAGGCGCAGGCAGCAGCCTTTCGCGCCAAGAACGGCGTGCGGCGCGGGGTTCTGGACGGAGTGCCGGTCAGCTGGAAAGACCTGTTCGATAGCGCAGGCGTCGCGACCGAGGCGGGATCGCTGTTGCTGGCAGGCCGCGTGCCTGAGGCGGATGCTAAGGTTCTGGCGGACGCGACCCTTCAGGGCATGGTCTGCCTTGGCAAAACCCACATGACCGAACTGGCGTTTTCAGGCATGGGCCTGAACCCCTGCACCGCAAGCCCGCCCAATTCCAACGATCCCGAATGCGCCTCTGGCGGGTCGTCCTCCGGGGCGGCAACGTCGGTGGCCTTTGGACTGGCGGCGGCGGGGATCGGCTCGGACACGGGCGGATCGGTGCGTATTCCAGCGTGCTGGAATGATCTGGTGGGGCTGAAGACCACCTCTGGTCTATTGTCTTTGCAGGGGGTCGTGCCCCTCTGTCCCAGTTTTGACACTGTGGGTCCGCTGACCCGCACGGTTGAGGATGCGGGCCTGATCCTTGCCGCCCTATTGGGGGAAAAGGCCGCTGACCTGAAAGGGGCCAGCCTTGCGGGCCGCCACTTTGCCCTGCTGAAAACCGTCGCGATGGATGGTGTGCGCAGCGGCCCCGCCCAAGGGTTCGACCGGGCCCGCCGCGCTTTGGAAGCCGCAGGCGCGAAAATCACCGAGATCGACGCGCCCGAGATCACCGAGGCCTTCGCGCTGGTGCCCTTCCTTTATGGTCCCGAAGCCTACGCCACCCAAGGCGAGTTGATCGAGACCGCCCCCGAGAAGATGTTCCCGCCGGTTCTGGCCCGCTTCCGTGGTGGCAAAGGGATTGAAGGGATCGAAACCATCCGTGCTTGGACTAAGCTGAACGATATCCGTGCCCGTTGGAACGCACGGATCGCGAGCTTTGACGCGGTGATTCACCCGACGGCCCCCAACCTGCCTCCGCGCATTGATCGCATGCTGGCGGATGAAGCCTATTTCACGTCGGAAAACCTGCTGGCCTTGCGTAACACCCGTATCGGAAACCTGACTGGTGGTGCGGCGCTGACCGTTCCGACCGGAGAGACCTCGGCGGGGATTACCCTGCTTGGCGGTCCCCTGTCCGAAGGGCGATTGCTGCGGCTTGGTGCGGCGCTGGAGCCCTTACTTGGCGCGTGAAAGCCACACATCCTTATGGGATACCTAGAAAACTGGACGTGAAGGTCTGGTTTGGCTATTCTATCCACAAAAGGGCCGCCAATAAGGCCCATCAGAGGCAGAAAAGCAGTATCCCATGACGACCGATCCGTTCCCTGAGCGGTTTTCGAACCTTCCCCCGTACGCATTCCCTCGTTTGAGGGAATTGCTGGATCATCACGCCCCCGGCGGGGATGTGATCCACATGACCATTGGCGAGCCCAAGCACGCATTTCCTGCGTGGGTCAGCGATATCCTTGCGGAAAATGTTGGGGAATTCGGAAAATACCCGCCCAATGAAGGCAGCCCAGAGCTGCGCACCGCCATCACTGATTGGTTCGCCCGCCGCTATGGTGTGACGCTGGACCCCGAGACTCAGGTCATGGCGCTGAATGGCACCCGTGAGGGGCTGTACAACGTCGGTATGGCCCTATGCCCTGAGACCAAGAACGGCCAGCGCCCCGTGGTGCTGATGCCCAACCCCTTCTATCAGGTCTACATGATCTCGGCGATTTCTGTAGGGGCCGAGCCGGTCTTTGTGCCTGCCACCGAAGACAACGGCCATCTGCCTGATTTCGCCGGTCTGCCTGCCGATGTGCTGGACCGTGCCGCGATGCTTTACATCTGCTCGCCCGCGAACCCGCAGGGAACCGTGGCCAGTGCGGACTATTGGCGCGATCTGATTGCCTTGGCTGAAAAGCACGACATCCGTATTCTGGCGGACGAATGCTATTCCGAGATTTACCGCAACGACCCGCCCACCGGCGCGATGGAAATCGCGCAGGAAATGGGGGCGCATCCGGAACGGGTGGTGGTGTTCCATTCGCTGTCCAAACGCTCGAACCTGCCCGGGTTGCGGTCGGGTTTTGCGGCGGGCGGCCCCGAATGCATCAAACGCATGAAGCAGTTGCGCGCCTATTCGGGCGCCCCTTTGCCGCTGCCCTTGCAGCGTGTGGCCGAAAAGGTCTGGGCCGATGAGGACCACGTGATCGAGAACCGCCGCCTCTATGAGGAAAAGTTCCAGATTGCCGATGAGATCCTTGGCAATCTGCCCGGCTACACCAGCCCCGAGGCCGGATTTTTCCTTTGGCTCAAGGTTGAGAACGGCGAGGCCGCCGCGCTGAAGCTGTGGCAGGAGACCGGCGTGCGTGTGCTGCCCGGTGCCTACCTGAGCCGCCCCAACGCCGAGGGCGTCAGCCCCGGTGACAACTATATTCGCGTGGCGCTTGTCGCCAGCAAGGACGAGGTACGTCGCGGTCTGACCGCCCTGCGTGCCTGTCTCTACGACTAGGAACGAGGAGAGCCATGGCCTATCAGACACGGCAACGCGACCCGCTTCTGGACAGCTCGATGCAAGAGATGATCGAAAAGCGTGGCAAGGAACTTTTCGGACTTGGCCTCGTGATATTGGGGCTTTTGGCCCTTGCGATGGCGGTGTCCTACACCCCTTCGGATCCGTCCTTCCTGTCAGTGACAGATGCGCCGGTGCAGAACTGGCTGGGTCAGACCGGCGCGTCCATCGCGGCGCCCGTGTTCATGATCGTTGGCTGGGGGGCGCTGGCCTTCGCGGCATTGCTGGTTGGCTGGGGTCTGCGCTTTGTGTTCCACCGCGGCGCAGATCGCGCTGTGCCGCGTCTGATGCTGGCGCCTGTGTGGGTGGTTTTGATGACCACCTATGTGGCGACATTGGTCCCTTATGAGGGCTGGACGCAGGACAGTGGCCTTGGCGGACACCTTGGTGACATGCTTTTGGGCATGTTCTTGGGCTTGTTGCCCCTGAGTCAGGCTGTCGCACTTAAAGCTTTATCGCTTTTGATGGGCCCTGGGGTCTTGGCAATGGGCGCTTTTGTGTTAGGATTCACGGGCGAAGAGTTGCGTCGCGGAGGCCGTTTCGTACTCGTTGGTCTAATCCGTGCTTATGACGCAGTGATGACTCTTATGGGCCGTGGTGCCGGTGGTGCCATGGCCCAAGCGCGCGCTTTCAAAGAACGCAGGGCTCAGGAAGATGTGGTTGAGGACTATGCGCCCGCCGCCACCAGCCGTGTGATCCGCCATGACGCGCACTATGAACCCGAAGAAGAACTGGTTGATGACAGCGATTATGACGCCGCGCCCCGTGGCGGCCTGCGCCGTCTGATGCCCGGTTTGCTGCGCCGTCAGCCTGAACCCATGCCCGATCTTGAGCCGGAACTGGTGGAAACGCCTGCGCCTGATTTCGATATTGAGGCACCACAGGAAGACCGCATCAAGGCCCGTATCACCAGTGTTGTGCGCACCAAACTGCGCCGTCCTGTTGAAACCGAAACGCCGTTGACCCGCGGTATGGGCCGTCGCCCCGATCCGCTGGTGCTAAAACCCCGCGCCGCTGCCGGTGAGCCGCCGTTGACCGCAGCCCATGCCGCGCCGCAGGTCCAAGCGCCGTTGGCCACCCCTGAGGTTCCCGTGGCCGAGGCAGCAACGGTGGCAGCTGTTGCGCCTGTGGCCGTTGATCCGCATGCCGCTTTGGATGCGCTGCCTCAGTTGATGGAGAACTACGCCATCGACTCTGAAGCGATTGCCAAGACTGCCACGGATTTCCGCCCCGCGCCCGCGCCTGAGGTGGATGAGCAGATTGATGAGGACTTTGACGACGGCGATTACGGCTATGATGACGCCGCGCCCTCCTATGATCTGCCTAAGGCTGAACCACGCAAGGCCGTGGTTCACCAGCCGCAACCCAAACCCGTGCAGCCGTCGCGCCGCGCAATGGCCGAGGCACAGCCCAGCCTCTTCCAGAACCGCGACGACGAATACGAACTGCCGCCTCTGTCGCTACTGCGCAGCCCCGAAAGCGTGCAAAAGCTGCAACTGTCGAACGACGCGCTGGAAGCCAACGCGCGGATGCTGGAAACCGTTCTGGACGACTATGGCGTCAAGGGCGAGATCGTCAGCGTCCGTCCCGGCCCCGTGGTCACCATGTACGAACTCGAGCCCGCGCCCGGTCTGAAGGCCAGCCGCGTGATCGGTCTGGCGGACGATATCGCGCGCTCGATGTCGGCCCTGTCGGCCCGTGTCAGCACCGTGCCCGGTCGCAGCGTCATCGGGATCGAACTGCCCAATGAAACCCGCGAGATGGTGGTCTTCCGCGAGATCCTGTCCAGCCGTGCCTTCGGGGACCATAAGCTCAGCCTGCCTCTGGCGCTGGGTAAGGACATCGGCGGTGATCCGGTTGTTGCCAACCTTGCCAAGATGCCTCACCTGCTGATCGCGGGTACGACCGGTTCGGGTAAGTCGGTGGCGATCAACACCATGATTCTGTCGCTGCTGTACAAGCTGTCGCCGGAAGAGTGCCGCCTGATCATGATCGACCCCAAGATGCTGGAACTGTCGGTCTATGACGGCATCCCGCATCTGCTGTCGCCCGTGGTGACCGACCCGAAAAAGGCTGTTGTGGCCCTCAAGTGGGTCGTGGCCGAGATGGAAGAGCGTTACCGCAAGATGTCTAAAATGGGCGTGCGGAACATCGACGGCTACAACAGCCGCGTGAAGGATGCACTATCCAAGGGCGAGATGTTCAGCCGCACCGTTCAGACCGGCTTTGATGAGGACAGTGGCGATCCGGTGTTCGAGACCGAACACTTCGCGCCCGAAAAGATGCCCTACATCGTGGTTATCGTCGACGAGATGGCCGACCTGATGATGGTCGCGGGCAAAGAGATCGAAGCCTGCATCCAGCGTCTGGCGCAAATGGCCCGTGCATCGGGTATTCACCTGATCATGGCGACCCAGCGTCCGTCGGTTGACGTGATCACCGGTACGATAAAGGCGAACTTCCCGACCCGTATTTCGTTCCAGGTGACCTCGAAGATCGATAGCCGCACGATCCTTGGCGAACAAGGTGCCGAGCAGCTGCTGGGGATGGGCGACATGCTGTATATGGCCGGTGGCGGCCGCATCCAGCGTTGCCACGGCCCCTTTGTCAGCGACGAAGAGGTCGAGGAAATCGTCAACCACCTCAAGGCCTACGGCCCGCCGGAATACGTCAACGGCGTGCAGTCCGGCCCCGACGCCGAGAAGGAATCCGAACTGGATCAGGTCTTGGGCCTCTCGACCGGGGGCAATACCGGCAGTGAGGATGCCCTTTATGACCAAGCGGTGCAGATCGTGATCAAGGACCGCAAATGCTCGACCAGCTACATCCAGCGCAAACTGGGCATTGGCTATAACAAGGCTGCGCGTCTTGTTGAGCAGATGGAGGAAAACAGTCTGGTCAGCTCTGCCAACCACGTGGGCAAGCGTGAAATTCTGGTTCCTGAGCAAGACTAAGGTGATTGTGTCAGGTCACTGACTGCGTTGTGAAATCATGGGGGCTGTACGTTAGGCGTGCAGCCCTTATTTATTATCCTATGAAAAGACGTGCCTTGATCCTTGCGCCGCTGGCCGGCGTGCTTCTTAGCCTCGCTGCGCCTCTGGCTGCGGCGCCGATCTCTCTGGACCGCCTGTCCGCGTATATGAACGCAATGCAGACGGTGAAGGGTGACTTTACCCAGATCAATGCCGACGGGTCGATCGACACCGGCACGATCTACATCCGTCGCCCCGGTCGGGCGCGGTTCGAATACAACGCCCCCAGCAACGCGCTGGTGATGGCAAGCGGCGGGCAGGTGGCGATCTTTGATCCCGTCAGCCCCGGTTCGGCAGATATCTATCCCCTTAGCCGGACGCCCCTAAGCCTGATCCTTGCCCGCAAGGTGGATTTGAATAAAGCGAAGATGGTGGTGGATCACCGGCAGGTGGACAACACCACCGTGGTCACCGCGCAGGACCCCGAACATCCCGAATACGGGACGATCCAGCTGGTTTACACCGACAGCCCCGTGCAACTGCGCCAGTGGGTCATTACCGACGATGCGGGCAATCAGACCACCACTATTCTGGGCGATACCCAGACCGGTATTAGCCTTGGTCTGCCCTTGTTCGACATCGCGGATGAACGCACCAAACGCGGTGCCCGCTAAACGACAAAGGCCGCCCTTCGGGAGCGGCCTTTTATTTTGATCTGGTTGCGGGCCTTATCGGCGACCGCAAGAAATCAACTGGATCTGGTAGGTCTGCGCACGGCTGGCCACGCGGTCAGCCACCGTCACCAGCCAGCTTTTCGAGTTGTAGGAACGGCGTGCAAAGCCGCTGTGGCCTTCGTGGTAGGCCAGATACTGGTTGCGCGCATCGCCCATGCTGATGCCGTTCCGCTCGACCGTTTTGCTCATGTACCAACCCATAAAGTCCGTGGCGTCGTGAATGTCGTCACGGCGGGCGCTGCGATTGCGAGTCTCTTTCCGATATTCATCCCACGTGCCATCCAGCGCCTGACTGTACCCGTAAGCCGAGCTGATACGTCCCATAGGGATAACGCCTAAGGCATACTTTCGCGGCGTGCGTGCATTGCCGATGAATTTACTTTCCTGATGGATCATCGCCATCATGACCGGTACGGGGGCGCCATAGCGGCGCTCGGCCCGTTGCATGGCCTTCAGATAGTGTGGACGCTCTGCGACGATGGCGCAGGCGTTGTCCAGATTTCGAGGTGCGCGATTGTCGCCGCCGCCGCAAGAGGCCAGCAACAGTAATAGAATCAGGGCGCGGAAGGGTCTGCTCATTCTGCCTGTCTCGCTCGATGTTTTTTTTGTAGTATAGTTAAAACGGGATACTGCTTCAAATCACACTCGTGCAGGTAGCAGGTTTCTTTGTCATTTTTGAGCCCATTGCCGCCTATTGCACAGAGTGTTTCCGGAATCGTGTGCGCATCAATTAGACAAATGCCTCTTGCGAGGTGTAAGCAGGAGCGATAGGGGCGATTGTTATGCAGACTATACGTGCGAAATACCATCTGGGCCAAATCCTGCGCCACCGCAAACACCCGTTTCGCGGCGTGGTTTTTGACGTCGATCCCGAATTTGCGAACACGCAGGAATGGTATGACGCGATCCCCGAAGAGGCGCGTCCGCTGAAGGATCAGCCCTTCTACCACCTCTTGGCCGAGAATGAAGAAAGCTACTATGTGGCTTATGTCTCCGAGCAAAATCTGGTGCTGGATGACACCGGCGAGCCGGTTGACCATCCCGATCTGCCGGATCTGTTTGGTCCCTATCAGAATGGGATTTATCCGCTGCACTTTCAGATGAACTAAGACGATGACGGGCGCCGCGGCGCCCGTATCTGTTTGAGGGTTCTTGCGACCGGATCAATAGCCCACAGCACAGCCGTCCTTGCGCGGGTCCGAGCCCCCTTCCAACAGGCCGTCTTCCCGCAGAATGATCGCCTGTCCGCCACCAATCGGCTTTTCGGGGATGCTGACGTTGTGGCCCCGCGCGGCCAGATCGGCGCGAACCGCATCGCTGTAGCCCCGTTCCACCTGCATGGTGGTGCCATCGTTGAACGCGCGGGGTGCGTCCAGTGCCTCTTGCACGTTCAGGCCATAGTCCCGCAGATTGGTGACCAGCCGCGCGTGGCCGTTGGGCTGATAGGCCCCGCCCATGACGCCGAAAGGCATGGTCACGCGCCCGTTTTCCCGCAGCATGCCGGGGATAATGGTGTGCAAGGGGCGCTTGCCCGGTGCCATCTCGTTCACGTGGCCTTCTTGCAGGCTAAAGCCCGCACCGCGGTTCTGAAGCAGGATGCCGAATTTGTCCGACGCCAGACCCGAGCCGAACCCGTGGAAGATCGAATAGATCAGCGAAACCGCCATGCGGTCCTTGTCCACAACGGTGATGTAGATGGTGTCCTTATGCACCGCCTCGGCGCTAGGGGCGGGCATGGGTAACGCACTGTCCATCTTGATCAACGCCGCCAGTTGCGCCGCCGTTTCTGGCGACAGCATGTGTTCAAGCCGCGTGCAATGATCGGGATCGGCGATTACGCGATTGCGGGTGTCATAGGCCAGCTTGGCGGCCTCCGCTTCAATATGTGCGCGATCGGCCCCCCAAGGATCCATGCCAGCCAGATCAAAGTGGCCCAGAATGTTCAGCATCAGCATGGCGGTCGCACCATGGCCGTTCGGCGGATGCTCTAGCAGTTCGATGCCTTTGTAGGTGCTGCTGATCGGGTCCGTATAGGTCGACGCGGCCTCTGCGAAATCGTCCAGCGTGTGCCAGCCGCCTGCCGCCTTCAGCGTGGCGACCATATCCTCGGCCACCTCGCCTTTGTAAAAGCCATCGCGGCCTTCTTTCGCCACGCGGCGCAGAACCTCGGCCTGACCGGGGGCGCGGAACATCTGGCCCACTGCAGGGGGCTGCCCGTCGATCAGAAAATGCCTACGACCGCTGTCTGACAAACGCCATGCGTCCTTTGCCAGATCAAACCCCACGCGCGGGGCGATCGGAATGCCTTCCTCGGCATAACGGATCGTTGGAGCCAGCAGCCGGTCAATCCCCAGCTTGCCCCAATCATTGCTTAGGCGGCAAAAAGCGTCCATCGCGGTCGGGATCGTGACAGGTACCGGCCCTTCGGTCGGAACGGTTGTCAGTCCTTTTTCCCGCAGCGCCGCCGCGCTTGTCCTTGCCGGCGCCCGCCCCGAGCCATTCAACGCCCGCACCTCTTCCGTTCCAGCGGGCTTGAAGAGGACAAAACAATCGCCCCCGATGCCGGTCATCTGCGGCTCTGCAATCCCTAGCAGGATGGCGGCAGAAATCGCCGCATCCATCGCATTGCCGCCTGCCTGCAAGATGCCAACGGCGGTCTGCGCCGCCAGCGGATGCGAAGTTGCGCACATCCCGTTCGCTGCAATGACCTGGGATCGTCCCGGCTTGTGAAAATCACGCACGTTTTGCTCTCCTCCGATAATGCAGCGGATGGTAGAAGGTCTTGCGGCGGTGCCAAGCCTCAATGGCTTAGCTTTCCATTCGGCGGAAAGTCAGCGTTAGCCGGTTTTCTCCGGCAAGCCGCTGGTAATCGATCCCGTCGCAACAGGCGTGGATCAGTCCCCATCCCCAGCCGCCTTCTGGCAGCGCATCGGGATCGGGCATGTCGTCGGCGGGCACAGCAAAATCAGGCATCGGTCTGCCCTGATCCCGCAAGGCGATGCGCAAAGCCTCAGGGCCACTGTTGACCTCTAGCGCGATCATGCCGCGCCCATCCCCATAGGCGTGTTCGGCCACGTTATTCAACGCCTCCGCCAGCGCCAACTCGATCCGGGGGTCACATATTCCAGCAGGCAATGCCTCTTCCAGCCGCGCCAGCAATCCTCGAATCTCCAAGGGGGTCGCGGCGCACTCCAGCGCCTTTGGCGCCTCAGTGACCATCGGGGACAATCGCTGTGTCCAGACTGTCATGAATAACGAAAACCCGATCCATTCGCGTCAAGCGTAGGACGCGGGCCACCTCGGGCTGCAAGCAGGCCAGATCCAACCGGCACCCGCGCGGCATCTGCTTTAGGGCAAACACAATCGCCCCCAGTCCGCTCGAGTCGATAAACCCCACCTCTCCCAGATTTAACAGTGCCCTATGGGACAGCCCGTCGGTCGCCGCCCGCATGGCGTCTTTGAACTGGATCGCAACGGCAGAATCGATTCGCCCCCCGTGGACATGGATGATCCGCAGTCCTGGGTAGTCGTCATGGGCCAGTTCCAATGTACCCTCCTTCGATTGAATACTCTCCAGAGGCTAGGCCCCATTCATTATCAATCGGTAAGCTGCCCACCCTTTTTAGGAATAAGACGATTCAACTTGTCCCTATCCCCACACGTGCCCGAAACAACACACCACTGGCATCCATGCCCGCTTCAGGTTAAACGGGCGGCCACTTCATCTTGGTAAAAATA
>JAYZYX010000160.1:0-3418 GCA_036139795.1 Pseudomonadota bacterium | reverse complement strand
CCCTCTCGGCTGGCCTCGATCGTTGCCTCAAAAATGGCACGCGCCTGCATCTCATAGATTTCAGGCACGGTCACACCAAGGCGCACCCCCCGAAGACCCAGCATCGGGTTGTATTCTTCCAACTGCTCTGCGCGGCGGGTCACATCGGACACGGGTAGATCCAGCGCCTCGGCCAAATTCAGCAATCCCCCCCGATCCGAGGGAAGGAATTCGTGCAGAGGCGGGTCAAACAGACGGATACACACAGGCAAACCCTGCATGATCCGGAACAGATCGATAAAGTCGGCCCGCTGCATGGGCAGAATACGATCCAGAGCGGCACGGCGATCCTCAGCCGTATCGGCAAAGATCATCTCGCGCATGGCGGTCAGACGATCGGCCTCAAAGAACATATGCTCCGTCCGCGCCAAACCGATGCCCTGCGCCTTAAAGTTCCGCGCCGTTTGCGCATCCGCAGGCGTATCTGCGTTGGCTCTGATCTCGATATCACGGAACTCATCCGCCCACTCCATCAGGGTCTGCAGACTGTCGTCCAGCGCAGCCTCAAGCATGGCGGGCTCGCCTGCTAGAACATCGCCGGTTGTGCCATCCACGGTGATCAAATCGCCCGCCTTGAACAAGCGCCCGTCTTTGGTCACCAGGGTCTTTTTGCGCAGGTTAAAGCGCAGATCCTCAACGCCCACCACACACGGCAGACCAAGACCACGCCCGATCACCGCCGCATGGCTGGTCATCCCGCCGCGCTCAGTCAGAACACCGGCAGCCGCGTGCATCCCGCGAATATCCTCAGGCTGGGTTTCCCGCCGCACCAGAATACAGGCTTCAAAGCGCGCGGCGCTGGCCTGCGCCTCGGCCGAGTCAAACACGATCCGGCCCGTCGCCGCACCGGGGCTGGCGGCAACGCCCCGCCCGATCCGATCCCGCTTGGCAGTCGGGTCCACCTGACGGTGCAACAATTCCGACAAGGCACGGGGCTGAATGCGCATCACTGCCTCTGCGCGATCAATCACACCGCTTTCGGCCAGATCAACGGCAATCCGCAAGGCAGCACGATTGCTGCGCTTGACCCGCAAGCCGTCAATAATATGGGCATGGCCGTTCTCGATGGTGAATTCGATCTCCATCTCTTCCCGCAGACGCCGCCGCATCCGGGCACCAAAGTCCAAAAGCTCGTCAAACGCCTGCGGCGCATGTTCCTGCAAAGACGGCCCACGGGGATCGCACTCCAGAAACAACGCCTCGCGCTGCAACAACGCCTCGCGCCCTTGGCTCTGGCTCAGATACCGCCCCGTGATCTGGGGCTGACCTGTGTCAGAGTTCACGAACTGGATCACGCCCGAGCCACATTCCCCCGCGCCAATTCCCAACACCATCTGCTGGACGATCAACCCAAGCCCCGCATCCGCAGGCGCTCCCTTGGCCTGACGCAATAGCCGTGCACTGGTGCCTTCCCAAGCCCGCGCCATGCTGCGCAAAACCTCAGCCAATTGCTTTTCGCGCGACTGGGGGAACGGCTCGTCCGTTTCTTCCTCATAGGCCGCAAGCGCCGCCCGCAACCCTTCGGAGCCCTTGGCCGTAATCTCGTCAAAAGCGTCCGGATCCAGCCGCGCCACATGGACCGAGAAATACTTCACGAACCGCAAATACAGCTGCGCCGCTGCCTCCTGCCCGACCCGATCGGACAGTTCCACATAGGTGGCATCATTCATCCCGATGTTCAGAACCGCTTCCGGCCCGCCCCAATCAGGGTCTTCCGAGGACGGCCGAACACACAGCAACGCCCCCCCATCAAAGACAGAGGTCAACTCGGACAGATCAGGCATCCGCCCTGCGGCAATCTCTTTCACCGCACGGAAAGACAGCGCCACCGTCAACGGCACCGGCAATTCCATACGAACAAGGCGCTGCAAACACTTCGCCCGCCCTCCATGGGTCGCCACCGCCATCGGCGCGGTCGGAGTGATCAGGGTGATATGATTCTCGGAATTCTGCACTGCAGCACCTCTCTACTTGGACTGCAGGATAGGCTGATGGTGCCAACAGGCAAGCACCACTTATTCATCTTGGCGTAAATACCTTGGGGGTGTGGGGGCAAAGCCCCCGCTGGCCCTTCGGCAAAAACCGGCACGTCCCCGCGCCGGTCTTCCCGTATCAGCCTTCAATACGGCCCAGATCGGCCACCTGACCCACGGTCTGGCGAATCTGGCTCAGCAGATTCAGACGGTTGCGGCGGACGGTCTGGTTGTCGGTGTTCACCTGCACTGCTTCGAAGAACGCATCCACCGGTGCCCGCAAAGCGGCCATCTTGCCCATGGCGCCTGCGAAATCCTCGGCCTTCAGATCGGCCGCAATTGCAGGGCTGGTGGCGGTCAGAACGTCGAACAGCGCACGCTCTTCATCGACTTCCGCGAATTTGGGATCGGCGCCGAAGGAATATTCGACCCCGTCCTTCTCTTCGGCTTGGGTCAAAATATTGGCCGCACGCTTGTAGCCTTGGACAAGGTTCACACCGTCTTCGGTTCCCAGCACATCCGACAGCGCCTTCGCACGCTTGACCAGAAGGGTCAGATCATCGGCCCCATCCATCGCTAGACAGGCATCAATCACATCATGACGAATGCCCTGATCCTTCAAATACACCTTCAGACGATCGAAGAAGAACGACAAGAGGTCGTCCTTCGCCTCACCTGCCGCCCCCAAAAGAGTCGAAAGCGACACGCGCAGATCATTCTCTAGGATCAGACGGATCACACCCAGTGCCGCGCGGCGCAGGGCGAACGGGTCTTTCGATCCGGTGGGCTTTTCGTCAATCGCCCAGAAGCCGGTCAGCGTGTCCAGCTTGTCTGCCAGTGCAACGGTCACCGACAAAGGCGCGGTGGGCACATCGTCCGACGGGCCGAGGGGCGAGTAATGCTCTTGGCACACAGCCGCAACTGCCGCGTCATAGCCCGCAGCCTCTGCATAATAGCGGCCCATCAGGCCCTGCAGCTCGGGGAACTCATAAACCATTTCCGACTGCAGGTCGGCCTTGGCGATACGGGCCGCGGTCTGCGCTGCCCCGGCATCCGCACCGGTCACAGCAGCCAGTTCACCGGCCATTGCCACAATCCGCTCGATCCGCTGCTTTTGCGAACCCAGTTTGTTGTGGAAGGTCACGTTGCCAAGACCATCCACCCAAGTGTCCATGCCCGCCTTTGCAGTCCGCAGATCATTTTCCCAAAAGAACTTGGCGTCCGACAGACGAGCGGCCAGAACCTTCTGGTTCCCCGCAAGAATGGTCGCGCCATTGTCGCGGGTCTCAATGTTTGCAACGGTCACGAATTTCTCGATCCGGCCCGTCTTGGGATTTTTGACAGAGAAGAACTTCTGGTGCTCTTTCATCGAGGTCTGAAGAACCTCGGCAGGCAGGTTCAGGAAG
>JAYZYX010000159.1:0-21732 GCA_036139795.1 Pseudomonadota bacterium | reverse complement strand
AGGCAGATCCCGCCCATGTGCTCACGCTCGACCACGGCGGTCTTGAGACCCAGCTGCGCCGCCCGAATTGCGGCTACGTATCCGCCGGGGCCTGCCCCGATCACGACTACATCGAATTCCTTGGCGGCCATAGGCTCTCCTCCGATTCCAGAATTAGTTTGACGTTAAACTATCTGGAAAGAGGTCGCAATGAAACCGTCAGGAAACCGCCTCAGGAACCTTATTCTGGTGCTTTTCCTGCAACTCTTTCAGCAGCTGCCCGTAGCCGCCATTTTCCAGAAACGCCTTCTCGGCAGCGGTGCTGCTGCGGCCAAGTGCTTCATTTCTGTAGGGAAAGCGGCCGAACTTGCGAATGATTTCACGGTGAACTTTCGCGTGCAGCAGGTTGCTCTCGCCTTCAGCGCCCATACGCTCATGCATCAATCGGACGCAGCGGTCCTGATCGGTCTGACATTCAGAGTGCATCAAAGGCAGGTAGAAGAACTGGCGCGCTGGGATGTCGATGCGCAGATCATAGCCATAATCAATGCTCAGCTTGGCAGCCGCATGGCCCTGTACGTCACTGGTGAACGCCTTCGCCTGATTGCGGAACATGTTCCGCGGGAACTGGTCCTGAAGGATGATGTAGGCCAGCGCCCCCGAGGGATAGGTCAGCCACAGACCGAACGCGCCATCCTGTGCCTCTTCCCACATGGGCAGAAAGCGGTCACGGATCTTCTGATCCAATTCTTCGCTGCTGTTGTACCAGTCACTAGGCTTCAGTTCATCCAACCAGAATGAAAGGACGTCCTCGGGCTTCATTGTTCTATCTCCTGCTCGTTTTCCTACCCGAAAGGGTGTCATTCCGACGAAGCAGTGGAAAGTCACAAATTACAACAAGGATTTCAGTTCCGGATGTCGGAATCAGCCTGTTCCTGTGCCTCATGGGCAGCCTCGAACGACACCTCAACGCCCACGGCTGTCGCCGTCGGGCTAAAGGGCGTGTAGGTCATGGTATCCTGCGCAGGCGGCGACGATCGCTGGGTCATCCGGTATCCGGCATATGCGGCAAGCACATAGAAAAGAACCAGAATAATCAGGAAGAAACCCGCCGGACCGGCAGTGTTCATCACCCAACCGGTGACCACGGGTCCGGCGATCGCGCCAAAGCCGTTGATGAAGATCATCCCTGACGAGGCCGCCGCCATATCGTCGAACTCAAGATAGTCATTGGTGTAAGCCAGCAGCAGCGCATAAAGCGGGTTCAACATTCCGCCGATTGTGACAGCCGCCGCCAGCAGAATGGTGAAATTTGAGGCAAACAGCAGCCCGACAAGGCCGCCCGTGCCGCCACCTACGCACAGCGCAAGGATCAGCACACGGCGATCCATGCGGTCCGAAAGCCAACCGATGGGATATTGCAGCACCAATGCGCCCACGAAGAACGACGAGATAAAGATCGAAATCTCGGCGGTGGTCAGCCCCATCATGGTGCCAAAGACCGAAGCCATCCCGAATTGCGCCGCGAACAGCCCGCCCGACAACAG
Organism: Pseudomonadota bacterium; assembly: GCA_036139795.1. GTDB lineage: Bacteria > Pseudomonadota > Alphaproteobacteria > Rhodobacterales > Rhodobacteraceae > Donghicola. The sequence continues at coordinate 20,206 of JAYZYX010000159.1, read as the reverse complement.
CATCCCCACGCAGCCAAGGGGAGAGATGCCGTAAAGCTTGCGCAGGGTCATCGGCTTGGTCGTCTCGAACGCCGGTGTCGGGCTGATCGACAGCAGAATAGGCGTGAAGGACACCGAAACCAGAATGGACGGAATGACGAACAGCAGATAGCCACTGATGTCGCCCACGTTCACCAACAGCTGCGCAATGATGATGCCCACTGTCTGCACGATCATATACAGGGACATCGCCTGACCGCGTGTCTCATTCGAGGCGGTGTTGTTCAGCCAGCTTTCCGCCGTCACATAAACCGCCGAGAAGCAAAAGCCGATCGCCACCCGTCCCAGCATCCACGCCCAAGGGGTGGTGATGGCAGGATATAGGATCAGAACACCGGAAATCAGGCTGGCCAGCGCCGCAAACACCCGCACATGGCCCACACGGCGGATCATCTCTGGTGCCAGACGCGAACCGCCAAGGAAGCCGACAAAATAGGCCGACATGACCAGTGACATATTGAAGGTCGAAAACCCTTCATAGGCTCCGCGTAGACCCAGCAGAGTGCCCTGCATGCCATTGCCGACCATCAGCAGCATAAGACCCAGCAATAGCGCCCATGCACTGCCCAAAACCTGAAGCATTCTATTTCCTTCCGTCTTGTTCTTTGCGGCGTTTGCACCTCACGGGGCTACAGCAACCATATTCGCACTTGAAAGCTACCCGTGGATGACACGGGTCCTATGGGAACAGCAATGACGCGTCCCCATAAGAAAAGAAACGATATTCTTGCGATATTGCATGTTCGTAAACGTCCAATATCCGGTCGTGTCCGACCAATGCCGCCACAAGCATCATCAGGGTAGATTTGGGCAGGTGGAAGTTCGTCATCAAGGCATCAGCCACTTTGAATTCAAAGCCGGGATAGATGAAGATATCGGTCTCGCCCTGCCACGGCGCGATAGCGCCAGTGTCGCGGGCAGCGGTCTCGATCAGGCGCAGGGCGGTGGTGCCAACAGGGATCACACGGCCACCCGCAGCTTTGGTTGCGGCGATCTCGGCGGCAGCTTCTTCGCTGACATGGCCCCATTCGGCATGCATCTTGTGGGTGGTTACATCCTCGACCTTCACGGGCAGAAAGGTGCCAGCCCCCACATGCAAGGTCACATGGGTGAACTCTACGCCCTTTTCCCGCAGCGCCGAAAGCAGCGCGTCATCAAAGTGCAATGACGCCGTAGGGGCCGCCACCGCACCGGAATTGCGTGCCCAGACGGTCTGGTAATCCTCTTTGTCCTGCGCATCGGCGGGACGCTTGGCCGCGATGTAAGGGGGCAAGGGCATGGCGCCCGCCTCGGCCAGCGCGGCATCAAAATCATCGCCCGACAGATTGAACTCCAACACCGCCTGCCCCTCTTCACGCGCCACAAGCTGCGCGCTCAGTGCATCCGAGAACACGATCCACTCGCCTTCGTTCACCTTGCGCAGGGGCTTGATCAAGGCTGCCCACTGACCATTGGGGCGTGGCTCTAGCAAGGTGACCTCGATCTTGGCACTGACGCGCCCCTGCGCACTGTCGCGCCAGCGCAGCCCGAACAAACGCGCGGGGATCACCTTGGTGTCATTCAGCACCAGCCGGTCGCCAGCCTGAAGCTGGTCCACCAGATCGGTCACGTGTAGATCCGAAATCCCGCTTGGACGGCTGACCAAGAGCCGCGCCGAACTGCGCGGCTTGGCGGGGCGCGTGGCAATCAGGGTCTCGGGCAGGTGGAAGTCGAAGTCGCTAAGTTTCACTGTCTGTCTTTCACTGGGTCACGCTGGGGGGCGGGCGGCGGAAAATCTCTCTGAACATGCCCGGGGTCAAGACCGAAAGCGGGTTCACACCGACCTGCGGGGCCTCCGTCGGCCCTTGTAACGTAAAGTTAAAGCCGAACAGCCCCTCGCCCTGCCGCGACGAGAAGATATTTCCGATGCCATTGAGCATATAGATCGGCGACAGCACCCCTTGCAGGTCCAGCCGCTTGGACGCCAGATCAATGACCCCATCCAGCGAGAGCCCCATCGAAGGGCCAATCGCGCTGGCTTGCTGCAAGATCAGACGCTTGGGTGTCAGCCGGAACTTCGCATCCACGCTTGAGAAATAGATGCCGCCATTCGCCATCTGGTCCAGCAGCCCCACAACGCTCATGGCGTTCAGCAAGGCGGTTACGGTGGGCGCGTCATAGACCCGCGTCTCCGAGATCGACAGCACCCCGTCATAGGTTCCCGCATCATCCACCGGCGTCATAGTCAGTTGCATCACGCCGCCGTTCGCATGGGCCAGAATGCCTGCGTCGCGCATCACATCACCGCCATCGCGGCTGGTGACGTTCAACGCAGTGCCCGGCCCGCTTGGCGCAATCCGTACACTAAGGGGCGCGTTGCCATTCATCTTTGCCTCGATCGTGCCGCGCGCGCCGCCCGTGGTGGCCAGATCGCCACTGGCCGAGCCAAGCCACATGGTGTCGGCGAACTGAAGGCGCATGTTGCTCAGGCGGATCGGGCTGGTCTCCTTTTTCGACGGCTTGCTCTTCGGCATTTTGCGGATGTCGACCTTGCCGTCTGACAGAGAGATCAAGGGCGGCGTGCTGCCCGAACTCATCGTCAGCGTCACCGGCGAATCCAGCCAGTTTCCCGCCCGCACCCGATCAAAGACCACCTTGCTCACCTTGCCCGCCGCATTGGTATCAACACGCCCGTCCAACAGTAGCCCTGCTGCATCGAATGACAGGCGCGGGACGCGCACTGGATTGATCGTCCCCGACAATGCCAAGCTACCCGCAGCATCCTTCCCCTTGGACCAGCCCAAGGACTCCAGCCCCATGGACAAACCTTTGAGGTTGCTTTTCAGCCCGAATTCGACCGGAGCGCCTTTCGGCAGCGCCAGATCCAGTTGCGCCAATCCCTGCCCTGTGATGCGCACATCCCCCAGATCAATGTTCAACTCATCCAGTGTGCGCTCGCTCAGCTCGACCTGAGCGTTGACCCTAGGGGTCTTGCCCTCAGTCACGGTAAACGCCCCGTCGAAAGGAATGGCACCAAAGCGCCCCTTGCCATTAATCACGACCGAACCCGGGGTTGCGTGAACCTTCAGGCTTGGGGCGGCCAATGTGCGGCCCGGAACCAGCTTGGTGGTCCGCACATCCCGCGTCAGGCCGATGATGTCATAGCGCAGATCCTCTTTCGGCAGATCCTTCATCAGCTTGAGGTCAATGCGGCCTGTCACACTGGCCTGACCGTCGGCCAAGGTGACCGGCAGGTTGGCTTTGCTCATGACCTCCAGCTTGGGCGAATCCAAAAGCGACAGCATAGAGGTCACCGTGCCTTCCAGATTCAAATCCACAAAGGCTTCGGGATCGCGCGGCTTCAAAAGCGGTATTTCAAACCGTGTGCCAGCCGCGTCCACAGGGCCACCGACCGAAGGGGTCACCGTGCCCTGATCCAGCCGCACCGCAAAGCGTTTGTCCGCCAGCGTCGCGCGACCATAGCCTTCGGTGATCGGCGGCATGGTGCCCAGAAACCGGACGGTCGCGTCCTCATAGGAGAATTCCAGATGAGGCTGCGGCTTCTGACCGGGTGCGGCAGTCAGGTAGAACTGCACGTCTTCTAGTGTGCCGCCCAAGACGTTGGCCGCCACCCATTCCCGCGTCTTCGGCACGGCCCGTTCGGGCCAATGCGCCATGACCGTTTCAACCGTCAGATTGCTGCCCTCGGCCAGAACGCCAACGGACCAGCCTTCGGGCAGGGCCTTCACATCCCCCCGCAATGAGATCGGCTGCCCATCGACCACCAGATCAAGCTGACCGATCTGCAAGGCAAAGGGGCGCATGTGGAACCGCAACGCCGCATTGGCCCGCGCGATAGACACTGGCTGCGGCAACAGGTCCGCAGTCTCGACCGACAGGGCCGAGATGGTGAACTGCGTCTCCAGCCCCGAAGGCCAGTTCGCCCCCTCTGGCCAGACCAACAGGGCCGAGCCCTCGACACTGCCGGAAATCCACGCGCTTTGGACGGACAACTCGTCAAACGTCAGAACCTGCGCCTTGGGATCATAGGTGAAATAGGTGCGTGCGCTGTCGAAAGGCACCGGCACCGTGTTGTTGTTCGGGCGCAAGGCCCCCGCCCCGATCACAAGTGACGCACTTAAGGCATCCAGATTGCCCCGCGCATCCACCTGCCCCCGCATCGAGCCGCTCAGCGGCGCTTCTAGCGCACCAAGAAAGGCCGTCGCAGGCAATTGCGTTGCGATATCTTGGGCCATCAAATCACTGATGTTGATGCCGAATTCCGCATCATGCTGACCTACAGTCCGCTCATAGAACGCCTCAAGCGTCGCCGCATCCGCACCACCCGTCAGCAGGGTCAGCGCCGTGTCCATCCGCAGGCTTTCGCCTTTGCGCACAACGGTCACGCGGCCCCCATCCATGGTCCAGCTACGCTCGGCCCGCAGGTCAGAGTAGCGCAGGGTCATGGCCCGTGCCTCGACCGTGCGCAGGGCCGACAGTTCCGGCGTTGCCAGCGCGCGGTCCATATTCTTCATCAGATCGGTGAAAGAGATCGACCGTTCGACCGGCACATCGCCGGCGCTGAACGCCAGATCGAATGCCCCTTCGCGGTTGCGCGTCAGATCCACCACGATGCCGGTGACTTCGATGTGTTCAGCCGCAACCACCCGCCTTAGCAGGCTGCGTCCCGAAAGGTTCACCCGCATCTGGCCAACACGGGCCAAAACCGCGCCGTCCTTGTCCTGAATGGCTGTATCGCGCAACTCGATCCACGGGCGCAGGCTGTTATCTACAGTCAGGTAAATCTCGCCCAAGGCAACGCGCGCGCCGGTCCCCTGCCGTGCCAGTGCAGTCTCAAGGCGGGCCTCGGCCCACTCGGGCAGACGGATCTGCCGGTCCAGCAAGGTCAGCGCCCCACCGACAGGGATAAGCACCAGTAGCACAAAGAACACCGCCAATGCGGTCAGCAACGGACGGCGGCGGTTGCCTTCACCCGTTTTCGCCTTCGCCGCATCCTGTGCGGTCGCCTTTTCGGACGCCTTCACCGAGACCTGTTCCGCCTGCTCGGCGCCAGAGGCCTTGTCCGCCACGGCGGGCTTTTCGCCCTCGGTCTCTTTCTTTTCCTTCATCACGCCCTAGAGTGCCAGCAAACGGAATAACTGCAAGGTGTATGCACATGCTTGAGATCGGCACGAAAGCCCCCTCTTTTACACTCCCCCGTGATGGTGGCGAAGAAGTCGCGCTGGACAGCCTGCGCGGGCAGAAAGTTGTCCTCTACTTCTACCCCAAAGACGACACCCCCGGCTGCACAAAACAGGCCATCGCCTTTACCGAACACGCCGAGGCTTTTGCAGCGGCCAATGCGGTGGTGCTTGGGGTGTCCAAGGACACGGTTGCCAAGCACGACAAGTTCCGCGACAAGCACGGCCTGAGTGTCATCCTGCTCTCGGACGAGACCAGTGATGTGTGCGAACGCTATGGCGTTTGGAAGGAAAAGAACATGTACGGGCGCACCTACATGGGGATCGAGCGGACGACCGTTCTGATCGACGAGAGCGGCAACATCGCCCGCGTCTGGCCCAAGGTCAAAGTGCCCGGACATGTAGAAGAGGTACTGGAGGCGGTGAAAGCGCTGTGACCAAAACGCTGACGGAAATGGCCACCGAGGTTCTGACCTGCGGTGATGGACGTGCAAAGACCGAACTGTCGCGCAAGCACGCCAAAACTTGGTTTGACGCCCGCAAAGCCGGAGAGGTCATTCCCGTCGGCACCGCCAACCCGCCCCTGCAACCGGCCCGCCCGGAAAAGCCCGAATTGCTGGACCCGCGCGATGTACCGCGCCGCCGTCCTGGCAGTCTGCAGGGTCGGATCGCCCTGCTGCATGCGGTGGCCCATATCGAATTGAACGCGGTCGACCTGCATTGGGATATCATCGCCCGCTTTGGTCACGTGCCCTTTCCGATCGGCTTTTACGATGACTGGGTGAAATCGGCGGATGAAGAATCCAAACACTTCAACCTGATCTGCGACTGTCTGGAACGGCTAGGCAGCCATTATGGTGCGATGCCCGCCCACGCTGGCATGTGGCGCGCTGCCGAGGACACCGCCGAGGATATCATGGGCCGACTGGCCGTTGTCCCGATGGTTCTGGAGGCCCGCGGTCTGGACGTGACCCCCGGCATGATCGAGATCTTCCGCAAGGCCAAAGACAACGACGCCGTCGCCGCCCTAGAGGTCATCTACGGCGAAGAAGTCGGCCATGTGGCCTTCGGCTCCAAGTGGTTCCATTTTCTGTGCGGACGGGAAAATCTGGACCCCAAGGATGTCTTCCACGAATTGGTGCGCAAATACTTCCACGGGGCGCTAAAGCCCCCGTTTAACGAAGAAAAACGCGCCGAAGCCGGGATTCCGCCCGATTTCTACTGGCCCCTGACCGAGACCGGAGCCGTCGCGGATTAAGGTTCCGAATCCGGAACAATCCACGCGCGGATCGGCAAAATCACGCCGAGACGGCAAGATATAGCGCTTAGGTCAAAGAACTTTCCCTAAAACTGTTGCGCGAAAAACGCGCAATGGTCTATCCCCTGTGTACTTCGTGCCTACCCACTCGGGTAGGAAGCCGAAACGACAAAGGGGCTTTATCAGTGAAGACCAGGGTGATGCGCGGTATTAACGCGTTGCTAGAAAACAAGGTTCCGGAACGCCGCGTCTTTCTTCGTTCGGACAACGAAACCCGATTCATCCGACTCAGCCCGTTAACCCAGATCACGGTTGCCCTTGGCAGCGCGGGCGTTCTGGCATGGGCCGCGATAGCGACCTCGATCCTGCTGATGGACAGCATCGGTTCGGGCAACGTGCGTGCGCAGGCACAACGGGAACAGCAGACATATGAGATGCGCCTGAACGGCATGGCCGCCGAACGCGACAAGCGCGCAGATGAAGCCATCGCCGCGCAAGAGCGTTTCAACAAGGCGCTGGAACAGATCTCGGTGATGCAGACCCAGCTGTTGGCTTCCGAAGACCGCCGCCGCGAACTTGAGACCGGCCTGAACGTGGTTCAGAACACCCTGCGCCGCACTATGAAGGAACGCGACAGCGCCCGTGGTGATGCACAGACTCTGCAAGCCTCGCTGAATGGCGAAGGCGGGGCGGCTGCGGCCTTGCCCACATCATCCGAAGTAGTGGGCACTGTGGATGCCCTGAGCCTTGCCCTGACCGAAACCGCCGCCGAGCGGGACAACATGGCCCAAGAGGCGCAAGACGCGCTGCGTCAAGCCGATGAGATCGCCATGCAGCTGCAATTGCTGCGCGATCAGAATGATCAGGTTTTCCGCCAGCTGGAAGACGCGATGACGGTCTCGGTCGAGCCTCTGAACAAGATGTTCCGCGCCGCTGGCATGGACCCCGACACGATCATCAAGCAAGTCCGCCGCACCTACTCGGGTCAGGGCGGTCCGCTAACCCCCCTCTCCTTCGCGACCGAAGAAACCGAAGAGACCGCCGAAGTGCTGCGCGCCAACCGTCTGCTGGAACAGATGGACAGGCTGAACATCTACCGCATCGCGGCTGAAAAAGCGCCCTTCGCGATCCCTGTGAAAAACGCCTATCGTTTCACAAGCCCCTACGGTACGCGCAGCGATCCCAAGAATGGTAGCCGCCGGATGCACTTTGGCGTGGATTTCGCCGCTGCCTACGGAACGCCCCTTTACGCAACTGGTGACGGCGTAGTAATTCATGCAGGGTGGTCTTCGGGCTACGGACGTTTGGTAAAGATTCAACATGATTTTGGAATTGAGACACGGTTCGCCCACCTGTCGAAAATTAACGTGACCAAAGGACAAAGGGTATCGCGTGGTGATCGTATCGGTGATATGGGAGCCTCTGGACGCGTGACTGGCACGCACCTTCATTATGAGGTCCGTGTCGGGGGCAAACCCGTAAATCCGATGGTATATATCAAGGCTGCTAACGATGTTTTCTAAGAGCAAGATCAACGAGCCCGGCCCCAAGGCCGCCGAGACCCCGGCACCCGCACCCGCTGCGACCGCCGACAAGTCGAACGAGTTCAAGGCTCCCACAACCACCAAGGCAAAGCCCCCCGCTTCGGTTCTTTCTTCGGACCTGCACGTGGAAGGCAACATCCGCACCACTGGTGATGTACAAGTAGAAGGTACTGTCGAAGGCGATATCCGTGCCCACCTGCTGACCATTGGCGAAACCGCGACCATCAAAGGCGAAGTTGTTGCCGATGACGTGGTGATCAATGGCCGCATCGTCGGCCGTGTCCGTGGCCTGAAAGTCCGTCTGACCTCGTCGGCGCGTGTTGAGGGTGACATCATCCACAAGACCATCGCGATCGAGAGCGGCGCGCACTTTGAAGGTTCGGTTCAGCGTCAGGACGATCCCCTGTCGGCTGCTGGCGCAAAGCGCATCACTGGCCCCGAGTCGGCGGAATAATCACAGCATCGCGGATCACTCACATTTCCGCAGCGCAAATTCAAAAAGGCACCGCTTGGCGGTGCCTTTTTTCGTTCAGCTCATCAACGGGGCAGCGTTATTCCGCACGCTGCTCCAGAATGCGGTAAAGGTGCCATGTGGCATGCCCCAGAATGGGCAGGACCACAAACAGACCCAGAAAGCCCGGCAACAGCCCGATCAGCGTCACCACAGCCACGGTGGCCGCCCACACCAACATCGTCAGCGGCGCGCGCGTCACGGCGCTGACACTGGCGATCATGGCACTTACAAAGTCGACCTCGCGGTCCACCACCATCGGCATCCCGACCACGGTGATCGAGAAGATCAGGAACGCGAAACCGCCCCCCACTGCCGAGCCCACAGCCAGCATCATCAGCCCGTTGGAACTAAGCAGCACGCCGTATGAGCTGGAAATGTTGGTCATCGTCGACAGGCCCAGAAACAGCGCAAAGATCATATGGGCCAGAAAGAACCAGAACAGGATCATGATGATGATCACGGCGCTCATCCACGGCAACTGCCGCCCGCCCTCGCCCTTTACAGCGCCGAAAATCCGGTGCCAGTCCAGCGGCCGCCCCTGTTCGATCCGGCGTGAGGTCTCATAAAGCCCCACAGCGGCGAAACTGCCAAGCAAGGGAAAGCTGATCACTGCCAGAACCAGCCAATAGGTTTGCCCCGTCCAGACGGTGATCAAAGCCATCAGCCAGCCGGTCAGCACATAGACGCCCGCGAACAGGAATCCGAAGACCGGCGCCTTGCGGAAATCGCGGCACCCCCTGCCCAATGCTGTCCAGATATCCTCAAGCCTCGCGGTCCCCATCTCGGGGGCACCTAACCGCTTTTCCAGAGGCACTGCATCCATAAACCAAACTCCCCTCTCTCCTCATCAGAGAGAGGCTAGCTTAGTCCGCTACCTTACGCGAAGATGTATTTATGGATCAGCTTAAGCGCTGACCAATCCGCAGGGATCAGTCCGTGGCCGACGCCTCGGCGCGGCTCTTGCCGCTGACGTCCATCGCCAGCGTCGCGGCCATAAAGGCATCCAGATCGCCGTCCAGCACCCCTTGCGTGTCCGAGGTCTCGTGCCCCGTCCGCAGGTCCTTCACCATCTGGTAGGGCTGCAGCACGTAAGAACGGATCTGGTTGCCCCAACCCGCATCGCCCTTGGCTTCATGGGCCGCGTTGATGTCGGCGTTCCGGCGATCCAGTTCCATCTGGTAGAGGCGCGATTTCAGGGCCTTCATGGCGATGTCACGGTTCTGGTGCTGCGACTTTTCCGAAGAGGTCACAACAATGCCCGTGGGAATGTGCGTGATCCGCACCGCCGAGTCCGTGGTGTTCACGTGCTGACCACCGGCACCGGACGAACGGTAGGTGTCGATCCGGATTTCGGACTGGTTCACTTCGATCTCGATGTTGTCATCGACCACGGGATAAACCCAGACCGAGCTGAACGAGGTGTGACGACGCGCCGCCGAGTCATAGGGCGAAATCCGCACCAGACGATGCACGCCGCTTTCGGTCTTCAGCCAGCCATAGGCGTTGTGACCGCTGATCTTGTAAGTGACCGACTTGATGCCCGCCTCTTCACCGGGGCTCATGGATTGCAGTTCGACCTTGTAGCCTGCCTTCTCGGCCCAACGGACATACATCCGCGCCAGAATAGAGGCCCAGTCGCAGCTTTCTGTACCACCCGCGCCCGAGTTGATTTCAAGGAAGGTGTCATTGCTGTCGGCTTCGCCGTTCAGCAGCGCTTCCAGTTCTTTTTGGGCGGCTTTCTTGGCCAGTTCCTTCAGCGAGGCTTCGGCGTCCTTGACGACATCGGCGTCATCTTCCATCTCGCCCAATTCGATCAGCTCGATGTTATCGGCCAGCTCTTGCTGGATTTCCTTGACCGCATCGATGGCATCGACCAGCGACTGACGCTCGCGCATCAGCTTTTGCGCCGCTTCGGGATCGTCCCACAGATTGGGGTCCTCGACGCGGGCGTTGAATTCTTCCAACCGGTGCGAAGCCGTCTCCCAGTCCATCCGCTGGCGCAGAAGCTCCAGAGATTTCTCGATTTCGTTGACGGTATTCTGAGTATCGGCGCGCACGAGGGTATCTCCCAGACTTGTAGGAAACCGCCCATGGGCGGATCGCCCTTTCATATGGGCGTAGGTGTCAAGAAACAAGAGGGCGCGGCGCAGGAACCCGATGGGATGCGCCGCGCTCTTTTAGATGACGGGGATCAGTATAGACCGCCCGCGCTGAGGGTGCCGAAATTCGCCTTCGGGCCAACGGTTGCCGTACCACCGGACGAGTTTGTTACCTGTTTCGCCTCATCGGGCCCTTCGCCGCGTTCAAACAGCGGCAGGTTGCTGCCCATCGCAAAACCACCGTCGTAGGTCAGACCGAAGATCGGTTCTTCTCCATCGCGGAAATACTCAGCAACGACATAGTCGCCGCTGGCATCGTCAGGCAGACGCGCACCGGTAAAGCGGTCGATCTTGATAAAGTGGCCGCCAGGCGGCACGTCGAACTTGCTGCCACCGTATTTGGCCGTCGCAGCTTTCATCAGCTCGGTGAAGACAGGGCCACAAAGGGTGCCGCCATAAGCGCCACGACCCATGGGGCGCGGGCTGTCATAGCCCATGTAGCAGCCCGCCACGATGTTGCTGGTAAAGCCCACGAACCACACGTCCTTGGATTCGTTGGTGGTCCCCGTCTTACCGGCGGTGGGCACTGGCAGGTTGACCGTGCCGGCTGCGGTGCCGCGGCTCACGACCCCTTCCATCATCGAGGTCAGCTGATAGGCGGTGATCGGGTCCATAACACGCTCGCGGTTGGACTCGATGCGCGGGCCATATCCCGCAGTGATCGCGGGGCTTTTGCAATCAGGACACGTGCGCTGGTCGTGGGAATAGATCGTATGGCCATAGCGGTCCTGCACACGGTCCACCAAGGTCGGCTCGACCCGCTCGCCGCCATTGGCGAACATGGCGTAGGCAGCGGTCATCTTGTAAAGGGTGGTCTCTTCCGACCCCAGCGAGTTCGCAAGGAAGCGGCCCATGTTGTCATAGACGCCAAAACGCTCGGCGTAACTGGCCACAACGTCCATGCCCACCTCTTGCGCCAGACGCACGGTCATCAGGTTTCGCGACTGTTCGATACCGGTCCGCAACGGCGTGGGGCCGTAGTATTTGTTCGACGAGTTCTTGGGACGCCACAGACCCTGCGGCGTGTTCAGTTCAATGGGCGCGTCGATCACGATGGTCGCGGGCGAATAGCCACTGTCCAGCGCCGCTGCATACACAAAGGGCTTAAAGCTAGAGCCGGGCTGGCGCTGCGCCTGTGTCACGCGGTTGAAGACCGAATGCTGGTAGCTGAAACCACCCTGCATCGCCAGAACACGGCCGTTTTCCACGTCCATCGCCATGAGGCCGCCCTGCACTTCGGGGACCTGACGCAAGGTCCAGCGGATAAAGCTTCCGTCGGCGTCACTGGTCATCGCACGAACAAGCACCACATCCCCGACCGAGACCAGATCACCGGCCACTTTTGCCTTATTGGCCAGCTTGCCATCGTCCAGACGCTTGCGGGCCCACTGCACGTCCTTTGCCACGATCCAGTGCCCGTCATCGTCCTCGGGGACGTCCTCGATGCCGATACGGGCATTCTCGCCGCTGACCGACAGAACCACCGCCGGATACCAGCGGCCGTTCAGCTCAATATCGCGAGGGGCTTTGGTCGCGGCCAGCGCGGCGCGCCATTTCTCTTCGGTTTCAAGCTCGGCTGCATCAATGGTCAGGCGGGTGCCGCGCCAAATGCCGCTGCCACGATCAAAATCCTCCAAACCGCGACGCAGGGCCACCTCGGCCACCTGTTGTAGTTCGGGATCAACGGTCGCACGGACCGACAGACCGCCGGTGAAGAATTCACCCTCACCAAAGTTCTCGCTCAGCTGGCGGCGGATTTCGTCGGTGAAGTAGTCACGCGGCGGCAGGGCAACGCGGAAATCCTCATAGTCGCCATTCTGGACCGAGCGGAGGGGCTGGTCGCGCTCTGCATCGCGGGTGGCGGCGTCGATATAGCCGTTCTCGAACATCTCGCGCAGCACGTAGTTCCGGCGCTGGACCGCGTCGTCATAATCGCGCACGGGGTGCAGTTCGGCAGGCTTTTTCGGAAGGGCTGCCAGATAAGCAGCCTCACCGGGCGAAAGTTCCGACAGGGATTTGTTGAAATAGGTCTGCGCCGCTGCGGCCACCCCGTAAGAGTTCGCGCCCAGATAGATTTCGTTCAGGTACAGCTCAAGAATTTCATCCTTGGACAGGGTGCGTTCGATGCGGGTCGCTAGGATCAGTTCCTTGATCTTACGTTCCGCCTGCCGGTCGCCCGACAGCAGGAAGTTCTTCATCACCTGCTGGGTGATGGTCGAGGCCCCGCGCACGTTCTTACCGCGTGACAGCACCGCATCCCGCGCCGCCGAGGCGATGCCCATCAGGTCATAGCCTGAGTGCTTGTAAAAGTTCTTGTCTTCCGCCGAGACAAACGCCGCTTTCACCAGATCGGGGATCTCTTCAGCGGGCACGAACAGGCGGCGCTCTTTCGCGAATTCGTCGATGATATGGCCTTCACCGGAATAGATGCGGCTGATGGTGGGCGGCTCGTAGTTTGCCAGCGCCTCATGGCTGGGAAGGTCGCGACCGTACATCCAGAACACAGCACCAATCGACAGGGCCACCATGAAGATGCCCAGTGTGATGGCGCTGAAGATTGCTCCGAAGAAGGAAAAGATGAATCTCAACAAGTCGCGGCCCCCGGCTAAACGTGCCCCCTCATATAAGGCCTTGCCCTGCGGGTCAAAACACAAACGGGACAGGTTTTGTTCCTGCGCAGCCTATTGCCGGATCAGATGCCCTTCGGCAGCGTCCGCGATGGCCCATTCCAGCACTGCGGCGGTGATTGCCTGCGCCGCCATATCCCGCCATGCCGGATTGGTCAGGTTCTCTCGGTCACGACCCGAAGACAGGAACCCAAGCTCCAGCAGGATCGAGGGGATATCGGGTGCCTTCAGCACCGAAAAGCCCGCCTCTCGGCGCGGGTGTTTATAAAGGGGCGCACCCGCCTCTTTCAGGGCATCCTTCACATGATCCGCAATGCGCGTTGATCGGGGCATAGTGTCAGCGCGGGCCAGATCCATCAGCACATGAGCAACCACATCATCCTGATTGCTCAGGTCCACACCGGCCAGCAGATCGGCACGGTTATGACGTTCTGCCAGCTTGCGACTGGCCTCGTCCGAGGCCTCATCCGCCAGCGTGTAAATCGTGGCCCCACGTGCGCCGCCCGCCTCTAGCGCGTCAGCATGCAATGAGATGAACAGATCGGCGCGGGCTTCATGGGCGACGGTCACGCGGCTTTCCAGCGGCACAAAGTCGTCACTGTCGCGGGTCAGCACCACCCTGACCTGGCCCGTCCGCACCAGCGTGTCGCGCAATTCACGGGCAAAGGTCAGCATCAGATCTTTCTCTTCGACCCCGCCCCGCTGTGCACCGGGATCAAGGCCGCCGTGTCCAGGGTCCAGCACCACGGTCAAAGGACCATCACCCGTCTGGCGGCGGCGGGCCTCTTCTTGTGACTGTACAGGGGGCTGGCCCCAATCGGGATCAGCAGGCGCACCTGATGCTTTGGCGAACGCATCCCCCGTGGTCGCCAGAAGCGAGATGATCAGCTTGGCCGTGCCCCGTTCACGATCAATGCGCAGGTCTGCGGCCTCAAGTGCCATCGGACGGGACAGATCAAGGATCAGACGGCTCCAACCGGGACGATAGCCGCCGAAATGGGCCGCAGACACCATGTCAGGCGCGGTCAGACGCTCGGGCGGCAGGCCGGTCCAGTCCACCTCACGGAAATCGACCACAAGGCGGCGCGGTTCGTCCAAAGTAAAGATGCGATACGGCACCCCTTGGGACAGCCCCAGTTGAAGATCCAACCGCTCTGACGCGCTATTCAAGAAGGTCTGATCAGGCAGCACACGCGCACGGGCAGAGAAGTCCGCACTCCAAGCGGGTTGCAACAGCACACATAGCCCCAGAAGGGCTGCACCTAGAATTCGGATCATCTGCCCGGCCTCTGACCGATTTGTTTTGCGGCAGTCTACACGGGCGCGGCTGTCGGGAAAAGCAAGTCTTGGTCACTTTTCCCGCAGCGGTTTTCAGCCCTGACGCGCAGCCATAAAGGCGGTCAGACGGGCCAACCCCTCGACCATATCCTCGGTCGAGCGGGCATAGGAAAAGCGAATGAAATGGCCGCCCCGCTCGGGGTCGAAATCCAGACCGGGCGTGACGGCGACCCCAGCTGTCTCTAGGATTTCGGCAGCAAAACCTAGGCTGTCATCGGTGATGTCGCTGACATCGGCATAGATATAGAAGGCCCCGTCCGGCGGCGCGATCTTGTCAAAGCCCGCCTTCGGCAAGCCCTCCATCAGAAGGCGGCGGTTTTCCGTGTAGACCTGCAAGTTTGCCTGAAGCTCTTCGTCGCAATCCAGCGCGCCAAGAGCGGCCACCTGACTGGCGTGGGGGGCGCAGATGAACATGTTCTGGGCCAGCCGTTCAATCCGGCGCACATGATCGGGCGGCACCACCATCCAGCCAATTCGCCAGCCAGTCATGCTGAAGTACTTGGAAAAGCTGTTGATCACATAGACATCGTCGCTGATCTCCAGCGCCGTAACCGCCTTGGCGTCATATTCGATGCCGTGATAAATCTCATCGCTGATAAAGGCGATATCTTCGGCCTGCGCCGCATGGATCAGGTCGGCCAGCGCCTCTTTCCCCAGCATCGTCCCCGAAGGGTTCGCGGGCGAGGCCACCATCAAACCCGCCAGCCCCTTGCCCGCGAAATCGGACGGCACCGGCTGGTAGCGGTTTTCAGGCGCAGTCTCTAGCATCACAGGCTGACAGCTCATGGCTTTGAGGATCTGGCGATAGCTGGGATAGCCCGGCGCACCGATACCCACCTTGTCACCCGCATCAAAAAGGGCAGTGAACGCCAGCAAGAACCCGGCCGATGACCCAGACGTGATCACCACCCGCGCAGGGTCCAGATCAACCCCGTACCAATCCTTATAAAGCTTGGCGATGCGGGCACGCAAAGCCGGCAACCCCAAAGCCACAGTGTAGCCCAAGCTGCCGCTCTCCATCGCATCGCTCAAGGCTGCGCGGGCACCTTCAGGCGCCGCCGTACTGGGCTGGCCAACCTCCATGTGGGTGATGTGGCGCCCCGCCTCTTCGGCTTTACGGGCGGCCTCCATCACATCCATCACGATAAAGGGATCGACATCGCTTCGGGTTGAATTACGCATAGGGACCTCTCTAGGGTGAGGCCCAAGTCTTTTCAGGCGTTGAAAGGAACGTCAATGCGCCATGCCGCCCGACTGGTCATGCTGTCGGTGATCCTGTCGATCTGTGCCAGCCTGCCCGCGCGGGCCGTGGGCTTGCTGCGCGATCCCGATATCGAACACGCCCTGACCCAACTGGGTACACCGGTGCTGAACGCCGCAGGTCTTAGCCCTTCGCGGGTGCAAATCCTGCTGGTGGATGATCAAAGCCTGAACGCCTTTGTGGTGGACGCAAACCACATCTTTATTCACGCCGGTCTCTTGGCCCGCCTCGACAGTGCTGCGCAGCTACAGTCTGTGATCGCCCACGAGGCTGCCCATATCGCGAATGGCCACATGGCCCGCCGCCTTGGCAACCTGCGCACCGCCCGCACCGCTGCAGGGCTTGGGGTCGCGCTGGCAGTCGCCGCTGCGGCATCAGGCGCAGGCAGCGCCGCCGCAGGTCTGGCCGTCGGGACCCAATCCAGCGCACAGCGCGTCCTCTTTTCCCACACCCGCGCCGAGGAAAGCAGCGCTGATCAATCGGGCGTGCGCTATCTGGTCTCGGCCGGTGTGGACCCTGCCGCCGCATCCGAAGTGCTGGACATCTTTCGCGGACAAGAGGCCCTGAGCGTCAGCAACCAAGACCCCTATGCCCGCACGCACCCTTTGACCCGCGACCGCCAGCGGGCGCTGGACGGCTATGCCGCCGCCTATGCGGACCGGCCCAAGACCGACCCGACAACAGCGAACTATTTCTTCGCCCGCGCCCAAGGCAAACTGACCGCCTTCACCCGCGCCCCCAGTTGGACCCTGCGCCGCGCCAAATCCAGCGCGACCGAGGACATCCGCCTCATGCGCGAAGCCGTGGCCCACCACCGCAAGCCGGACCCTAAAAAAGCGATCGCCACGATCGACAAGCTGGTCGCCCTGCGCCCCGATGATCCCTTCGTTCATGAATTACGCGGCCAGATCCTGCTGGAAAGCCGCAACTTTGCCGCCGCCGCGAATGCTTATGGCAAAGCGGTCTCGCTGGCCCCGAACAACGCACTGATCCTTGGTGGCTATGGCCGCGCCCTACTTGCGCTGGGTCAGGCCCAATATGACCGCAAAGCTCAAGAAGTGCTGGAGCGGGCCCGCAGTCGCGACAGCGCCGACGCCCGCATCCTGCGCGATCTGGGACAGGCTTATGCGCGGAACGGCCAACCCGGCCTTGCCTCGCTTGCCACCGCCGAACGTTATGCCCTGTCTGGCCGTCTGCAAGACGCGGCCATCCACGCGAACAGGGCCAGCGGGCTTTTGGCCAGGGGCTCTTCCCCTTGGCAAAGAGCCCAAGATGTGTTGACTGCTGCTAAAGCCGCGCCGAAATGAAAGGACGCCACCTGATGCTTCGCCACCTGATCTCTGCCAGTGCCCTGACGCTTGCGCTGACCGCACCTGTTGTTGCCGAAACCGATCTCTCGAACCTCACCGATGCGCAGCGTGAAGCCTTCCGCGCCGAGGTCCGCGCCTACCTGCTGGACAACCCCGACATCATCATGGAAGCGGTCGCCGTTCTGGAACAGCGCCAGCAAGCGAATGAGGCCGCAACCGACCGTGATCTGGTCCAAAGCAACGCGGACGCCATCTTCAACGACGGCTACAGCTGGGTCGGCGGCAATCCGGACGGTGATATCACTCTGGTCGAATTTCTGGACTATCGCTGCGGCTACTGCCGCAAGGCCGCTGCCGAGGTTGACCAACTGATCGAAACAGACGGCAACATCCGCTTTATCGTGAAAGAGTTCCCGATCCTCGGCGAAGACTCGGTCATTGCCTCGCGCTTCGCCCAGTCGGTCCGCAATGTGGGCGGCGATGATGCCTATAAAGACGCCCATGACGCGCTCATCACTTACCAAGGTTCCTTCGAAGAGCCCGCCCTGCGCCGCATTGCCGAAGGTCTTGGCGTTGACGCAGACGCTGTGATCGCGGGTATGAACGCCCCCGAAATCAACAAAGCGCTGCAGGACACCCGCACTCTGGCAGGTACACTGCAAATCAGCGGAACACCCACCTTCGTGATGGACGAACAACTGCTGCGCGGCTACGTGCCGCTTTCTGCGATGCAAGAAATCGCCGCAGAGATCCGCGCCGACTAAACCAAGTCATCGGCTTCGAAAAAGAGATAGGCCAGCGCCCTCACCGGCACTGGCCTTCTTCTTGATATAAGTACGCAATCACGGCATCAGGGTCTGTGCGATACGGATGCGGGCTCACGTGTCCAGCAATCGTGCTGCGTTCAGCGCCACCGCTTTTTGTGAGCAAGCGATTTGAGTATTTAAGCTCTGAGGAAGTACTTCTTTATTGCCTAAATACTCACATCCCGCCAACGCCACGCACGCAAGGTTCCCCGCTTACTCGGCAGCCTCGGACGCCGCAGCCGCGTCGATCTCGGCGGCACGCTTTTCGACTTGTTCAACGATGTGATCCACCATCTGGTCATTCGACATCTTGTGGCTTTGCTGACCGGCCAGATACACCATCCCGCTGCCTGCGCCGCCGCCGGTAAAGCCTACGTCGGTCATCAGCGCCTCGCCGGGACCATTGACGACGCAGCCTATGATCGAAAGGCTCATGGGTGTCTTGATGTGCTCAAGGCGCTTTTCCAGCGTTTCGACGGTCTTGATGACATCAAAGCCCTGACGGGCACAGCTGGGGCAGCTGATGATGTTCACGCCGCGATGACGCAGGCCAAGGGATTTCAGGATCTCATAGCCTACTTTCACCTCTTCCACCGGATCGGCAGAGAGGCTGACGCGGATCGTATCACCAATGCCCATCCACAGCAGGTTGCCAAGACCGATGGCCGATTTGATGGTCCCCGACATCAGGCCGCCCGCTTCGGTGATACCCAGATGGATCGGCGCGTCGGTGGCCTCGGCAATCCCTTGGTAGGCTGCGGCGGCAAGGAAGACGTCGCTGGCTTTGACGCTGATCTTGAATTCGTGAAAGTCGTTGTCCTGCAGGATGCGGATATGTTCCAGCCCGCTTTCGACCATCGCGTCAGGGCAAGGCTCGCCGTATTTCTCAAGCAGGTGCTTTTCCAAGCTACCTGCATTCACCCCGATCCGGATCGAGCAATTGTGGTCGCGCGCGGCCTTGATGACCTCTTTCACGCGGCTTTCATCGCCGATGTTGCCCGGATTGATCCGGAGGCAGGCCGCGCCCGCCTCAGCGGCTTCGATCCCGCGTTTATAGTGGAAGTGGATGTCCGCCACGATCGGGACAGGGCTTTCCTTGACGATTTCTTTCAAGGCGATGGCGCTTTCGCGGTCGGGGACCGAGATGCGCACGATATCCGCGCCCGCTTCGGCGGCGGCCAGAACCTGCCCGATCGTGCCTTTGACGTCCGTCGTCACCGTGTTGGTCATGGTCTGAACCGAGATCGGCGCGTCCCCCCCAACGGGGACATTGCCCACCATGATCTGGCGGCTCTTGCGGCGGTAGATGTTGCGCCAAGGGCGGACGTGGTTCAGGGACATGGAACGCGGTCTCCGTAGTTCGGACATTTCACCATCAGATAAGCGCCGAAGGCCGCAGGTGCAATCACCCGCGGCCTTCGTACAAAAACTTCATAGATCGGCTGTGCCGTTATTCCGGCATCACTTCGGGTGCCAGAACCTGCGAGGCTTCGGCCACAATACGGGCCAGATCGGTGTCGTCTTCCAGATTGGCAACCGCATAGGTTTCCGACAGGGATTGAGGGTCCAGCGCCAGATTTTTGGTTACAACACCACGCGCGCCCACGGGGCCGTGGTGGGTGCCGTTGATGTCGAAATAGACCGCACCGGATTCGCCTACGCGGATCACCGGCGCTTCTTCGGTTTGCGGAACCTCGAAGGTTTCGCCGCCGTTCATGATGCCTTCGTAGATGACCGAGCCATCAACCGCGCTGACGCGAACCCATGCGGGACGCACGGCGACCACAGCCAGCTTGGGCGGGCCATCGGCCACAACCTGCGGGGTCGCAGGCGCACCAGCGGGCAGCGTATCCACGACGGGCGCTGCCGAGGCCACCATCTGAGGCAGTTCCGGCTTGGCGAAACGGCCAACGGTCGAGGGGTCCAGCGTCGCGATCGGCGCGTCGCGGGCCACCAGAACGGGCACATCCAGCGCCTCGGGACGGTAGAGGCGATCCAGCGCTTCGGCGGGCGGGTTGAAGACACCGGCTGCGTCAGCCGAGGTGATTGTCTCGGTCGCGGGATTGTTAAGGGGATCCAGATCGGACACCAGCACCGGCGTCTGTTCGACGGGCGACAGCTGCACTCGCTGAATCTCGTTGAAGACGGTCCAGCCGCCAAAACCGAGCAT
>JAYZYX010000158.1:0-6194 GCA_036139795.1 Pseudomonadota bacterium | reverse complement strand
ACCCTGCCTCGCCCACAATGCGGGCAGGCACACCAGCCACGGTCTTGCAAGGCGGCACGTCCTGAAGCACCACCGAGCCCGCCGCAATCCGCGAGCAATCGCCGACGCGAATATTGCCAAGCACCTTGGCACCGGCACCGATCAGAACGCCATTGCCGATCTTGGGGTGACGGTCTTCGGTCTCTTTTCCGGTACCACCAAGGGTCACCGAATGCAGCATCGAGACGTTGTCACCGACCACCGCAGTCTCGCCGATGACGATCGAGTGGGCATGGTCGATCATGATCCCACGCCCAATACGGGCCGCCGGATGCACATCCAGACCAAAGCTTTCAGAGATGCGCATCTGCAGGAAGTAGGCCAGATCCTTGCGACCCTGACGCCACAGCCAATGGGCCACGCGATAGCTTTGAATTGCCTGGAAGCCTTTGAAAAACAACAAAGGCTGAATGTAGCGATGGCAGGCGGGGTCACGTTCGTAAACCGCTGTGATATCGGCACGCGCAGCAGCACCCAAATCATCGTCCGTGGCGTAGGCCTCATCCGCAATCTCGCGCAGCAGCTGTTCCGACATCTCGCCCGAGCCAAGCTTCATCGCCAGTCGGTAGGCCAGCGCCCGCTCAAGCGAGCCATGATGCAGAATCGTCGAATGGATCATGCCACCAAGAAGAGGCTCTTCCTGAATAGCGGTCTCTGCTTCGTCAACGATACGGTTCCACACAGGGTCCACCGCCGCAATTTTTGACAAACTCTCTGCCATAGGCGCCTCCGTCATTTCGAACACCATAACAAATAGGATTGAAACCGGAAACACAAGGCGGTGAGGAAATGATGCTCATTCAAGATGAGCATCATCACACGGGCTTATGGCCTGACCATCATGCTGGCGGCATCGCCCGCGCCATAAAGGTCAGACAGTTGCGCGACCTCAAAGCGGTAATCGCCAATCACCCCATCATCTACCCGCATCTGCGTGGTGTAGCGGAACGACGGCTGTGCCAGGTCCTGTACGCGGACGGTTTGGCCGTTGACGACAATGCTAAGACGATACGCCTCGCGCTGTTCTGCCAGTGGGACATCATCTATCCCCCAAGCATCACCGCCAATTCGGGTACGCCTGATCCAGCTTAAGGCATGGTCCGCATTCGTCTGCGGCTGCCAGCGCAGATGACACGGGCTCAGAGGACAAAGGCCGCGGCCCGAGAACGACAGTTGATCATGACTGTAGCTGCTATGGTCATAGCTGCGCCCCACTGGACCTGCCCGCAGATGCACAAGTTGGTCCCGCTGCACGGGCAGGTTCAACTGCTCTAAAGCGCCGTCCAGCAGCACAAAGTGACTTCCCGCATTCCACTCCAGAGGTTGTCCCCGATCAGATCCCAACTGCCCGCGCAACAGCCCCTCCAGGCGGTAGCGTTGAGGGGCGATTAGCTCCGCCTTGTGGAACTGGATCACTTCCCATCCATCGGGCGAGCCATCACCGATTGCCGCAGCATTCGCGCCAGCCAACAGCGCCTCAGGCTCGACACTGGACAGCGCACCGGCGATCAGGCTTACCTCAAGCACGACATCACGCTGTAACACGCCCGCAGATGCGGCTGGTAAGTCTGTTTCAAGAACACCCATCGTGGCTTGTGCGCCAAGCGTCCCCGCAAGGCTATAACCTGCGTCGAAGACGCTGGAATAGATCGCCACTCCGCTCGGCCAAGGATCACCCGCACTGGCCACATGAGGCGCATCGGGTATCTCATCCCCGCGCATCAGCGGCAGATCAAGGTACAGGGTTTCAACCGGCAGTGGCGGCACATAGGGCTGGCTGAAACGTTGCTGCTCGGTTTCCGGACCAGCACGGTAGAGCGTCGGTTCAACGCGAATGGCCTCTAGCGTCTGCCCTTCGGCCACGGTGCGTCGGTCAATCCTGTAAACCTCACCGGGGCGCAGATCGATGCTGACCAGATCGCCGGGACCGATATCGCCGCGCGATGGTGGCAACGCGAATTTCAGGGTCTCGCGGGCAACGCGGGCTTCGGACAACCAGCGATCCGCAACCTGCCGCGCTTCGGCGCGGGTCAGAACCACTGGAACTTCGTTATCCGAGGGGTTCTCGGCCCCATAGCCCGACACAGCAGATTGCACCGCGCCAACCTCAAAGTCCGCGTCCGCCTCAACGAAGCCAAGCTGGATGCTGTCAGGCAGTTCCTGCACCGGCAAACGGGCGGCTTGAATATCGCCAGCCTCATCTTCCAGCACCTCAGACGCGGCAAGTGAGATCGCGCTGCGCTCTAGTCGGGTCCGGAAAACCAGCGTGCCATCGCGTTCCAGCGCATCAAACCCATGGGTCATCATCAACGCTTGCAGGGCGGCGCGGGCGCTTTGGCGTGCATCCTCGTGATAGCCACGGATCACCCCATAAAGCTGCGAGACATCGATATCCGTCACGCCCGCCGAGGCGCAGATTTCGGCCACGACCGAGGCCAGCGCCCGATGCCCTGTCCGCCCGTTCAGCCAATGGCCGCGCCGGTAATTTTCGGCGTCGCTCCAAAGCTCTCCGCAGTTCGGAAAGGCCGGATAGGGCCGTGCATCCCACGCCCAAATGAACATACGATCCGCGTCCAGCATCGACCCATCATATACTGGCGAGATTGGGTTATTGCTCTCATCAGACCAGTAATCTCGCATCGCCCGCAGGTATTGCATCTGGGCAAATTCATCCCGCTGCCCCGATGAGTAATGAGGCAGCGCGGATTCCGACGACTTGGCATCGATGAACTTATTGGGCTGGTTCGGACCTTTGTCGATTGCCGCGCAGCCGATCTCGGTAAAGACAATCGGTTTCGAGAACGGCTGCCAATCCGTCGGCTGTTCAAGGCGCCGGCCGCCAATCCGTTCGTGGTGATGGTTGGACCACCAGCCACGGATGTCCTTGTTGCGCCAGACCCACGGCTCGCCATGCGCATCATCGGTGATGGGTTGGCGCTTTTGCGCGTTCCGTGCCGCTGCGGTGGGGTAATACCAATCATACCCCTCGCCGCCTTCAATATTGGCTTTCAGGTAACCAAGATCGTAGAGGCTACCCCAAGACGCATCCAGATGGTCGGTCCCATCGCGCCAGTCTGCCAGCGGCATGTAGTTGTCGATCCCGATGAAATCGATCGCCTCATCAGCCCAAAGAGGGTCCAGATGGAAATACCGGTCGCCACTGCCATCCTGAGGCTGATAGCCGAAATATTCGGACCAGTCAGCCGCGTAGGAAATCCGTGTATCAGGGCCTAGAATGACCCGCACATCCCGTGCAAGCTGGCGCAGCGCCTCGACCGCAGGAAAGCCAGCTGCGCCGCGTATCTGGGTCAGACCACGCAACTCTGACCCGATGCAAAAGGCATCCACACCGCCCGCAGCCTTGCACAGATGTGCATAGTGCAAAGTCATGCGGCGCAAAGACCATTCGTCTGGGCCGGAATAGACTACGTCATTGCCCGAGATCACAAAATCCCCAAGCGCGGCAGAGCCGAAGAATGCCGCAACCTCGCTATCGGCCGCAGCAGTCTGATCGGTCGACCCTGCCCGACCGGGAGCAACCGAAAGACTGATCCGCCCGCGCCAAGGCAATGCGGCCTGCTCTCCCTCGCTCCAAGGATCAGGCAGGCCATTTCCGGCAAGCTGCTCCATCAGGATGAAGGGATAGAACATCACCTCTTGCCCACGGGCTTTCAGATGCTGAATGGCCTCGACAATCGATGCGTCGCTCGGGGTGCCGCCATAGACCGGACTTCCATCAAGCTGCGGCACCGCCCCTGCAGTAGCACGGTTCAAGCCCGCGACCTGCCAAGGCACGCTGCCTTCATGGTTTTTCTGTTCCACCAGCGGACGGATGCGGCATTCGCCACAGCGCAAGTCATTGCCGAACCAAGACACAACCAAGGACACGGCCTTGCAGTTCGGCGCCTCTTGCACCAGCGCCAAGGTCGACGTGGCCAGATCACTGCGCCCGCTGTAGTTGTTCACATTTGCCGACAGGCTGCGCCCGTTTCCGGCCCCGTAGTGCACTTGTGTGGTCGCCAGAGAATATTCGCCCGTACCGGGAATAAGGGCTACGGCCCCGACATCATGTGCGATGTCGCCCGCGCCGCGCACCTCTGCCGGCGCTGGACGCACAACCTCGAAGGAGAAGCTGGGGACGCGATTTCCATAGGGCTTGAGTTGCAGATCCTCGATCACCACATAGGCGGTGCCACGGTATGCGGGCACCGATCCCGCCCCTTCGATCGCTTCAATCAATGCGTCCGAACTCTGACTGGTATCTCCTCGATAGACCCGCATGTTCAAGGTGCTTTGATCCACCTCGGCACCATCCGCCCAAACACGGGCCACACGCGCAATCTCGCCTTCGCAAAGCGCGATAGCGAGGCTAATCGAGTAGGTATACTCATGGGTGGTCGTCCGGCTTTGGACGGACGCGCCGCTTTGGCGTCGTGTCCCCTTGCCGCCACCCGACGATCCCGTACCCTGTGTCGTGACAGAGGTTCGGGTGTGAACTGTTTCTTTGAACTGCGAGGCCCAGATCACCTGCCCGCCAATTGCCGTGCGGCCATAGACGCGGGCCATGGGCGCACCTTCTGAAGACGAGCCAAGGCGCAGGCGATCCACGCGGCCAACTTCCACCTGTTCAGACGCTGAGTAGCTTTGCGCGAAAACACGGCGATCCAATGCCTGCCCGATCATCGCACCAGCTGCACGCCCGATCGCCCCTGTGGACAGCCCAAGGACCGACCCGCCAATCGCGTTGCCGATTGTCCCGCCAACCGCGGAGAGAATTATCGTTGCCATCAGCGAACCTCCTCAGGAAATGAAAACCGCGCCACAATGCGGCGCTGCCAAGAGGCCGAGAGGGTATTCTCGACCACCGATTGACCGCTGTAGGCGTGGATGAAACGGGGCTCAGTGCCGATTTCAGACTGAATGCCCACGTGTTTCGCCGGTCCCCCCGCCATCATGCGAAAGACCAGAACATCCCCTTCAGCGGCATCCTCTAAGGGTTTCGGACACAGATGCTGGGTGGCAGCCTCCAACAGCGCCTCTTGGCGCGAAGGTTCAGACCAGTCCATCGTATAGGCAGGCACCTGTACAGGTTCCGCCCCGTAGAGCGCGCGCCAAACCCCGCGCAATAGGCCCAGACAATCAGTGCCTGCCCCGCAGCAACTCGCCTGATGTTGGTAAGGCGTGCCGATCCAAAGACGCGCCTCGGTCACGGCCTGTTTTGAAAGGCTCATCATCGGCGGCTGCCTCCGGTCATCGGGATCGCACCCGAGGGGTATTGCTTCAGAAACTCATCACCAGGTAGATCAGGGAAGCCTTGATAGTTCACTAAATTCATGAACTTATACCGGCACGTTGAGGTAGTGCCGTCGCAACCTGCGACCAGTCGCACCTGATCATCACGCTGAGGGACGCGGCCAAGTGGCTCCCACAAAGTAATCCGCCTTTGACCATCCAGAACGTGATCCGCGCGGATGATGCCGCGCTGCCCTCCCGCACTACCGGATGTCACTTGAAACGTTCCGCGCTGAAACCATCTCTCATCGAAATCAGCACCACCTTTCAGCACAAATTCACGGGCAGAGATGACATCGGCGATCTGGTAAGCCCCGCTAAACGCGGGGTTCGCGGTATCCACTCCGCAGGCCTTGTCGCCCAAGGTAGCCCCGCAACCGCGCTGGTAGCTGCGCCCCCGCGGTTGGTTCAGAAGGTCCGCGAACCCGCGCAACTCGGCCTCGAACGCGCCGCCCTGTCTGCGAATTTCGCCAAGCAAGCCTCGGAACTGCAACTGTCGTAGCAAAGTGTCCGCCCAGTTGACCTGCCACAGGCGCACAATCGCGCCATCATAAAGGCCCGCACGAATATCATCTTCGCGAATGGCTTCATCACTTAGAATGCCAACCGCTTCGGCGTTATCGACAGCCAAACCAGTGGACTGTTCAATCGCCGAGGCGTTCATCCCAGAGGTCGGCCGACAGCTGACCCCATCAACGACCAAAGCGGTGTCATGATCGGTAAACCCCAGAACGACACCATCCGCGCGGGTGATCGTCCAAACACGACAGACGGTCGTGACGCCGGTCTTCAGATGGTCCATCAGATCAGTCATTGGCGGACCTCGATCACGGGAACATTCGGCACTTCGCCAGCACGAAAAT
>JAYZYX010000157.1:0-2952 GCA_036139795.1 Pseudomonadota bacterium | reverse complement strand
TCAGGCTTTGCAGATCGGCCTGCAAAGGCGCTTGGGCGGTGATCTGGAGATGTCCAAGCCCGCCAGACAACGCATCCAGCGGGTCATGGCGTATCGCGGCCCCTTCCAGCACTAAGGGCGCGCCATTCAAGGTCATCTCAAGGTTAGCCAGAACCGTGTCCCGAAACACCGCCGCCTCTTCGGGGTCAAGGGTGCCGTTGCCATCCAGATCCAGCACCTCACGCGTGGTCGCGCCATCGGTGGCGGCGGGGACGATCAGCACAGAGATTTCGGCCAGCGCAGGTCCAACCGACAGACGTATCTGCTGGTCCACGCTGCTATGGGGATGAGCCATCGCCGCCCCCGCCCATAGGGCAAGGGCGCAGGTCACAGGGGCCTTCATTTGGCAGCGATCCACGCAGCGCCGTAATCATTCTGCGGGTCGCGGTACATGTTGTGCGCGTGGTCGGTGTTGTCGCCGTCCTGATCCTGCGGCGCATATTCCAGCACCACTGAAGGCCCCGTCACGCGGAAATAGGCCGCGCCAAGGGTGCCCTCTGGCCCCCACCAGCCAAAGTAGGTGTCATCCAGTTCGGCGCGCACGACCGTCATCTTGGCGGCAAAGTCGTCTGCGTTGATGAACCCCAACCGCGCGGCGATCACATCCAGCAGCAGTTGACGCTGGTCCGCGTCCAGATCAGCGCCCCGAATGCCTTCAGGCGCAACTTGGGTGCCAAAGGCCCCCGGCCCTAGAACCAGATTGATCGGGCGGGTGCCTCGGATCGCCTGCTGTTTCTGCGCCGTATCCAGACTGTCCATCAGCGCCTGCGCGGCGGTGGTCTCAGTTTCGGTGATGTAAACGTCCTGATCGTCAAAGTTGATCCGCAGCGGCTCGCCCCCTGTAAGCATGGGCGAAAAGCTGAGGTCCGGCCCGACAATCGTCACGTTCACCGCCAGATGGTGGCCGCCGAATTGCAGCATCCACGGGGCATCGGGCGCAGGCGTGCCAAGGAACGAGACATAGTAGTAGGCCGAGCCAAAATTCGGCCCGCCAAACCCGTTATCCAGTTCTTCCTCGGCGGCCAGTTGCAGGGCGATGTTGCGATAGCCCTCAATGCTCATGACGGTCTGCAACAATGCCTCCAGCGCGGCAAGTTGCGGGGCGGTCATATCCCCCCGCATCACGCCTTTACGCACCACCGGCCCGTCGGGAAAGTTGGACCAGTTCGCCCGCTGGGTGTTGTCGGCAAAGTCGAACACCGCAGCCGCGCGCTGTTCATCGCTGAGGCTTGCCAGAAAGGCCTGCGCTGCATCGGTGATCGCCAACGTCTGCGCGTCTGCTGGGGGGACCGGAATATCTTCAAGCACGGTGATCGAGACCGGCGGGGGTTGCAGACCGCCCTGCGCCGAGATTTCAGATACGGTGAACCACCCAAGGCAGACAGCGGCGGCGGCGCCCGCGAGGGCGTATTTGTGATACGTCTTCAAAGCCATTTTCTTTCCTGTTCGCGCCGTTGATACGTAGCGGGCAGAAAAGTCCGTCGAAATTTCTGGAAAGCCGCCCGCGCCAAGTACCCCAACACCGCCGGTTTTACTTGGCGATACACACGCAACGCAGTAGACCTGTTACCGGTAACAGCGCCGCGGCGCTTTTCAGGAAAGTGAGACCCCGAATGTTCATCCGTTGCGCGTTCTTCAAAGGCAAAATCAAAGCCGGACAGGAAGAAGCCTTTCACGCCCATTGGCAGGAAAACCTTGTCCCCCTCTGGAGCGCCTTCCCCCATCTGCTAGAACTGCGCGTCCTGCGCGAGGTCGAAAGCGACGATCCCGAAAGCCCCTTCCCGCTGGTCATGGCGATGAAATTCGCCAGCCGTGCGGATATTGAGGCCGCTTTGGCCTCGGACACCCGTTGGGCCAGCAAGGAAACTTCGAAAAAACTGTTCGAGATGTTCGACGGCCACGTCATACACACCGTCTTTGCCGCCGATCAGTTCGATCCCATCAGCGGCTAAAATAAACCCCGCGCCCCGATGAAAGGGCGCGGGGGTGATCTGTCTGCGCGATGGCGCTTATCTGTATTCGCCAAGCATGATATCGATCGTCACCGTCCCCACATCGCCGTTGTAGTACTCGTCAAGCAGCAAATAATCGAAGCTGTCTACAATCTTCTGCCCCGCTACCAGATCACCTATGCCATCCACTCCGGCTGATTCATAGGTGAAGCTGCCGTCCTCAAATAGCGTGACAACACCACCCTTATCGGTGGTGAACGTCGCGGAATTATTCAGGTCAGTAAAAAAGGTACTAACTTTCTTATCCGGATCTGCATCAAAGACTGCCATGGGCACCGCGATCAACTGGTCACCGGGCGTGTGCGGGATGTCATTGGCCAGAAGGCCCCAAAGTTGGGGAATATTCCAATCGTTACCGTTATAGTGATGTACTCGATAGGTGTCATCTGTCGCATCCGGGTTGTCATCGACCCCGTCAAGTTTCAGCGTAATCGTTCCGGTTGACGGCTGTCCTGCCTGGTTCTCGACTGTAAAATCAAAGGTGTCGGTGAAGCTTTTCCCATCGTTCAGCAGCGCGGTTTCCTTGGTGTAGGGCGCATAGTAGCTGAATGAACTGTCTTCGTTGACAAAGACCGTGCCACCTTTGTCAGTTCTGATGCTGGAACTACCTTCGGTACCGAAATCCATCGTCAGAACATCTGTCGCGGCCCCCTTCTGAACGTGATCGAACAGGGTGTCGTCACTGCCTGAATGCAGTCGCATACCTGTGCGGGGCGACGTGTCTTCGACACCTTCATAGGTATAGTCATAGGCAATCGGCGCGATAGTCTCGGCTGCTCCAGTGACAAGAATGCCAATCTCGGCCGTGGCCGTATCCTTGTCGCTTTCCTCAATCGTGTATTGGAAAGAGTCGGTCAGCAATTCGCCTTCCTCCAACGCCTCAATCACCGCTGAGGACGTT
>JAYZYX010000156.1:0-11870 GCA_036139795.1 Pseudomonadota bacterium | reverse complement strand
CGTACGCTTTGAAGTCACCAAAGTACTTGGTGATTGCAGCGGTCAGAGTGGTCTTGCCGTGGTCAACGTGACCAATGGTGCCGATGTTTACGTGCGGTTTGTTCCGCGCAAACTTTTCCTTTGCCATCGTGTTGGCGCCTCGTGAGTTGGGGGGGCAGCCTGCCCCGGTTCAGCATCGCGGGCGATGTATTGGACGCACGTAAGAAAATCAAGCGTCAGTTGCACACTGACGCATGGCTTTGTGATCCGTTGCAGGAATACCCGCATGATTTTGCCGAAAGTGCCCCTAGGTCACGGCCACCGAAACGGTGGCAGACCTTAGCTTTGGGCCGCCGGTGCGGGTGCGGCAGCCTCAGGATGTGCTGCCTCTTCAGGCTCTGCGGGCGCTTGAACGGGCACCGGTTCGTTCAAACCGAACTCTTCCGCGTTCTTTTCCAGCCAGCGTTCGATCTGCTTGGCGATGTTGTAGGACAGATTTGCCATCTGCTCTTCTTTGGACTGGGTCAGACCCGAGCTGATCAGGGTCTTTTCGCTAATTGATTCGAGGACGATCATCCGCTCGGGCTCGGGGTTCACCTTCGTGCCTTTGGCGTCATCCCAGAGGGTCACATTCACGATCAGCGCCGATTTCGGGGCCAGCACCAGCGGCACACCCGGAACAGCCAGAACATAGCCGTCTACGCTGACGCCAAGGTGATACAGCTTGCCACCCTCATAGCGTTCAAAACGCGCGGCGATGGCGTTGCGCACAGCAGCGATCCATTCATCCGGCTCTGCTTCGCGCGAGGCGGGGCCTTTGTAGGGATGGGGAGCAACCACGATATTGTGGCCCAAGGCAAAGTTCCCCAGCGGGACCGGAGGCTCATCCAGATCCGTCCGCCCGGAACAAGCAGCGACAAGGCACAGCGCAAGGGCGGCAAAAACACGGATCATTCGGCAACTCCTATCAAGCGATGGCCGCAAATAGCCGCTTTTCGCGCAAGATTTCAATCAGTGCGGCGCGACTAATGCCCCGCCGTGGACGAAAAGACAAAGATTGTGATGACACCGGCCAGAATCAAACCAATGCCCAGGATCGCTGGTAGGTCCAGCTTTTGGCCCAGAACCACCCAACCCACGGTCGAGATCAAAACGATCCCCAGCCCGCTCCACGTGGCGTAAACCACGCCCACAGGCAGGCTGCGCAGGGTCACCGACAACAGATAGAACGACAACAGATAGGCCGCAGCCATGAACAGCGTAGGGCCAAGGCGGGTGAACTGCTCGGTTCGGGCCAAGGCGGTGGTTCCCAACACCTCACACACAATTGCTGCGGCCAGCGCGGCATAGGTCAACATGGTAAAGCCCCGTCGTTAGCATTGTCTCAGGCCCGCGCATGCCTATCTTCATTGAGAGGAGGTGCATCATGGTCCAAAACGCGTTTCCCGTTCGCGTGCCCTTGGTGACAGAACCCATGGGCCTATGGAAGAGCCTACAGACCGCGCGCCGCAATGTGCTGGCGATCCTGCCTGAAATTGCGACACGGCAGCCGATGGTCTCGGGCAAGACCGGCAAACGCTGGCATATGGTGATGGACCCGGGCGCCTTGCAGCACATCCTGCGCGAGCGCCTGCCCGATTATCCCAAGTCCGACGTGACCAAGAACCTGCTGCGCCCTGCTATTGGAGAAAGCCTGTTCATCGCCGAAGGGGCGGAATGGATGTGGCAACGGCGTACCGCTGCGCCGTCCTTTTCCCATCGCAACGTGACCGCACTAGCCCCTGTCATGACCGCTGCCGCCGAACGGGCCGTCCAGCGTCTGACCGCGAACGGGCCGAACCGCGCCATCAACATGTTCGACGAGATGGTCCAGACCACCTTTGAGGTGATCTCGGACGTGACCTTCTCGGGCGATGACGCCTTTGATCGCGATGGCGTGCATGATGCCATCAACAACTACATCAACACGGCGGGCAAAATCTCTCTGCCTGATATGCTGGGAATGCCGGACTGGGTGCCGCGTCTGGGGCGGATCACCGGCGATCGCGCGCTAACCGAAATGCAGAGGATCGCCGATAGTGCCATTGATCGCCGCCGCAAAAGCGGCCAACCCAACGCAACGCCCGATCTGCTAGACCTGCTGCTTGCAGGCGCCGACCCCGAGTCTGGCCGCACCATGAGCACCGAGGAACTGCGGGACAATCTGCTGACTTTCATCGTTGCCGGCCACGAGACCACGGCCCTTTCACTGTCATGGGCGCTTTATTTGGTGGCAGGCGACCAAGAGCGACAGGACAAGGCCCGCGCCGAGGCTCAGGCCGTGCTACAGGGTCGCTGCGCCACCGGCGAGGACGTGCCTAAGCTGCCCTACATCCGCCAGATCATTGACGAAACTCTGCGACTCTATCCCCCTGCAGCGCTGGTTTCACGCACGGCGCTCAAGGATGACATCCTGTGCGGCAGGCAGGTCAGGCGCAAAGATACGGTTATGATCCCGATCTACGCCCTTCACCGTAACAACCTACTCTGGGATCAACCTGATAGTTTTGTGCCTGAACGTTTTGCAAATCGCAAAGACATCCCCCGTTACGCCTACTTGCCCTTCGGAGACGGGCCAAGGATTTGCATTGGCGCAAGTTTCGCATTGCAAGAGGCGGTGATTATCCTTGCCAGCTTGCTGTCCAGCTTTCGTTTCACACCCGTCGCAGGCGTATCCCCTGATCCGGTGATGATTCTGACTTTGCGTCCGGAAGGGGGTGTTTGGGTCATGTCCGAGCCCTTGCCCCGCGTTCATTAGCGCCGAAAAAGCCAATCAATCTATAGTTGTGATACTATTTTGGCCGATCACACGACAATCCTAGGAAAAATCCTTTTTTCGTGTGGGCGGGAAATAGCTTTTTTCAACCTATGGGGGCAGCGAAATTTAACCTTTTTTTAAGAAAGTGCGCGCTGCCTGTTGTGTGAAGCCGAAGTTTATAGTAGATAATCAAAAGTATAGATGCAGTGATACTTACGATCTGCCGGGGTTCGCGAAGACTTCTGTGAGTGGTGGTCCAGCAATATCTCCCCGGCAATTCGTATCACTGATCTGCTCTTCCCAATCAGCTTAAGAATTACACCGACAGCACAACTGTATGCTGAAATGCTGAGCGGTTTTTGTCCGGCTGAAAGTAAAAAGGCGGCACCCTGCGGCACCGCCTTTCGCGTCGTTCAATGATGTCAGGCGTTACCCGCGCAGGGTGGCACCGGTGGCCTTCTGGACCTTTTCGATGATCTTGGCGCTCACGGCCTCGATATCCTTGTCCTTCAGAGTCGCGTCCACAGGCTGAAGACGCACGGTGATCGCGAGGCTCTTTTTGCCCTCGCCCAAGCTGCCGCCGATGAATTCGTCAAAGACGCGCACATCCTCGATCAGCGCCTTGTCCGCGCCCGCAGCGGCATTGATCAGGGTCAGCGCCTCAACACCCGCGTCTACCACGAAGGCAAAGTCACGCTCGACCGCTTGCAGGTCGCTGATCTTCAGCGCCGGACGGGTGGTCGCCGCTTTGCGGGGCAGCGGGATTTCTGCCGGCCAGATGGTAAAGCCTACCGCGGGGCCCTTCACGTCCATTGCATCCAGCACCTTCGGGTGCAGTTCGCCGAAGACGGCCAGCGTCTTTTTCGGGCCCAGACAAATGCGGCCCGAACGGCCTGGATGGAACCATTCGGCGGTGTCGCGCATGATCTGCACCTTGGCAGGCGCGCCGATGGCCGACAGAATCGCCTCAACATCCGCTTTGGCGTCATAAACGTCCACAGGGCGCGAGGCGCCGTGCACGTCCTTGGGGCCGGTGCGACCAATTAGAACGCCGCTGATCTGGGTGTGCTGTTCACCCGGCTCGCCGCCGTGGAAGGCAGGGCCGCATTCAAACAGCGCCAGATCAGCAAAGC
Organism: Pseudomonadota bacterium; assembly: GCA_036139795.1. Lineage (GTDB taxonomy): Bacteria > Pseudomonadota > Alphaproteobacteria > Rhodobacterales > Rhodobacteraceae > Donghicola. The sequence continues at coordinate 7,961 of JAYZYX010000156.1, read as the reverse complement.
CGCGCGACTGATTCCGTGCAGCAGCGGCCAGCAGGCCGGGCAGCAGATCGGGACGCATGTGGCTCATCTCGGACGAGATCGGGTTTTCCAGACGGGTCGCGTCAGTACCGCCACCGAACATCGCCGCCTGTTTGCCGTCGATAAAGCTGTAGGTCACACATTCTTTGTAACCAAGGCTGGCGGCGGTACGACGACCGATGCTTTCACGCTTTTGCATGGGCGTCAGGATCTGCTTGGGCAGTTCAGTGGTCATGCGGGGCAGCGGCTTGCCAACCAGCTTGGTGAGCGAGGCCATACGGGCCACTTCCTCGACCAGATCAGCCTCACCCAGAACGTCGGGACGCCAACTGGGAACATGGGCCATGTCGCCTTCCATACGGAAACCAAGCGCCTCAAGCGTCGCGCGCTGGGTCTCGGCAGGAATCTCCATGCCCACAAGGCTCTGGCAGCGGTCTGTGTCCAGCTTGTAGGCGCGGCTGTGGTCAGGCATCTCACCCGCCATAACAACCTCAGAAGCCTCACCACCGCACAGGTCCAGAATCATGCGGGTGGCATGTTCCAGACCAACGGGGGTCCATTCAGGGTCAATGCCACGCTCAAAGCGATAACGGGCGTCCGAGTTGATCTTCAGCGCACGACCCGTCAGCGCGGTCCGCACGGTGTCAAAGAACGCCGCCTCAAGGAAGACATTGGTGGTCTCATCGGTGCAGCCCGAATGCAGGCCGCCCATCACGCCACCAATCGATTCCACGCCGTTATCATCGCTGATCACGGTCATGCCCGCCTGCATGGTGTATTCTTTTTCGTCCAGCGCCGTCAGGGTCTCGCCACCCTTGGCCGCGTGAACGCGCAGGTTACCAGCCACCTTATCCGCGTCGAACACGTGCAGCGGGCGGTTGCGGTCATAGGTGAAGAAGTTGGTGATATCCACCAGCGTCGAGATCGGACGCAAGCCAATCGCCCGCAGCAGATCCTGCAGCCATTCCGGCGAAGGGCCGTTCTTCACGCCCTTGATCACACGGCCATAGAACACAGGGCAGCCTTCGCGGGCGTCCTCATCAATGCTGACGGTAATCGGGCTGGGGAAGCTACCGGGAATCGGATCGGTGTCACGGGCCTTCATGGTGCCAAGACCACGGGCAGCCAGATCCAGCGCAATACCGCGTACACCTAACGCATCGGGGCGGTTGGGGGTAATGGCGATCTCGATCACGGGATCAACCTTGGCCGGATCATTTTCGGCCAGCCAATCGGTGAACTTCTGGCCAACCTCACCCGAGGCCAGTTCGATGATGCCGTTATGCTCGTCCGACAGTTCCATCTCACGCTCGGAGCACATCATGCCGTAGCTCTCGATGCCGCGGATCTTGCCCACGTTGATGGTGATGTCGATGCCGGGCACATAGGTGCCGGGCTTGGCCACAACCACGGTGATGCCAGCGCGGGCATTCGGCGCACCGCAGATGATCTGCAATTCACCTTCATCGGTGGCCACTTTGCAGACGTTCAGCTTGTCCGCATCAGGGTGCTTCTCAGCCGAGACGACTTTGCCGATGGTAAAGGCACCCAGTTTCTCGGCAGGGTTTTCAACGCCTTCGACCTCCAGACCCAGATCGGTCAGGGCATAGAGAATCTCGTCCAGAGTGGCCGAGGTTTCGAGGTGTGACTTAAGCCAGGACAGGGTGAACTTCATCGCCGCGCGCCTTTATTGTCAGGTTTCATTCGGGGCACGGCATAGCCCAAAGGGCGGCAGGGGGAAAGAGGCGTTACGCCTCGTATAGCTCTAGTGGCAGACCATCGGGGTCGGCAAAGAAGGTAAACCGCTTACCGGTCAGGGAATCTGTGCGGATTTCCTCTACCGCAACGCCTGCCTGCTCCAACTCCGCCTTGGCCTGCGCCACATCCGCCACCGTGAAAGCCAGATGCCGCAACCCCTGCGCTTCGGGGTATGAGGGACGTTGCGGGGCATCGGGAAAACTGAACAGCTCGATCTGGCTGCCCCCTAAGGCAAGATCCAGCTTCCAGCTATCACGCGCCTCGCGATAGGTTTCTGCGATCACCCCACACCCGAGGATGTCCACATAGAAGGCTTTGGACCGCGAATAGTCGCTGGCGATGATAGCCACATGATGAAAGCCGGTGATGGGAAGGGGCACGAACGCTCTCCGCTAAGTTTCTCAGGCCACCAGATCATGCAGCGGCGCAGGCTGCGTCAAGTCCTCGACCACCTCAAACCGCCAACAGACCAGCGGCGCGGCATCAGACCAGTCACGACGCGTGCCAAAATAGCCGGTCAGTTCCGCATGCCAATCGGCGCGGCTGTGATAAGGCCCTGTCGCCAACGCCAGCGCTTCGCTCACTTCTGAAGCTGTCGTGATGTTGACCTCAGTCACACGGATCACCGCGCCCGGCAAACGCCGCCCGTCCTTGACGATAAAGTACTGCCCTACAGCCGGCATACGCGCCCCACCGCGCCCGTCACGCAGCACACCGCAAGACGCCGTCTTTTGGCCCGATGCAATCAGCCCCAGCATGTCGTCCGCCATCCGTGGTCCATTTCCAAAAGAAAACGTCGTCGCACCGCGATACTTCGCCTTAAGCGCATCCAGCATCAAATCCTCCCAGCACAGGCTACAGCATCACCCTTTCGCAAATTTCGTGCCACGCGCCCTGCCCCAACGCAAAAGGGCAAGGCCTACGGCCCTGCCCTTGTAAAACCAGACGGTGAAAAATGCCTTAACGGCTGAGGCCCGCATGCAGGGTCGGCACATCTAGCGAAGCAAAGCCGTAGTGACGCAGCCAACGCAGGTCCGCATCGAAGAAGGCACGCAGATCGGGGATGCCGTATTTCAGCATCGCCAGACGGTCGATCCCCAGACCAAAGGCAAAGCCCTGCCACTGAGCAGAATCGATCCCTGCCGCTTCCAGAACCTTGGGGTGCACCATGCCAGAGCCGCCAGCTTCCAGCCAATCATCGCCCTCACCCAGCTTCAGCTGGCCATCGACCCAAGAACAACGGAAGTCGATCTCGGCCGAAGGTTCGGTGAAGGGGAAGTGCGAAGCGCGGAAGCGCACCTCAACCTCATCCACTTCAAAGAAGGCAGCCGCGAATTGCTCCAGCACCCACTTAAGGTTCGCCATCGAGATGTCCTTGTCGATGGCAAGCCCCTCAACCTGATGGAACATGGGGGTGTGGGTCTGATCGTAGTCAGAGCGATAAACGCGACCGGGCGCGATGATGCGGCAAGGCGCACCATGCTTTTCCATATGGCGGATCTGCACGGGGCTGGTGTGTGTCCGCAGTACATGGGGCGGGCGATCATCCCCTTCGGCGCGGTGCGTATAGAACGTGTCCATCTCTGCGCGCGCAGGGTGGTGCCCTGGAATGTTCAGCGCATCGAAGTTGTACCAATCGCTTTCGATCTGAGGTCCTTCAGCAACGGCAAATCCCATATCCGCAAAGATCGCGGTAATCTCTTCAGTCACCTGACTGATCGGATGGATCGAGCCCTGACGCTGAGGGCGTACCGGCAAGGTCACATCCAGCCACTCGGCCTTCAAACGCTCGGCCAAAGCAGCATCCGACAGCGATGCCTTGCGGGCACTCAGAGCTGCGTTGATCTCATCTTTAAGAGCGTTCAGCGCAGGACCGGCAGTCTGACGCTCTTCTGGGGTCATTTTCCCCAGTTCACGCATCTTCAGGCTGATCTCGCCTTTCTTGCCCAATGCCCCAAGGCGCACTTCCTCGAGGGCGGCCTCATCGCTCGCCGCTGCAATCGCTTCGATGTATTTTGCGCGCAAATCGTCCATCGCACCCTCCTTGGCTTTCAGGCGCTTGCTACCACAAGATCAGCAGGACGCAAGCCAAAGGCAATTGTTGGGACGATTGGAGGCGCGGCTACATTGAGTATTTTTGCGATAAAGAAGCCGATAACCTTCTCTTAACTTCGATCAGACAAGCTAGCGTTGCGGCACAGGCTGGAGAGCCGATGGCCGTCGATGAAGAAGTTGCCCTGTTCAGCGCATAGATCCCCCAAGGACACTACCGCTGGACGGGGCACGATACTGACTTCTTTATCGAAAAAATACTCAAAATGAGCGGACACCAAATGCGTGACGGAGATTAACGTCACACCAACGAAAAATGCGGGCCCCGAGGGACCCGCATCGAAATTCACTTGCTGTAGCGGCGATTAGGCTGCCAGAGCGCCTTTTGCCTGATCGACGATCGCGCCGAAAGCTGCGGGCTCGTGAACGGCCAAATCAGCCAGAACCTTACGGTCGACAACGATACCTGCTTTGTTCAGGCCGTTGATAAACGCCGAATAGGTCAGATCTGCGTCATGTGCGCGGACAGCTGCGTTGATGCGCTGGATCCACAGAGCGCGGAAGTTACGCTTACGCGCCTTCCGGTCGCGGGTTGCGTACTGGTTGGCCTTATCGACGGCCTGAGCTGCAACCTTGAAGGTGTTCTTGCGACGGCCGTAGTAACCTTTGGCCTGCTTGACGATCTTCTTGTGACGGGCGTGGGTGACGGTACCACCTTTGACTCGGGACATTCCGTTCTCTCCTTAGCGCGCGTAGGGCATGTATTTCTTCACGATCTTCTCATCGGGAGCCGAGAGAGTCGTGGTACCACGGGCGGTACGGATGAATTTGGTGGTACGTTTGATCATGCCATGGCGCTTGCCGGCCTGACCACAAACGATGCGACCGTTGGCGGTCACTTTGAAGCGCTTCTTGGCGCTCGACTTCGTCTTCATCTTGGGCATTTCCGTCTCCTTCAATGCGGGTTCGGTCTTAGCAACGACTCGGCATGCCACATTGGCCGGTCGTGCGGTGTGAGCGCGCCTCATACTAGGGGGCGGGCGGCAAGGCAAGGTGATTCTTTTGGTCGGCCGACGTCGCGAACAGGTCTAGCGGGTGTAGCGTTCAACCACATTGGCGAAGACATGGGGAATGTCGCCCACGTCATATCCACCGGGCTGGTGGCGCAGCGCATAAACGATGCAACCCCCTGCAATCATGATAACAATCATGGCCGCGCGCGGTGCGCGGCCATCGTTAAAGGCCGAAAGAATTGCTGGAAGGGAAAAGGCCCCGAGAACGAGGCCTAGTACCAGCGCAAAATCTGCGTCAAAGTTCATACCGGTAATCCACACTAACGAAAAGTTAGCCTAGATTACTCCGGATCGGTGTTAAAAATCAAACGTTCCTCGCAAGGGGCGACCCGCAGGATGTTTGTGGAACCTGTAACATTGAACGGTACACCGGCTGTGACCACGATGTGATCGTTCTCGCTGGCGTAGCCTTCCGACCGTGCCGCACGCACTGCCGAGACCACCGCCATCTTGAAACGATCGACCTCATTGGTCTTGATCGGCTGCACGCCCCAAGTCAGCGCCAGACGGCGTGCGGTGCGCAGCAGCGGGGTCAGAGCGATGATCGGGACCATCGGACGCTCACGCGAGGTCAGCATGGCTGTGGTGCCGGTCTGGGTGAAGCAAGAGATCGCCTTGATCTGCGCGGTTTCCGCGATTTCGCGGGCAGCTGCGACGATCCCGTGGGCGATACCGGTCCCGCGCGACGGAGCAGTGCCACCACGCGATGCGGTAATGACTTCGCGCCAGGTCTGGTCGCCTTCCACTTCGCGGGCCACGTTGTCCATGGTCTGGACCGCCTGCTCGGGGTACTGCCCTGCGGCCGATTCTGCCGAAAGCATGATCGCGTCAGCGCCCTCATAGATCGCCGTTGCCACGTCCGAGACTTCGGCGCGGGTGGGCATGGGGCTTTCGATCATCGATTCCAGCATCTGGGTGGCCACGATCACCGGCTTGGCGGCGGCACGGCACTTGCGGACCAGACGCTTCTGGATCGGGGGCACGTTCTGGACGGGAAGTTCTACGCCAAGGTCGCCACGGGCCACCATGATACCGTCCGAGGCATCAAGAATCTCTTCAAAGTCGCGCACAGCGGTGGGCTTTTCGATCTTGGACAAAACCGAAGCGCGGCCCTGCACCAGTTCACGTGCTTCCCAGACGTCCTTGGCACGCTGCACAAAGGACAGCGCGATCCAATCCACACCCAGATTGCAGGCGAATTCCAGATCGCCGCGGTCTTTTTCCGACAAAGCAGCCAGCGGCAGGACCACGTCCGGCACGTTCACGCCCTTACGGTTCGAGATGGTGCCGCCGGTCACAACCACACAATCCGCCGATTCACGGTCACAGTTTTCCACCTTCAGGCGGATTTTACCGTCGTTCACCAGCAGGTGCGAGCCGGGCTCAAGCGCGGCGAAAATTTCGGGGTGCGGCAGGCAGACACGATCAACGGTGCCTTCGGCAGTATCCAGATCCAGACGGAAGGCCGCGCCTTCGACCAGCTCTTCGCTACCGTTCGCAAAGACACCTACACGCAGTTTCGGGCCCTGAAGGTCCGCCAGAATCGCGATCGGGCTGCCCAGGTCTTCTTCGACCTGACGAATGATCTTGTGACGCTCGGCAATCTCGTCATGGGTGCCGTGGCTCATGTTCAAACGGAATACGTCTGCGCCTGCTTCGTGCAGCTTGCGGATCATCGCGTAATCGTTCGAGGCGGGGCCGAGGGTGGCCACGATCTTGACCTTGCGGTGGCGTCTCATCTGGGTGCTCCTTGTCGCGGGATAATCCGCAAATAGAAATGTTATCGCTAACGTCAGTCGCGTTATGCACGATCATTCGCGCCGGAGCAACTGTTTCGACCGGCAATATGCCGATGAGAGCCCTTGACCCCGCCTTGCGGGACAGCCAGCCTCCGAACAAACCGGAAAAGGCCACATCATGACTCAGTTAGACGATCAAACCCGCACCGAACTCGAAGCTGCCGCATTCCGCCGGCTTCTGGACCATCTTTCCACAAGAACCGACGTTCAGAACATAGATATGATGAATCTTGCGGGCTTTTGCCGCAATTGCCTGAGTCGCTGGTACCAGGAAGCCGCAAACGCCAAAGGGATCGAGATGACCAAGGACGAGGGCCGCGAGGCCGTTTACGGCATGCCCTATGACGAGTGGAAAGAGAAATACCAAAGCGAAGCCACCGCCGAAAGCTTGGCCGCGTTCGAAGTTAACAAGCCTCAGGAATAAACTCGCACATACGGTTAAATTCGGAATATCTGACTTTAACCGTAACAATCGGCATTAAGCGAAAAGGCGGCCCCAAGGCCGCCTTTATCTATTCCACCGTTCGACGCGCGCGTCGCTGCGTTATTCGCCGGTGTAATGGCTGACGATGGCCCGCAGACGATCAATCTCTTCGTCCTTGGACTGAGCATCGGCCAAAAGCTCTTCGAACTTGGCTTCAATGGCGCTGGCATCGGTTTCAAGCTCGGCGCGCAGATCGTCCAGATCGGACTGAAGATGGGCGATCTGTTCGTCCTTTTTCTCCAGCACATGACGCAGGCCTTCAGGCAGGTTGCCGTGAACCCAATTGTCGTCATCCAGTGCAAAGGGATCGCCTGTGCCAGCCTCGGCCATATCGGCCAGCAGTTCGGGGTCGGCGGGGGTGTCAGCATCTTGACCAAGGCCAATGCCTGTACCCGGCAGTGCCGACGCAGCCAGCAGCTTCAGATCATCCAGCTCGGCGGTCAGGCCCTCGATCTCTTTGGTTTTGGCCTCAAGCGATTTGCGCAGGTTGCTGGCTTCGGTCTTGGCCGCAGTCAGCGCCTGCTCGTCTTTGAACGAGCCCACCGCCGGTTTGCCCTTGCGCCCGCCGAAGATCAGCCAGCCCGCCACCAACCCGACAAGGGCGGCGACTACGATCAGACCCCAAATCTCGGTCAGCAGAAATTCCCAGTTCTGAAACATTATTCTGTCTCCTTAGCGGTGGCGGCCGCATCATCCGTGGTCGCGTCAATATCGGCGGGATCAACCCATTCCACCGTCGTGCGCCGGTTGGCGGCGCGTCCGTCTTCTGTGTCATTT
>JAYZYX010000155.1:0-2699 GCA_036139795.1 Pseudomonadota bacterium | reverse complement strand
AGAGAGGCGCGGCGGCTCTATGCTTCAACCGTTCTGGCGCAGGGCAACTGGGCCGAGGCTTATGGTCAATACCGGCGTCTGGTCGAACAGTATCCCGACGATCTTGAGGCCAATCTGGTCCTAGCGCGGATGTCGCTGGATAATGGCAACTTTGAAGAGTCCCGCCCCTTTATCGATCCGCTTGTGGCGGCTGATCCGCAGGACCCTTTTGTTCAGTCTATGGACGCACTTAGCACCTATCTGCTGTCAGACACCTTGCCGGAAGAAGCGGCGCGGGGCTCTGCGCTGGAAAAGGCGCGCGGGCTTTTGGCGCAGGACCCAACTTTGCTTTATGCCCGTCAGGTGATGCTGGCCCATCACTTGAAGCAGCGCGATTGGAACGCCCTTCTGGATGAGACCGACGCCGCGTTGGAAAACGCACCCGAAATGGTGCAGCTGTTCCGCCTGCGTCTGATCGCGCTTGAACAACTGGGCGATAAGGCTGGCATTGAGGCGACCCTGCGCACGATTGCCACGAACGCGCCAGAGGATCAAAGCGCCTCGACGATGCTGACCCAATGGTACATCCGTGAAGGTGCGCTGGATAAGGCCGAAGCGTGGCTTGCGGCGCAGGTCACGGCAGATAATCCCGATGCGACGAACCGTATGCGGTACCTCGATTTTCTGATCCAGTATCGGGATAAGCAGGCTGCGATGGATGCGCTGGATCAGGCGTTGGGCGCGGAACCGCGTCCCGCTGATGTGCTTGCCGATCCGGGCCGCTTTGTGGCTTTGCGGGCGGGGTTGATGTTCGAGTTGAACGAACAGGAAGACGCCATCACATCCATGCGCGCTTTGATTGCCGCATCCGAGGATGAAGAGGCGACGAACCGTCTCAAGGTGGCTTTGGCCAAGATGCTGCTGGATCTCGGGCAAGAGGACGAAACCTACGAACTTGTCCATGAGGTGCTTGCAAGCGATCCGTCGCAGATCGATGCATTGCAGATGGATGCGCTGCGCATGATCGATCTGGATCAAACGGGCGACGCGATCTTGACCCTGCGCCGTGCGCTGGATCTTGAGCCTGAGAACAGCGGCTCATTGACGTTGCTGGCCCGCGCGTATGAGCGTGAAGGCAGCCGAGAGTTGGCACTGGATATGCTTAACCGCGCTATCGAGGCATCGGGCCGCGCCGAGGCCGAGACCTTGCGGGCGGTGCAGTTCATGATGGAGGACGGCCAGTTGATGAGCGCGGAGAACGTGCTGATCGAAGGCCTGAACGTCGATAATCGCTCGGTCGCGATGCTGGCGGCGTTGGGCGATGTTCACTTGGCTTTAGAGGATTGGCCCCGTCTGAAACAGGACATCGGCCGCCTTCGGGAATTCGCAACGGACACTGCCACCACACAGGCGGACCGACTAGAAACAGCACGTCTGATCCAGACAGGAGCGTCTGAAGAATTGCTGGATTTTGTGCAGAACCGCGCAGCGGATGATCTGGGCTCGCAGATTGACTCGGTCCGTGCGATGGCTCTGACCGGCAAGGCCAGTGAGGCGCTGGATCGTGCCAGAACCTTGCTGGAAGAGCATCCTGACAATCCCACGACCTTGTTCCTCTATGGCAAGCTGCTTGCGGATGCAGGCCAGATTGCGGACGCCAATGGGACCTTTAAGTTGCTGACCGAAGTTGCGCCCGATAATGTGGATGGCTGGAGTGGGCTTTATAACAGCCACATGGCCGCGCAGGATGTGGCAGCCGCCGAAGAGACTTTGGCCGCGGCCAATGCGGCGCTGCCGGGCAATGACATCATCGGCTGGATGAGCGCGGCGCACTTGGAAAACACCGGCCAGTATGAGGCCGCGATCGATGCCTACCGTGCGCTTTATGAGCAAGACAGCAGTAAAATCTACATCGCCAACAATCTGGCGCACCTGCTGTCATCGTACCGCCAAGATCCTGAAAGCCTGAAAGAGGCCTATCGTCTGGCGCGTCGTCTGCGTGATCTGAAGGTGCCTGCTTTTCAGGATACCTATGGCTGGATCGCCTATCAGCGGAATGACATTGATGACGCAGTTGCCCACCTGCGTCAGGCTGCTGCTGCGATGAAAAATGACCCCGCGGTTCACTATCATCTGGCCATGGCGCTTATCGCGCAACTCAGCCTTGATGAGGCCGAAGAAGTGCTGCAGCACATCGAGGTACTTCAGCAAGAAAGCGGCGATAAAACATTGTCAGAACAAGTGGTTGCTGCCCGCGCTGCTTTGGTCAAAGCCCGTGCGGAACTGGCCGAAGCCAAGACCCAGTAGTTCTTTTTGCGGAGGGGCGCATAACGGGTTTTCAGGTGCGATTTTATAGCGTAAGTTGTGCCTAAGTATTTAAAACGCGTTGCGCGGTATTTCGACCGTGTGTGTCTTTGTGGGCCGTCCCGCGAATTGTTGAGTAATGAGGATTTAGAATGAAACGCCTTTCCCTGTTGCTGGCCATGACCAAAGTCGGTTTGGCCCTCGTTTTTCTGATTGGCGCCGGTGTCAGCAACACAGCCCAAGCCCAATCCTATAAAATCAAGGCGGGTGACTCGCTGCAGATCGAAGTGCTGGAAGACCCTAGCCTCAGCCGCAGTGTTCTGGTTCTGCCCGATGGGCAATTCAGCTTTCCCTTCGTTGGTGAGGTCCGTGCAGCCGGTCGTTCGGTCGGTGCGATCAAGTCCGAACTGGCCAAC
>JAYZYX010000154.1:0-17399 GCA_036139795.1 Pseudomonadota bacterium | reverse complement strand
AAGAGGTTCTGGATACTATGGTGGAACTGGCGGAAGAGGGCATGACCATGCTCTGCGTCACCCACGAGATGGGCTTTGCCCGTCAGGTGGCCAACCGCGTGATCTTCATGGACCAAGGCCAGATCGTCGAACAGAACGAGCCGGAAGAGTTCTTCAACAACCCGCAAAGCGACCGGACCAAGCTGTTCCTCAGCCAGATTCTGGGTCACTAAGCGGCGCTTGGGGGGCTGATCAGTCGGTCAGCTCTCTTGGCACAATGAAATCAACGGGGCGGGCAGTGTGGAAACGCACTGCCCCCCAGTCGTTTTGGGGAAAGTCCGCCACCAAGGTTGCGCAGGTCGGATAGCGCCGGAACTGCGGATGATCCGGCGCGCTGGCCAGCAGACGGGCGGCAAATTCGCCAATGCCCGGATTGTGCCCTAACATCAGCACTGTCTGCGCCTCGGCGCTTTGCAACACCTCCATCATCACATCGGACCCCGCCAGATAGAGGCGCCGCAGATAGTCGGTTTCCGCCTCTGGCAGTTTCAGCCGATCCAGCGTTTCGCGGGTTCTTGCAGCACTGGAACACAGCACCTGACCAGGCAGATAATCCTTGTCCCGCAGCCAATCCCCCATCGCCTGAGCCGAGCGTTGACCCCGTGCGTTCAGGATGCGGTCGTGATCTTCCATCAGCGGATCGTCCCACGCGGATTTGGCGTGACGCATCAGGATCAGGCGCAGGGTCATGGGTGAAAGCTCCGCATGTGAAAGGCTGATTGTTCCGGAAACCTGCCATGAGCCGCGCCCGCAGGACAAGCACGCCTAATGGCGCATCCCTGCGCCATACAGTCCTGTTCTTTGGTGTCCAGCCAAGCGTGGCAAGTGTCGGTATCGTAGCCATTGGGCCCAAGGGCACCAACCGGGCAGGCGGTGAGGCAAGGCGCGTGGCATGTGCCGCAGGGCTTTGGCGGGGGCTCTGGAAGGCTGACCGAATAGGGCAGGGCAATCGCCCCGCGATAGCTGATCCACAGGCCATGCGCATCATGCACCAGCATCCCCACAGGCGAGACATGCGCCCGACCCGACGCCCGCGCCCATGCCAGAAACGGCTGATAGGGCGGCCCGCCAAAGGGAAAGAGCGCCGTGCCGCCGATGTCAGATGCGATCTTGCTCAAAACCCGTTGTGACCAGCGGTCAATGGGGTCAGGCTGGCCGTCCAAATATTCAGGCGAGGCGGTGAACTGGGTCCAGAAACTGCCATCGATGGGGCTACAGAGCAGCAGACACTGACAGCCCTCCGGCAAGTCTCCGTCAAAGACCCCTCCGGAAACAGAAAGGCCCTGCTGGAACAGCAGGGCCTCGATATCACTCAGCGCGGCAGTCAATCACGCGCCTTTGGGTTGCTTGCGGATCAGCGAGCCCGCACCGTGGTCGGTAAACAGCTCCAGCAAGCAGCAGTTGGGCAGACGGCCATCCAGAATAACCACGGCCCGCACGCCAGCTTCAATTGCGTCTAGCGCGGTCTGGGTCTTGGGAATCATCCCGCCAGCAATCACCCCCGCTTTGGTCATCTCTTCAATCTGGGCGGCGGTCAGTTCAGTGACCACATCGCCCTCTGCGTTACGTACGCCATCGACGTCGGTCAGCAGCAGTAGTCGATCCGCGTGCAGAGCGCCCGCAATCGCACCAGCAGCGGTGTCGCCGTTGATGTTGAAAGTCTCGCCATTCTCGCCAGCGCCCAAGGGGGCGATCACAGGAATGGTGTCATCTTCGAACAGCGCATTCAGAACGTTCGGATCAATCTTGCTCGGGGTCCCAACAAGGCCAAGTGCGGGGTCGGTCTGTTCGCACATGATCAGGTTGGCATCCTTGCCGGAAAGACCCACAGCGCGGCCGCCCTGACGGTTGATTGCCTGTACGATGCGCTTGTTCACCTGACCCGAAAGAACCATTTCGACCACATCAACCGTCGCCTGATCGGTGACACGCTTGCCGTTTACAAACTCGGATTTCACGCCCAGTTTGCCAAGCATTTCGTTGATCATGGGACCGCCGCCGTGAACAACGACGGGGTTCACGCCGACCTGACGCATAAGAACCACATCGCGGGCGAATGCATCCATTGCCTCGTCATTTCCCATTGCATGACCACCCAGCTTGATCACAACGATCGCATCGTCATAACGCTGAAGGTAAGGCAGGGCTTCGGAAAGAGTTCGTGCGGTTGCGATCCAGTCGCGATTCATTGGGGCCATCTGCTTTTTCATGTCCATTCCCTCGGGGTTCAACCATGGGTATCCTAGCGCCAGCCCGAGGGGAAGGGTGGTGGACGACGGGACATGAGTATTTGAGCAATAAAGAAGTCGCTTGCGCGCGCGTATACTTCTTTATTGTGATAAATACTCACATCGCGGCTGCCTAAGGAACTCGGAAAGTTCAGGTCAGAGCAGCGATGACGCTGCGCAATGTTCCGATGCCCCAGCCTTTCTCGGACGAGGTCAGGATGATCTCGGGGTAGGCCGCTGGGTGGCGGGCAAGGGCGGTGCGGACCTGTTTGAGCATGGGCTCGCGATCTTTTTCTTTCACCTTGTCGGCTTTGGTCATGACCACTTGGAAGGTGACCGCCGAGGTATCCAGAAGCTTCATGATCTCTTCGTCGACGGGTTTCACGCCATGGCGGGAATCGATCAGCATGAAGGCGCGGCGCAGGCTGGCGCGGCCCGAGAGGTACTGTTTCAGCAGCTTTTGCCACTTTTCGACCACTGCGACGGGCGCGTTGGCGTAGCCGTAGCCGGGAAGGTCGACCAGATAGTGATCGGGGCCGACGGTGAAAAAGTTGATTTCCTGCGTCCGGCCCGGAGTGTTCGAGGCGCGGGCCAGTGCTTTGCGACCGGTCAGCGCGTTGATCAGAGAGGATTTGCCCACGTTCGAGCGACCCGCAAAGCAGACCTCTGCGCGGTCGGCGTCGGGCAGGCCGTTCATGGCGACCACACCTTTGAGGAAGTCGGTTTCACCTGCAAAGAGTTTGCGCGCTGCCTCAAGGGTTTCGGCATCGGGTTCTTCGACCAGAGGGAAGGGCAGTTGCATGACTAGATCTCCAAGGTGTCGCCACAGCGGATGTGACCGGACTTTGTGACCCGTGCGTTTACACCGAAGTAGACGTGATCCCAATGGGCATTCAGCAGTTTTGTAAGATTTGTGTCAAAGTCGCCGGTGGTCGGGTTTGCCTCGATGGCGCGGCAACGGATGATCGGCTCGATGATTTCCAGTTCTGCAGAGCCAAGACGCAGGCGCTTGCCGGTCCAGTCCAGCTCTTGCCAAGGGGGCAGTCCGTCAACCCAGATGTTGCCACGAAAGCGTCTTGGGTCGATGGGGCACCCCGCGATAGATTGCAGGGATGAGAGCGAGGCGAGGTTCATCAGAGAGACGGATGGGTAATCCGCATCGGTCATGCCGGTGTCCGGCGCACGTATCAGTTCGGAGGCGGGTTGCATCTCGGACCCCCAGATCGGCCGAAGCCAGTCCAGCAGGGCAGGCCCGTCTTTGTCCGGATTGATGGAAATTGATGGCAGGTCTGGGTGGCTTAGCGCGATCTGCGTGCCATCTGTGCAGCAGCTGATTTGCGACAGCTTTGGCCCGCGGGCCACATGGCCGAAGGTGCGCCGTTTTTGCCATGTGCCGGTATTGCGCTGACCTTCTTGCAAAACCGCCCACTGCCGGTCGAGCGGCAGCGGGCGGTCTGTATTCAGGTCTGTGGCCTCGATCTGTTCAGAGCCAAGGCCTTTGATCGGGTGACGGAAAAGATGTGCCACCCTGATCATGATCAAGCAGCTTTCTTGCGCTTGATGCTTTTCTTGATGTTGCCGAACACGTCCGGTTTGTACCCGTGGCTGCGCATGATCAGGTACTGCTGAGTGAAGGTGATCGTGTTGTTCGTGATCCAGTACAGCACCAGACCGCTGGCAAAGTTACCGAGCATGAACATGAACACCCAAGGCATCCAGGCAAAGATCATCGCTTGTGCAGGATCGGTGGGCGCCGGATTCAGGCGCTGCTGAAGCCACATGGAGATACCCAGCAGGATCGGCAGGATACCCAGCGAAATGATCGCAAGGAACGATTCCGGACCGGGGGCTGCGAAGGGCAGCAGGCCGAAAAGGTTCAGGATCGAGCTGGGATCGGGCGCCGAAAGGTCCTGAATCCAACCGAACCATGCGGCGTGACGCAGTTCCATCGTGACGAAGATCACCTTGTAGAGCGAGAAGAAGATCGGGATCTGGATCAGCATGGGCAAGCAGCCCGAGGCCGGGTTGACCTTGTTCTTCTTGTACAGCTCCATCATGCCCTGCTGCATTTTCATGCGGTCGTCGCCGGCAGCTTCCTTCAGCTTTTCCATTTCGGGCTGAAGTTCGCGCATTTTCGCCATGGACGAATAGGACTTGTAGGCCAGCGGGAAGACGATTGCCTTGATCACGATGGTCAGGGCAATGATCGACCAACCCATGTTGCCAATCAGGGCGTGCAGGTTGTGCAGCATCCAGAAGATCGGCTTGGTCAGGAAGAAGAACCAGCCCCAGTCGATGCTGTCCACAAAGCCTTTAACGCCTTCGTCCTCTTCGTAGTGCTTGAGGGTCGCCCACTCTTTCGCACCGGAGAACAGGCGGGTGCCTGCGCTGGCGGTTTCACCGGCGGCAACGGTCACGGCGGGCAGTACTGCCTCGGCCTGATAGATGTCACGGCCCGCGAAATACTTGGCGGTCGAGCGGAACGGCGCGCCTGCATCGGGGATCAGGATGGTCTGCCAGTAGTGGTCGGTAAAGCCGATCCAGCCGTCGGTTGCGACTTCCTGACGCTCGGCCTGAGTGCCTTCGCGGTCATCGACCGGCAATTTGGTCAGGTCTTTGTAATTCAGTTCCTGCAAGGTTCCGTCCGACATGCGGACAAGGCCTTCATGCAGGATAAAGAACTTGCGGGTCTCGGGCTCGCCATGGCGGCGGATGATGCCGTAGGGGCGCAGGCTGATGGCGTTGGCAGAGGTGTTCTCGACCGACTGGGTGATGGTGAACATGAAGTCATCATCAATCGCCATTTCACGGCGGAAGATCTGGCCAGCACCGTTGTCCCAGGTCAGGGTCACAGGAGTGTTTTGGGTCAGAACCGCGTTTTCAGGGGCAGACCACATGGTGTCAGGGCCGGGCACATTCGCCGCGTCCACACCTTCAACCGGTGTCCAGCCGAACAGCGCGTAATAGGCGTTGGGGCTGCTGACGCGACTGAGGATCTGCACATCAGGCGATCCTTCGTCCGCAGTTTCGTGGTAGTCCAGCAGTTGCAGGTCATCCACGCGGCCACCCAGCAGCGAGATCGAGCCGGAAATGCGGTCGGTCT
This sequence comes from Pseudomonadota bacterium, assembly GCA_036139795.1. Classification (GTDB taxonomy): domain Bacteria; phylum Pseudomonadota; class Alphaproteobacteria; order Rhodobacterales; family Rhodobacteraceae; genus Donghicola. The sequence continues at coordinate 12,029 of JAYZYX010000154.1, read as the reverse complement.
TCACCGTGATGCGGGGCGCATCAGCGGTGGAAGATACGTTCGCCGCAGTCGCGGTCGCTGCCGCGCTATCGGCGGTGGGCAGGTCGCTGTCTGCAATAGCAGGAGTTTCTGCGGTCTGTTCGACCACAGCCGGAGCGTTGGGGTCTTCAACAGGCTGTTCGGGAGGGAACAGCACAAACCACACGAGAAGCACGACACCGCTGAGCACGGTTGCGAGCAAGAGGTTCTTATTCTGATCGTCCATCAGATCGGGCCACCTTGTCCTTTAAAGTCAGGGTGGGTTCAACAGATCACAGGGTCAAAGGTCAAGCGGATTCCGGGCCACAGCCCCTTTACCGCGCCGTTTAGCGCAGCTTGGGGATGCCGTCGGTGTCCTCTTCGCGTGCGCCGCGGGTCAGACCCGCGAAATCGAAAAGGCCAGAGTCCAGCAAATGACTGGGGCGCGCGTTCATCAACGCACGGAACATGACTTGACGGCGACCGGGGCTGTTGCGTTCCCACCCGTCCAGAATTTGTTTGACCTGCTGACGCTGCAGCCCGTCCTGACTGCCACAGAGATCGCAGGGGATGATCGGATAGTTCATTTTCTTTGCGAATTTCTCGCAGTCCGCTTCGGCGACGAAGGCCAGGGGGCGATATACGAACAGATCGCCCTCTTCGTTGACCAGCTTGGGCGGCATGGTGGCCAGACGGCCCCCATGGAAAAGGTTCATGAAGAAGGTTTCCAGAATGTCATCGCGGTGGTGTCCCAGAACCACGGCGCTACACCCTTCTTCGCGGGCAATCCGGTAGAGGTTGCCGCGGCGCAGGCGCGAACACAGGGCGCAGTAGGTCCGGCCCTGAGGCACTTTGTCCATGACGATGGAATAGGTGTCTTCGTATTCGATCCGATGCTCGACGCCCATTTTCTCAAGGAATTCGGGCAGGACAGTGGCGGGAAAGCCGGGCTGGCCCTGATCAAGGTTGCAGGCCAGTAGCTCGACCGGCAGCAGACCGCGCCATTTCAGTTCATGCAGGACGGCCAGCAGCGTGTAGCTGTCCTTGCCGCCCGACAGGCACACCAGCCAGCGGGCCCCCCGTTCGATCATGCCGAACTGCTCGATTGCTTCGCGGGTCTGGCGCACGATCCGTTTGCGCAGCTTTTTGAAATCGGTGGAGGAAGGCGCACCGGCAAACAGCGGGTGGATGTCGTCGTTCTCGTCCAGCATCGTCTCAGACCTTTGGCGGGGCAGAATTTTCGCAGAAAATTCTGGGTGGGGAAAAATCTTACTTAAGATTTTTCGTCTTTCCGTGGCGGGACCGGATCAAAGCCTGATCCGCCCCAAGGGTTGCATCGGATGATCCGTACTGCGGCCATGTATCCGCCCTTGAATGCGCCGTGTTTTTCCAGCGCCTCTAGGGCGTAGACCGAACAGGTGGGCTGAAAGCGGCAGCTGTGGCCGATCCACGGCGACAGCAGCAAGCGATAGCCGTGAACGGGTAGGGCAAGGATGCGGGCCAGCGGGCTCATTTTCGGGGCTCGTGGATTTTGCGCAGGGCGATCTCAAGGTCGCGGGTCAGGGCGGCAAAGTCCTTGTCGCCTGTCACGCCCGGCCGACCGACCAGCACATAGTCCCAGCCCGCGCGGGCGCGGCCCGGCATCACCAACCGCGCAATTTCGCGCAAGCGGCGTTTGGCGCGGTTGCGGGCCACGGCATTGCCGATCTTTTTGGAACAGGTATAGCCCACGCGCGTCAGGTCTGCGTCCGCCTCACCGTCACGGCGACGGCGGGCTTGCAGCAAAAAGCCGCCTGCCGGAAACCGCTTGGCCCGAGAGGCTGCCAGAAAATCCGAGCGATTCAGAAGGGTCGACATGCGAAAGGGCACCGCCCCTTCCTGGGCCGGGTCCTTTGCAGTCTCCGGCTCGAGAGGGGGCAGTGCCCGATCAGTCATTTGACCTGAACCGGATTACGCGCTCAGCGACTTCCGGCCACGTGCACGGCGCGCGTTCAGAATCTTGCGGCCTGCTTTGGTGGCCATACGTGCGCGGAACCCGTGGCGGCGCTTGCGTACCAGGTTCGAGGGTTGGTAAGTGCGTTTCATCGCAACGTTCTCCGTCCTTGCGGCGGCTGAGCCTGCGGATTCGCCCCGCCGTTACTATTCGAAGCCCGCCCAATAAGGGGTGGCCGGATTAAAGTCAAACGGGTTGTCGCAGAAACCGGAAGAATTCCGCAGCTTTTTCATAAGGTGTCCTGACGTTCACAGCGAATCTGTTAACGCGGGATCAACCCGTTGTGAGCGGTCTATCTTTCGCCACGGTCCTCTTGCAAGGTGGTGCTCGCAAAAAGTTCCGGAGTTTTCATGTCCGCCACATCTCGCCCCGAGGCATCGTCGTCCAAGGCACGCCTGCTTCCCTTGGGAATCATTCTGTGCGTCGCTGTGGCGGGGGCTTTTTTGCTAAAAGACATTCTGTCTTTTCAGACCCTTGCAGAGAATCGCGGGCGCTTGCTTGAATTGCGTGATGCCCATTTCGGTTTGATGGCCGTCGGGTTCGTCGCGGTATATGCGGCGGTCGTGGCCTTTTCGCTGCCCGGTGCCACGGTGATGACCCTGACTGGGGGATTCCTTTTTTCCACCTTTCCGGGTGTCCTTTTTAACATGACAGGGGCCACTTTGGGGGCGATTGCCATTTTTCTAGCCGCCCGCTGGGGGCTGGGAGAGCGGCTGGCTGAAAAGATGCAGACCGGAGGCGGGCGTATCCAGAAAATCAAGGCGGGGATCGATGCCAATCGGTGGGAAATGCTGTTCCTGATCCGGTTGATTCCCGTGGTGCCTTTCTTTGTGGCGAATCTGGTGCCTGCCTTGGTGGGGGTGGCGCTGTTGCCCTTCGCTGTGACCACATTTCTGGGCATCATCCCTGGCGCGCTGGTCTATACCTCTGTCGGTGCGGGCTTGGGCGAGGTGCTGGATCGCGGTGAGACCCCTGATTTGGGCATCATATTCACTCCGGCTATTCTTCTGCCGATTCTCGGGTTGGCGGCGCTGGCCGCGCTGCCGATTGTGCTGAAGGCCCTACGTGGCAAAGAAGGAATCTGAGCCGTGAAAGAATTGAAGACAGATATTCTGGTGATCGGTGCGGGCTCGGGCGGGTTGTCGGTGGCGGCAGGTGCCGCGCAGATGGGTGCCAAGGTTGTGCTGCTAGAGCGCGACAAGATGGGCGGCGACTGTCTGAACTATGGCTGCGTGCCTTCAAAAGCCCTGATCGCCAGCGCAAAACGCGCTCATGAGATTGCGACGGCAGGGGAATTTGGCCTGACCGTTTCCGATATGCAGGTGGACTATGCCGCCATTAAGGATCGGGTCGCGCAGGTCATCGCCTCGATCGCGCCCCATGACAGTCAAGAGCGGTTTGAGGGGCTAGGCGTCACCGTGATCCGCGAAGAGGGCCGGTTTGTGGGGCAGAACGTGGTTGAGGCGGGCGAGACCCGCATCACCGCCCGCCGGATCGTGATCGCCACGGGCTCTCATGCGGCGGTGCCGCCGATTCCGGGGCTGGAGCAGACACCTTATCTGACTAATGAAACCCTGTTCGATCTGCGTGAAAAGCCTAGCCACCTGATCATCATCGGCGGTGGTCCCATCGGTCTGGAAATGGCGCAGGCCCACGCGCGTCTTGGTTGCCGTGTCACTGTGATCGAGGCCGCCCGCGTTCTGCATAAGGATGACGCCGAGGCGGTGTCTTTGGTGCTGAAGCACTTGCGCGCTGATGGCGTCGAGGTGTTGGAACATACCGGCGCCCGCAAGGTTGGCGGCGAAGAAGGAGCGATCTGGGTTGAAACCGAAAGCGGCGCGCGGATCGAAGGCTCTCACCTGTTGATCGCGGCGGGACGGCGTCCGAATATCAATGCGCTGGATCTGCCTGCAGCCAAGATCAAGACGACGCGTACAGGGATCGCCGTGGACGATTCGCTGAAAACCTCGAATCCGAAGGTCTATGCCATCGGGGATGTGGCGGGCGGCATGCAGTTTACCCATGTAGCAGGCTATCATGCGGGCGTGGTGATCCGCTCGGCCCTGCTTGGGCTGCCCGCGAAGGCGAAGACCACCCATATTCCGTGGTGTACCTACACCGCGCCGGAATTGGCTCATGTGGGCCTGTCCGAACCTGCAGCCCGCACCGAATATGGTGGGCGGCTGGAAATCGTCGTTCAGCCGATGGCCGACATTGACCGCGCCCGCGCCAACGGGACGACCGAGGGCTTTGTTAAGGTTCTGGTGGTCGGCGGTAAGCCTGTTGGTGTCACTGTGGTCGGCCATGACGCGGGCGAGATTATAAATTTCTGGGCCATGGTTCTGGCAAATGGTCTCAAGATGTCCCACATCACAAATATGGTATCGCCGTATCCGACGGTGTCGGAAATTAACAAACGCAGCGCCGGAACTTACTTCAGTCCGCGTTTGTTCGATAACAAGATGGTGAAGATAATGGTTCGGGCCGTGCAGAGATTTCTGCCCTGACCAGTGGCCGGGGGGCAAGAATGCTGAAATCTCTGTCGGGACGTTTCCTGATCCTCACAATTGCGTTCGTGATGCTGGCCGAAGTGCTGATCTTCGTGCCCTCTATCGCCCGTTACCGTGAGGATTTCCTGCTGGCGCGGATTGAGCGGGCGCAGTTGGCGTCCCTTGCTTTGCTGGCGGACGGATCCGTTGATCCCGACCTAGAGGAAGAGCTGCTGCAAAACGCAGGGGTCTATAACGTGGTGCTCAGACGGGATGAGGCGCGGCAGTTGGTGCTGTCCTCGCCAATCCCGATGCCGGTGACCACGACTTACGATCTGCGCATGGCCACCCCAGCCGAGCTGCTGAATGACGCCGTCATGACCCTGCTGGAGACCGAGCCGACAGTGATCCGCGTCATCGGCTATCCGACCCAGCGGGCAGGGATGCTGATCGAGGTGACGATCCCGTCCCAACCCTTGCGCGATTCGATGATCCAATACGGCCTGCGCATTCTGGTGCTGTCGGCGGTGATCTCGGTGATTACGGCGGCGCTGCTGTTTCTGGCGGTGCGCTACTTTATCGTGACGCCCATGAAGCGGGTGGTGCATCAGATGGCACGCTATGCCAACGCGCCCGAGGATGCCCGTAACATTATCGTCCCCAGTAATAACGTCACCGAACTGCGCGAAGCCGAAGAGGCATTGAAGGCGCTTGAGACAGAATTGACCAACGCTCTGCGCCAGAAAGAACGTCTGGCCCAGTTGGGCGGGGCTGTGGCGCGGGTCAGTCACGATCTGCGCAACATCCTGACCAGTGCGCAATTGTTCGCGGACCGTCTTGAGACTGTGGATGATCCGACCGTGGCACGGATGGCGCCCAAGCTGGTGCGCTCGATCTCGCGGGCGGTGACGCTGACGGAAAGCACGCTGGCTTTCGGGAAGGCCGAAGAGCCGCCGCCTAGCCTGTCACGGGTTTCCTTGGCCGATGTGGTGAACGATGTGCTGGATAGCGAACGGCTGGCCATTGGTGATGCCGATATCAGCCTGTCTGCCGATGTGCCTGCGGGTTGCATGATTCGTGCGGACAGCGAGCAGCTGCACCGGGTTCTGACGAATCTGGTCCGGAACGCTCGTCAGGCCATCGCGGCCTCGGGGAAGGGCGGGGAAATCGGGATACTTTTCACGGATGAGGACGCCTGCTGGCGAATCCTGGTGCGCGACACCGGCCCTGGTCTGCCCATGAAGGCACGCGAACACCTGTTTCAGCCGTTTTCGGGCAGTTCGCGCCGTGGCGGAACTGGTCTTGGTCTGGCGATCTCGGCGGAATTGCTGCGCGGGCACGGTGGCACTTTGAAACTTTTGGAGAGCACAAGCGAAGGAACCGCCTTTGAAATATGGCTTCCGAAAGGGGACGCAGAAGTTTCGTTGTAAAAAATTCAAAAACTTCGAAAATCGCTCTTGCAGCCCCCCGTGGTAAACCGTAGAAGGCCCCCACGACGCACCGGTAGCTCAGCTGGATAGAGTATCTGACTACGAATCAGGGGGTCGGGGGTTCGAATCCTCCCCGGTGCGCCACTTTCCTCTCCTCATGTATCCAGCTTCGAAACTGCCTTGGCAGTGATTGAGATAATTGGAATTCAACGAAAATTTAGCATGCCTGCACGCCGCCTTTGTTATTGGGGGCGCTGATTAACCAGTGTCATCCTGATCTTGGGACGCGGTTGCTTGCCTTATCGCTTTTGGCGGCGTGAGGGCTAGGGTCCGTAAGATTCGACCAGCAGCCTATCGCTCTGTTCAGGGCGCAACTTCTGCCACCAATCTCTATATCGATGACGCCTGCCATGTTGGCATGGCCAAAGGCCGATACTGCATGGGTGTTCCTGTCCACTGTCGCTGCGACGGTTAATCCGTGCAGGATGACACGCGTGCTATCCGGCGGTGCTGAATGCTCAAGGGCTGAACGTTGCGCCTCAAGCGCTACCAAAATGCCCCAATTATCGGCTATTTGATTAATTTTTACGCACAGTGTCCTGCAAAGATTAAGGATTGAGCGGCTTTTCCGTCGTCTGCTCTGTTTCTGCGCGAACTCTTGGTGTCACAAATCTCTTGTCGCAATTGCCTGTGCCGGAGATTCACGATTACCCAGCTTGCCCAAATATCCATGCCGCAGGTCTCTGCGCAGCCGCGCGCCGAAGGCACAGCCAGCCTTGTGGTCAGCGAGGGCAGCCGGATCGTGGATTTGCGCCAGCAGGGGGCCCTGAAGCTGGTGTTTCCCCATTGCGCTGCTGGTCGCGCCTGTGAGGCAGTGATGTTGAACACCGCTGGCGGAATCACTGCTGGCGATCGGTTTACCATCGGGGCCAGTGTGGATCGGGGTCAGCTGGTGATGACCACCCAAGCGGCCGAGCGCGCCTATCGCGCCAAAGAGGGTGCGGGGCAGGTGACGACTCATTTGACGGTCGGGCCTGAAGGACGCCTGCATTGGTTGCCGCAAGAGACGATTCTTTTTGATGGGTCCGCGCTGAAGCGGCGGCTTGATGCGGATCTGCATGGGGATGCCGCGGCGCTGTTCGTGGAAACGGTGCTGTTCGGGCGTCTGGCGATGGGCGAGACCTCGCCCGAGGTGGATTACCGTGAAGACTGGCGCATTCGCCGCGATGGCCGCCTGATCTATGCCGATGCCCTGCGGATCAGTGGTGATTCCGGCACGTTGCTGGCGCCTGCGGCTGTGGCGAATGGCGGACGCGCTGTGGCCAGTGTGGTCTATGCCGCCCCTGATGCCGAGGCGCTGGCCGATCGCGCCCGCGACCTGCTGCCCGAACATGCAGGGCTTAGTCTGATTTCCCATGACCTTCTTGCTGTCCGCATGGTTGCGGCGGACGGCTTTGACCTGCGCGCGGGTCTGGTGCCTTTGCTGAAAACGCTGGCCCGCGCAGAACTGCCCAAATGCTGGATGCTCTGACATGAACCTGACCCCCCGCGAAAAAGACAAGTTGCTGATCGCTATGGCCGCCGAAGTGGCCCGCAAGCGGTTGGCGCGCGGCGTGAAGCTGAATCACCCCGAAGCGATTGCCCTGATCACCGACGCGGTCGTCGAGGGTGCGAGAGATGGACGCAGTGTGGCTGATATGATGCAGGCCGGTGCGCAGGTTGTGACCCGTGACCAGTGCATGGAGGGCGTCCCTGAGATGATCCACGAAGTGCAGGTCGAAGCCACTTTTCCCGATGGCACCAAGCTGGTGACCGTCCACAACCCCATTCGATAAGACCGACAGGAGATTCCCGTGATGCGTAAACTGACTGTTCTTGCTGCACTTCTTCCCTCTGCTGCGTTTGCGCACGGGGGCGAGGCGTTCCACATGCATCCCCATGTAGACAGCCCCGTCTGGGCCGTGCTTGCGGGGGTTGCGACTGTGGCAGCGGCCCTTCTGTGGCTGGTGCGGGGGCGCACATGATCCCCGGCGAGATCTTTTGCTGCGATGCAGAAATTATCTTGAATGCAGACGCAGAACCGATCACCTTAATGGTGGCCAACACAGGTGACCGCCCGATTCAAGTCGGCAGTCACTACCATTTTGCCGAAACGAATGCCGCGCTGGATTTTGATCGCGATGCGGCACGGGGGCGGCGTCTTGATATTGCGGCCGGCACTGCTGTGCGGTTCGAACCCGGACAGCGGCGAGAAGTAGCGCTTGTCAGTCTCTCCGGGGCAAGACGTGTTTACGGTTTTAATCAGAAAATTATGGGAGAGCTTTAGAAAACCTGCTCGCAAAGGGATTTTGCAATGCTGACGATCACTACCCCTGCTGAAATGACTGCCGCCTCTTTTGCATTCTGGGCCAAAGGTCTGCGGATGCAGCAGGAGATGCTGAACTGTTCGATGCGCTTTTGGGATGTCATGTCGCCCTTCGGCCACGTGTCTATTCCGGCAAGCGATGCTGCTGCCGATGCGGTGGCCGAGCCCGTCGTGAAGCTGGTTCCCGAAGCCAAGCCGGCAGCGCCTGCAAAACCCAAAGCGGCCCCGCGTAAAACTGCTGCGAAAAAAGCTGCGCCCAAGCCCGCACCCAAAGCCGAAACCGCGCCTGCCAAGGCGGCAGAGGTTGTCACCGAAGCGCCGGTGAAGGCAGCTGAGGCCGCGCCCGCGACACCTGCCGAAGCGGCTCCTGCACCTGCGAAGCCCGCGGCTAAGAAAGCCGCGCCCAAGCGCCGGACGACCACCCGCAAAACTGCCGCAAAACCTGCTGCCAAGGCCGCAGCCCCGAAAGCCGAGCCTGCAAAGGCAGAGGCCCCGAAACCCGTAGAGACCGCAAAGCCCGCGCCCGCAAAAGCCGAAGCACCGAAGGCAGAAGCCGCGCCCGCCAAGGCAGAGGCTCCGAAAGCGGCCCCCGCCAAGGCTGAAACGCCTAAAGCCGCGGCCCCCGCAGCTGTTGCCGCGTCCAAAGCTGCCGATCCGGCAGCCGCCCGCGTCGCAGCCTCGTTTGCCAAGCCCACCCGTCAGCCGTCGGTTCCGCCAACCATGCCCGGCGCTGATAAAAAGTAACCATTAGGAGACCTTGATGCCCGCCAAAATCTCGCGCGCGGATCACGCTGCAATGTTCGGCCCGACCACGGGTGACAAAGTCCGACTGGCCGACACGGATCTGATCATCGAAGTGGAAAAGGACCTGACCGGTCCCCACGGTGAAGAGGTCAAATTCGGCGGCGGTAAAGTGATCCGCGACGGGATGGGGCAAAGCCAGATCACCCGAGCGGCAGGCGCGATGGACACGGTTGTGACCAACGCGCTGATCGTGGACCACAGTGGCATCTACAAGGCCGATGTGGGTCTGCGGGACGGCCGCATCGCGGGGATCGGCAAGGCGGGCAATCCGGACATCCAGCCGAACGTCGATCTGATCATCGGACCCGGCACTGAAATCATCGCGGGTGAAGGGCGTATCCTGACCGCAGGGGGCTTTGACAGCCATATCCACTTTATCTGCCCGCAGCAGGTTGAGGATGCCCTGCACTCGGGTCTGACCACCATGCTTGGGGGCGGCACCGGCCCCGCCCATGGCACGCTTGCCACGACCTGTACCCCCGGTCCTTGGCACATCGGCCGCATGCTTCAGGCTTTTGACGATCTGCCCGTGAACATCGGTCTGGCTGGCAAAGGCAACGCCAGCCTTCCCGATGCGCTGATCGAGCAGGTGAAGGCCGGTGCCTGTTCCATGAAACTGCATGAGGACTGGGGAACCACTCCGGCGGCGATTGACTGCTGTCTGTCGGTGGCCGATGATATGGATGTTCAGGTGATGATCCACACGGACACCCTGAACGAATCCGGCTTTGTCGAAGATACCGTCGCCGCCATCAAAGGCCGCACCATCCACGCCTTCCACACCGAAGGGGCAGGGGGTGGCCACGCGCCGGATATCATCAAGGTCTGCGGTGATGCGAACGTCCTGCCGTCCTCGACCAACCCGACGCGTCCTTTCACGGTGAACACCATCGAAGAGCATCTGGATATGCTGATGGTCTGCCACCACTTGGATAAGCGCGTCCCTGAAGATGTGGCTTTCGCCGAAAGCCGCATCCGCCGCGAGACCATCGCTGCCGAAGATATCCTGCATGACATGGGGGCCTTCAGCATCATCGCCTCGGACAGTCAGGCGATGGGCCGCGTGGGCGAGGTGATCATCCGCACATGGCAGACCGCTGACAAAATGCGCAAGCAGCGCGGTCGTTTGGCCGAGGAGACAGGCGAGAACGATAACCTGCGTGTGCGCCGCTATATTGCCAAATACACCATCAACCCCGCTGTTGCCCACGGCATGAGCCATGAGCTTGGCAGCATCGAGGTTGGCAAGCGCGCCGATCTGGTTCTGTGGAATCCGGCCTTCTTCGGGGTAAAGCCCGAAATGGTGCTGGTTGGCGGGATGATCGCCGTGGCGCAGATGGGCGATCCCAATGCCTCGATTCCCACGCCGCAGCCGGTCTACACGCGCCCGATGTGGGGCAGCATGGGCCGCGCAGTTGGCCGGAATGCGGCTCTTTTCGTGTCCGAGGCAGCTATTGCTGAAGGGATCAAAGGCAAGCTGGGTCTGAACAAGGATCTGCTGGCGGTCAAAGGATGCCGCGGGATTGGTAAGAAAGACCTCTACCTGAATGATGCCCTGCCGCAAATCGAAGTGAACCCCGAGACCTATGAGGTACGCGCGGACGGCGTCCTTCTGACCTGCCAGCCCGCAGACGTGCTGCCCATGGCGCAGCGCTATTTCCTTTACTGATCAATGCCATTCTGCATTGCGGCAAGTGGCATGCCGCTATGCAGAATTGGAAGTATTACCCAGGTGACCAATGCACTACCTTGAATGCCAGGGGGGAAACCCAAACGCTAAACTGAGAGGGTTTTCTAATGGCGATTACTTATACCGACATCCATCACGCAGAGCGTCCTTCGGTCTTCTCGCGCTTCTTCGCAGCAGTTGGTCACGCCTATGTGGCCTATGCCAACAGCCGTTCGCGTCTGCCGCAGATCCGCGCACTGGAAGCGAAATCGGACGAAGAGCTGGCAGCAATGGGCGTCAAGCGCGACGAGATTGCACGCTACGTATTCCGGGACGTCTTCTACGTCTAAGTCACATGATCGGGGGTGCTGCATGAGCGCCCCTGTCAGAGTGCACCATATCACAAGGGCAGGCGATTGGACTGGTGAGGTCAAAGACCGCCTGACCCTTGATTACTCTGCCCGTTTCTTGCGCCGCAAACTGCTGGTCGCTGATGGCGGAACCGAAGTCCTTGTGGATTTCGCGCAGACCCAATCCCTTGATGATGGCGATGCATTCGAACTGCCCGAGGGTGGTTTCGTTCGCGTTTGCGCCAAGCCCGAACCCTTGCTGGAAGTTCGGGGAAATCACCTGCCGCGTCTGGCGTGGCACATCGGGAACCGGCACACGCCTTGTCAGATCGAAGATGACGTGCTGCGAATCCGTCAGGATAAGGTGATGGCCGATATGCTGTCCCTGCTAGGCGCGGACGTGACAGCGGTTGTTGCGCCCTTCACACCCGAAGGCGGCGCCTATGGCCACGGGCGGACCCACGGCCACAGCCATCACGACGATCACGACAAATCCCACAGTCATACAGGTCATTCTCATGATCACGACCATGGGGATCAGGACCACCACCATCACGGCAATGACCATGATCACGGTCACTCCCACTGATCTGTGCAGCCCTGCACTGCTGCAGATGGCGCAGGTGGTCTCGCCCGCGTTTCCCGTTGGTAGCTTCAGCTATTCCGGCGGGATCGAGGCGGCCGTGGCCCGCCGGATGATCAGCGGACCGGAAGAGCTGCAAGGTTGGCTGGGGACTGTGTTGGAAACCGGTGGCCTCTGGACCGACGCGGTGCTGATGGCTGCTGCCTATCGGGATGAGGACGTGGCTGATCTGGCCCTTGCCCTGATCCCCGCCGCGCCCCGCCGCCAAGAGGCATTGGAGACCGGACAGGCGCTGGTGCGTCATGCCTGCCAGCTTTGGCCGGTCACGGTGTCTGAGGCGGCTTATCCG
>JAYZYX010000153.1:0-13233 GCA_036139795.1 Pseudomonadota bacterium | reverse complement strand
TGCTCCATCTCATCGGTGATCTCATGGACCGACTGGATGGCGCGTTCATAGGTCTTGCGGTTTTTGACTTCGGTCAGGTCCACCTCCAGCACGGTCTGCTGAGAGATGCCCGCCTCACTGACGGCCGAGGATTTCAGGAAGGCCGATTTCATCACGGCATCGCCGAACAATTCGCGGATAAAGCCCGCCAGATCGACCTGCGTCGCAACGTTGGTGTCGAACCGGCTGAGCAGGAAGCGGAAGTTGTCAAACAGGCCGATGCCTGCGTTTTCGTGAAGCACTTCGGTCAGGCTGGCCGCCATGTTCAGGAACTGGGCCGCCGATGCCATATCGACCCGCTCGGGGATCAGGGTCATCATGATGTTCTGGGCCGCGCAGATTGCCGAGAGGGTAACGTAGCCAAGCTGGGGCGGGCAGTCCATGATCACCAGATCATAGTCATTCTCTACCGCCTTCAGGGCATCGCGGATTTTGTTGAAGAACACCGGCAGTTCTCCACGGCTCAGGGCCGAAGGGGTCTCGTGCTCGAACTCGGCCACCTGAATGCCACCGGGCACCAGATCAAGGTTCGGGAAATAGGTGGTCTTGATGATGTCGGTGATCGGAACGGGGCCTTCGCCGCTTTCCTTGTCCTTGTAGCGGATCACATCATAGAGCGAGCCGGAGTCGAAGAAATCGATCTCGGGCTGGTAGCCGAAGAAGGTGGTGATCGAGGCCTGCGGGTCGCAATCCATCACCAGCACCTTATAGCCTTTCAGCGCCAAAGCGTGGGCCACGTGGATACCGGTCGAGGTTTTGCCCGACCCGCCCTTAAAGTTCACAAAGGCCCAGACCTGTAGCGCGTCCTTTTCCAGATCGCGGCGACCGGGCATGAACTGCTCGGGCTTTTTTGCGGTCTCGGCCAGAACCTGACGGATTTCCTGAATCTGTTCGGCGGTGTAGCGGCGGCGATTACCGGGGCCCATTTCCACATCGGGTATGCGGCCTTCGTGATGAGCCTTTCGCAGATAGCCGTCGGCGACCCCCAGATAATAGCTGGCCTCACCGGCGCTAAAGCTGCGCAGGCTTTTGACGTCATGGGGTGCGAATGAGCTTTCGGACATCGCCTTCAGCGCTGTGGTCAGATCGCCTGCGAAGCCTTGCAAGTGCTTATGAAGTAGATTGGACACGGGTATGCCTGTAAACTGCTGGGGACTAAGGAACGCTTTCGTCCCGTTTTTTGTCTTCTTAGCGTTCAGTTTATGCCTTCAGGCTGGGAAGCTGGCAAGAATTCTTTCAGGGGATAAAGACGCTCAGGGGGCTGTTTTTCCGGTCAAAGCGTTCTTAACCTTAAGGTAGCAGGTTAAAATTAACCCTTAAGTCATTGTTATTTATTGTTAACGTATGGTGCGCCATGCCCGCAATACCCGTTTTCTGTCAAAAACCGTGATTTTCGTGTTCGGAACGCCTGACGGTCCTTAACGACGCATTTTCCTCGAAATTCGCGCCGATGTCCGAATCTGACGCGACTCGGCGCGCAATGGTAGGGCAGGGGCCTTTTGCATGGTCCCGGGCAGGCCAAACGGCCATGTATGCACGTTAAAGGTGTAGGGAATACCTGCCTTGGCACATGAAAATTCCCGCCCATACTTTCAGCTTTCAAGGGTGGTACGAATGATGAGAGCCGAAGCTTCCATACGATCGCCAGAAAGCGATCCGAGGCGCCAGAGGGCGCCGGCGATCCGTGCGCTGCTGCAAGTGCCGCCGCTTTATAAGGTGGTGACCTTCGGTCAGGACCCCAACGATGATGACCTGACGCGGCGGCTGAAAACCATGGCGGTGATCGTGGCGGTGGTGATGACGCTCTTGTCGGCCTCAATGTTGTTTGTGCCAGAACGTTCGTTGTTCCTGCAGCGGCTGGATGTGCTGATCGTGGCGGCAGAGGTGAACGGCTTGTTCTGGTACTGGCGCATCCGCACGGCGCCTTCGCTGTTCTACTTGGTGGTGCCGCCCTATTTCGCCTTCATGGCGTTTTCCGCATTGATCAATGGCACGACCGAGGGCGATCACTTTGCCATCATGCTGATCCCGACGGCGGCAGTGGTCATTCTGAGGCCGGATCGTGCTTTGGGCTGGCTGGTCGCGGCGGTCGCAACGCTGGTTGCGGTCTATAGTCTGGACCCGTTCCTGCCCCATTGGACGTTTGAAAGCTTGCGCAGTGTCGGGCATCCTGACGGCTCGCTGTTTCATTCGTCCTACAAACAGCATCCGACCTTTCTGGAAATGGAAACAACGATCTACGCGACGATCCTGTTCTTTTTCATCACCCGCTCCGCCTATATCCAGCTGACCCGCATGGGAGAGCAGATCAAGGCCGAGAAAGCCAAGGTCGATCAACTGATGAACGCGGTCTATCCGGCCTCGGTCAGTGATCGCTTGAAGGTCACGGACGGCCAGATCATCGCAGATGACATCCCAGAGGCCACCGTTCTCTATGCGGACCTTGAAGGCTTTTCGCAGTTCTCCAAGAACAGCGCCCCCCATGACGTGGTGGCCTTTCTGGATGCATTGTTCGGGCGCTTCGACATGCTGGCCGAGCATCACGGGGTCGAGAAGATCAAAACCATAGGTGACGGTTATCTGGCGGCCGCGGGCGTACTGGCCGAGGATACCTCGGACGCCGCTGATCTATGTGCCTTGGGGCTGGATATGATCCATGCGGTGCAGGTGCTGTCCAAGGTGCATGGGGTCCTGATCGGGGTGCGGATCGGCATTCACACGGGTCCGGTGATGGCTGGTGTGATGGGCCGCAAGCGTCCTCATTTCGACATCTGGGGCGGTACGGTGAATATGGCGCACCGGCTACAATCCACCGCACCGCGCAACACGATCCAGATTTCAGAGGAAACCTGCGGGCGTGTGGCAGGGGCTTTTGACTTCAAACATCGGGGCGATGTGCGGATGAAAGGGCTGGGGTTTGTGCCGTGCTGGACGCTTAAGCCCGCCCTATTAAAGGCCGCTGCATGATGGCGTGGGTGGCCTCGCTGTTCGCCTTGCAGGTCAAACATGTGCTGTTCGATTTCTGTTGTCAGACCGGCTGGGTTCTTCAGGGCAAAGCCCGCTACGGCGGCGCGGGCGGCATCCTGCACGCGGGGCTGCACGGGGCGGGAAGTTTTCTGGTTCTGCTTTTTGTGACGGCCCTGCCGGTCGCGCTGGTGCTGTCCGTGCTTGAGGTCGTGGCCCACTACCACATCGACTGGCTGAAGGCGCAGTTGGACAGAAAGGCAGATACAGAGTCACCGCGGTACTGGTGCCTGTTCGGGCTGGACCAGTTGCTGCACCAATTCACGATGATCGCCGTGCTGGCCATCGCGCTAACTCTTTGAAGGGGAGGAAAAGACAATGATCATGTTCGATTTCGGCCCCTCGATCTTTGCGCAAGGGGCGCTGCTGTTTTACGTGATCGGCCTTTTTATGCGCGACGGGCTAAAGCTCCGGCTGTTCCTGCTGGCGGGCACCAGTTGCTATCTGGCTTATTACTACACCATCGCGGACCAGCCGCTTTGGGATGCGATCATCTCAAGCTCGGCCATCGGGGTTGCCAATCTTTACGCGATCTTCAGCATTTTGCTGGAACGTACGACCTTCACCATGTCCCATGATGACAAAGAGCTTTACGCCCATTTCCCCACCATGACACCTGGCCAGTTTCGCCGCATTATGCGGTTTGCCCATTATGTGGATGTCACCCGCACCCAGAAACTGACCTATGAGGGGCACCCGCCGCAGGCGCTGTATTTTGTCTCGCACGGGCCAATGACGCTAGAGCGTGAAGACCGCTCGGTCGCTCTATCCGGTGGGCAGTTCATCGGTGAGGTGTCCTTTATTCGCGGCCACGACACCCCCGCCAGCGCCACAGTCAGCGTGTCGGAAGGGGCAAGGTTTGTCTCATGGGACCGGCGCAAGTTGGATCGGGAGTTAGAAAAGTCCAAGCCCATCGCCAACGCCTTCAGCGCCCTGTTCAACCGAGACCTCAGCGCCAAGGTCACCCAAAGCTGGCCAGGGGCCTACGCGCCGAAATAGACCGGTGCGTCGCCGTCCTGCCACTGGGCGAATTTCGGCATGGCGCGGGCAAAGCGGGGGCTGTCCAGAAAGCGGTCCAGCCAAGCGATCAGATCGGGCCAAGGCTGTGCGTCGAACCAAGGCCGGTCGATATGGGCGAACTGGCGGACAAAGGGCGCAATTGCCAGATCGGCAAGGGTCTCTCTGTCACCCATCAGCCAATCCTGCCTGCGCAGACGCTGATCCAGATCGCGCAGATAGCTTGATGCCAAGGCGCGCTGCTCCTCTGGGTCACTGTCGGGATAGCGGGTGACGTATTTCGTCCGGTCCAGCGCGGCTTTGAACGGGCCGTCATTCGCGTTGATCAGATCCCAACCCGCTTGGGGCATTTCCAGCAGGTTTTGCGGATCGTTTTGCCGCAAGGCCCAGACCATGATGTCCAGACTCTCGTCAATCACCACATCCCCCGACCTCAAGGTCGGCACCGTCCCCGTGGGCGAGGTCTCAAGAAAGGCCGGTGGCTTGTCCCGCAGCACCACCTCACGCAGTTCAACTGTGAGACCCGCACTCAGCACCCCCAACCGCGCCCGCATCGCATAGGGGCAGCGGCGAAAACTGTAGAGGATCGGGGGCAGGTCAGACATTGTGGCTATTCTTGTGCAACAGATACGCCCGTTGTCGCAGGCCGGATTGCGCGGCGCAATGCCGTTGATTTTAGTCAAGGCGCTGGATCGTGGCGGACCATAGCGTCAGCCAAATGATGCGATCAGGAGTTCGCAAATGGCGCGCCGTTCTCTTCCTCTGCTGTTTTCCGCAGGCTATCGGATTTTCTTTTTCCTCGCGGGGCTTTTCGCCCTTTTCAGCATGGCCCTTTGGCTGGCGCATCTTGTGCTGCGGGAGGGGGAAGGTGGTCTGTTCGCCTCGATCGCGATCAGTCCATATGAGTGGCACGCTCATGAATTTATCTTCGGCTACGGCTCGGCAGCTGTGGCGGGGTTTTTGCTGACAGCGGCACCGAACTGGACCAAAAGCAAGGGCGCCTCACAGAGGTATTTCGCGACAGTCTCGGGGCTATGGCTGGCGGGGCGCTTGGCGCTTTTCCTGTCTGGTACGTTGCCTGTGTGGGCTGTTGCGCTGGTGGATCTGGCCTTGTTGCCTGCGGTCGGCTTGCGCATCCTGATGCTGTTGCTGCGCCGCCCCAAAGCCCCGCAGATGATCCTCTTGACCATGATCGCTCTGGTCTGGAGCGGGAATCTGATGATGCATCTGGAATGGCTTGGCTGGACCGAAGACACCGCCGCGCGGGGGATGCGTGTGGGCGTGCTGGCACTTGCAGCGTTGATTGTCATCTTGGGCGGGCGGGTGACCCCTGCCTTTACGCGCAATGCCATGCTGCGCACCGGTCGGGAAACCGGACTGCCCATAAATCCCACGCCACTGGCGGCGGCCAGTATCATCAGCGCAATCGCCACCGTTCTGGCCCTGCTGACTGGTTTGGGCGATCACTATGCAGCGGTTCCGGCAATGCTGGCTGGCGTTCTGGTGATGATCCGTACCAGCCTTTGGCGGCCCCTGTGGACCTTGCCCTACCCGATCCTGTGGACGCTGCACCTGTCCTATCTGGCGACGGGGGCGGGCCTTTTGATGTGGGGCTTGGCAGCCTTGGGCGGTGGGTCCGAGATCGCCGCATTGCATGTGCTGTCCATTGGTGGGGTCGCGGGCATGACTTTGGCCGTGATGTCGCGGGCGGCTTTGGGCCATTCTGGAAGGCCGCTGATCGCGCCCAAGGCGCTGGCGATTGCCTATGGGTTGGTGCCGGTCACCGCATTCCTGCGCTATAGCGCCGAGATGTGGCCGCAGACCTATGACGCCAATATCCTGCTGTCGGGCCTGATGTGGATTGCGGTGTTTCTGCTCTATTCGGTCAGCCTCTTTCCGGTCTTTACCGGCCCAAAACCGGCCAGCCCTTCAGCCGAGTAACTTACCGTTTCAACGGGTCCATGCGTTTGCCGGATCATCGGCCACGAAAGCGGCCAATGCGGTCATATCGGTGATCTCGGCGCTGTTGTTGCGGATGGTGACGCCGTGTTCGCGCAGCTTGGCGAAGGCGCGGCTCAGGCTTTCGGGCTTCATCCCCAAGCGGCCTGCGATCAGCACCTTGTCGTAGGGTAGCTGCACCGTGCAGGTGCCTGACTGGCAATCGGCCAATTCTAGCAGAAACTCGGCCACGCGCTGGGGGCCGGTGCGGGCCTTCAGCCCCTCAACCTGTTGAACCAGCGCGTGCAGGTGGGTGAAAGTCGCCGCAAGGATCGAGACAGCGATCTCTGGCGTTTTCTGGATTTGCCCCAGAATGTGTCCCGCATCGATGCTGACAAGTCGGCAGGCGGTGACGGCCTCGGCAGAGACAGGGTAGAGGTCACCGCGAAAGGCCACCGCCTCGCCAAAGCTATGGCCGCGGGTGAAGACACCCACGACAGCCTCGGTTCCTGCGGGGGTCATGCGGTAGAGTTTGACCCAGCCGTCCAGAACGATGAAAATCCTGCGGGCCGGATCGCCTTGAAGAAAGATTGTGCTGGCGCGGGCGGTGTCTTGCACCTGTGCGCCTGCAAGGATGTCATCGGTTACATCCGCGCCCAAGCCCGAAAGCAGCAGTGAAGACTGTGCGATCCGTCGATCTTGTAAAAGCATGGGTCACCTCGGAAACGGGTCACATTCTGTAAGCATCAGTGTCTTTAAGGAACAATGCCTAAGTTCTAAGCTTTTTTATCAAGAATTTGACATAAGTTAAGTTCTTTGAACGGGCTTTCGGCCACACACGACGGGACGAACGTTTGTCTGGAGCGTGAGGTTTCATGGAACAAGTTCTGGAAAAAGACCCCTGCGGATGCGGGGCAGGCACGGCGATGCCGCTAGAGCAGGCCATGATCGCGGCACGCCAATTGGCCCGACCGGTTAGCGGTTCCGAAACCCTTCCTCTTGGCAAAAGCAACGGACGCGTTCTGGCGCAGCCTGTGCTGGCGGCGGGCAATGTGCCGATCTTTGCGGCCTCGGCAATGGATGGGTTTGCGATCAGGGCGCAGGGTCTGAAAGAGGCGGGCAGATGGCGTCTTGCGATCAGCCAGAGGATTGTTGCTGGCGCGGAAGCCGCGCCGCTTTTGCCCGGCACAGCCGCGCGGATTTTCACGGGCGCGCCCATTCCTGCGGGGGCCGATACGGTGGTGATGCAAGAGAACGCCACCTATGACGACCAAACCGTGACCTTTCACAACTTGCCCCCTGTTGGCAGTAATATCCGCCATGCGGGTGAAGAAATCACAGCGGGCCAAGAGGTGCTGGCGGCGGGGACGCAGATGACTGCGCGGGCGATTGCGGTGGCGGCCTCGGCTGGGATTGATCGGGTGTCCGTGCGCAGGCAGGCGCGCGTGGCGCTGCTGACCACAGGCGATGAGGTGCGACCAGCGGGCAGCGCCCTGAGCGCCGGTCAGATCAATGATGTGAACACACCCATGCTCAGCGCCTTGCTGGCCCAACATGGGGCGCAACTGGTGATGCAAGAGCATGTGGCCGACACGCTGGCCGCCCATATGGCGGCTTTGACCACTGCCTTGGCCCATGCGGATTTGATCATCACCTCTGGCGGCGTGTCGGTGGGGGAAGAGGATCACATGCGGGCGGCGGTTCAGGCAATGGGCGCGCGTGTCTCGGTGCCCTCTGTCGCGCTAAAACCGGGCAAGCCGGTGACATTGGGTCATATCGGGGATGCGTGTTGGATCGGCCTGCCAGGCAACCCGATGTCGGCCTTTGTGACGTTCTTGTTGCTGGGATTGCCGGTGCTGGCAGGGCTCTCGGGCGCGGCTTTGCGGGATTTTCGGCAGACCCTGCGGGCGGCGAATACCATCGTCCGCTCGTCCGGTCGGGCAGAGGTTCGCCCCGCCTGTCTGGACCGCCGCACTATGGCTGTGACGATCGGTGGTACTGTGCATTCGGGGCGCATGTCGCCGTTGCTAGATGCGGACGGATGCGTGATCATCCCTGCGGATGTCACAACCCTGCCAACCGGCGCACCAGTTGATTTTATCCCCTTCCCTCAAGGAGTCTGACATGATCCGCTTTGGCTATATCCTTTCGACCCAGCGCGGTGCGGCTGACGCGGCTTTGTCGGAATTGGCGGCGCGGCTGCACGCGGACGGGCGCACTGTGGCGGGACTTGTGCAATGTCGTGCGCCTGATGACAGCGACCATCCCTGCGACATGGATTTGGCAGTTCTGCCTGAAGGCCCGCAGATCGCTATCGCGCAGCAATTGGGCAGCGGGTCGCGGGGGTGCCGGTTGGACCCTGCCTCGCTTGAGGATGCCTCGGCATGGGTGTGCCGCGCTTTGGATGACGGGGCGGACGCGCTGATCATCAACAAATTCGGGGCGCAGGAATGTCTGGGACGCGGGATGTGCGATGCCTTCGCCAAAGCGATCGAGAAGGGCATTCCTGTACTGACCGCCGTCAACCAACTGAACCACGAAGGTTTTCTAGCCTATGCAGGCGGTATGGCCACGCGGTTAGAGGCTGACACGGCCCTGCTATACGACTGGATGACCGCGCCGGTTCCGGCCTGACCTTAAATCCTTTTAAAACAAAGCGAAACGGGCCCCTTATCAGAGGCCCGTTTCGCTTTTCGGCACAGCGCCGAAACTTGCGGGAGGCGGCGGTTAGACCGTCGCGCCCCGCCGCCGGATCACGCAGCCCACCTGCGCGGCCAGCACGCCGATCACCACAGAGATCGCCATCTCAAGCGTGGTTATCGGAACGTCGGTCGAATGAGAGCCCCCCAGCAGGACCGGCGCCAGAAACCCGACAGCGGCCCCCAGCACCAGCGCCACCAAGGGTTTGCGCGTCATCATCCCAAGAGCGACCCCCACCAGACCGGGCAGCCCCAGCACAGCACCGCCGATGGTGCCAACAAGATCCAATACACTAAGCATTCTTTGTCCCTTTCTGTGCTGGCGGGGCGTCACAACGCCCGCGCCCTTTGGACCTTAGTCAGCCGAAAGGCCGAGGTAGGTTTTGATCTGCGCCACATCGATGGTGCCGTCGCGGGCCGGAGCGGTGCCTGCCAGCGTATCGACCACATGCTTGTATTCTTCCATGTAGCCGGGGGCCAAATCGTGGGCGATCCCTTGGTGGCAGTCGATACAGGTCATGTTGGTGTCGATGGCGCGCTGGTGGTTATCGGCTGCGCGGGTCTCTTGGATGGTGAAGTCCATGTATTCGAACGCGTGACAGTTGCGGCATTCGCGGCTGTCACTGGCCTTCATCTTTTTCCAGACCGCTGCCGCCATCTCCAGGCGACGCTCTTCGTATTTCTCGGGGGTCGAGATGGTGCCCGCAATCTCGTGGTACACGTCTTTGACGGCCATGATCTTGGCCTTCATCTTGTACTGCCATTCATGGGGAACGTGGCAATCGGAACAGATCGCCCGTACGCCAGAATGGTTGTTGTAGTGGACTGTCTCGCGGTATTCGCCAAGGTTGGTTTCCATCGTGTGACAGGACACGCAGAATTCCTCGGTGTTGGTCAGTTCCAGCGACCAGTTGAACCCGCCCCAGAACAGAACCCCGCCAATAAAGCCGGCGATCAGCAGAAAGCCGACGCTCATGACCGAGGTGGGACTCCAGATGATGTCCCAGAGCCGCGCGAGACCGCGTTTGCGCACCGGCCTGCCGTTGTTTGGATCAGCCATTGTCTGTCTCCTTGGATGGGTCAGCGGGTGCTGGACGGCTTGAAAATATTATCCACCAGCGCGGGCGCGTCGGCCTGCGGAACGTGGCACTGGTTGCAGAACCAGCGGGTGCCCGAAACCGTGTCCAGCTGGGTGCCGTTGCGGTCCAGATAGTGCGTCATCGACAGGGTCGGTGCGCCGCGCTCACCGGCGTTGGTCCAGTCGTGACAGGTCAGACACTGGTTGGTGCGCAGGTCGATCTGGTACTGCTCCATCGAGTGGGGAATGATCGGCGGTTGCTGCCGGTAGTTCCGCGCCGCGCGCCCTTCGTTCTGCTGGTAGATGTCCTCGATCGCGTTGGTCACGTCCAAGGGATCATTGCGCAGGCTCTTCACGTCTCCGGCTTGTTGGGCTGCTACGATGCCAACAAAGGCAAGTGTGGAGGCAAGGCCGGAGAGACCCGTTATCACCAGAAATTTCATCTAAATTCTCCGTGGTTGTCGTTCATGCGGCTTTGTCCGCGACGTTTGGCGTGGCCGTATCGCCGGGCTCTGACAGCCTGTCGTCGAAACGGTGGGTGAAGATGAAAACGTCCACCGAACAAACGTCGATGCAGCGTCCACAATTGGTACAATCGGGCGACAGGATCAGGGGCGTGTCGCCCTGTTTGCCCCGCAAAGCAGGGGAAATGACGTGGTTTTCAGGGCAGACCGCAAAGCAATCCATACAGTCATCACAGGTAGACCGTTGCCGCGCCGAGACCCGCAGCAGGGACTTGGCCCCCACCAGCCCGTAAAACGCGCCCACGGGGCACAGATGTCCGCACCAGCCGCGACGGGCGACCAGCAGGTCGAACAGAAAGATCGCGGCCACCAGTCCCCATGTGGCGCCCATGCCAAAGACCAGCCCCCGATGCAGCATGGTGATTGGGTTCACCACCTCCCACGCGATTACGCCGGTCAGGGCCGAAACCAGCAGCACCATCCCCAGCACCCACAGGCGGGTGTGGCGTTTAGGTTGCCAGCCTTTGGGCAGGCCCAGACGGTCATGCAGCCAATGGGACGCATCGGTGACCGGATTGATCGGGCAGACCCACGAACAATAGACCCGCCCGCCGATCAGCGCGTAGACCGCCAGCACGATCACCGCGCCGGTCAGCACTGTCAGCTCCGACCAGTGACCGGCAACAAGACTTTGGGCCATGACCAGCGGATCGGTCAGCGGCAGAACCCCGAAGGTGCGCGATCCGGCCAGCGTGCCGCTGACCCACCAGATCCCGAACCACGGTCCCAGCAGGAACAGCGCCAAGAAGAATGTCTGAGAGGCACGGCGCAGCAGCAGCCATTTGTGCGCGCCGATCCAGCCTTTGACGGCGATAGCCTCTTGTCCGGTGGGCAGTTTTGTTTTTGCGCTCATTGTCCGGACTCCGGCAGGGTGAACGCAGGGGCAAAGCCGCCCGGTATCGCCAGATTGTCGGTGCCGGGGCCGGGCAAGCGATCCGGCAGGTCAATGATCCCGTCAACCAGAGGGGCGCCGTTCTGCTCCAGCTCTTCCCAACCCTTCCGGTAATGCTCGGCCGAGGCGCCACGGGCCAGCCGCACGGGTAGCACCTTGATCGCGGCCTCGGGCAGGACGCAGCTTTTCTCGCACATGCCGCAGCCGGTGCAGCGGTCTGCATGGACCGTTGGCGCAAAGATCGCGTGATGGCCCGACCGGTCGTTGTGTGACAGCTCAAGCGTGATCGCCTCATCGATGACGGGGCAAACCCGATAGCAAACATCGCAGCGCAGCCCCAGAAAGTTCAGGCAGTTTTCCTGATCGACCAGAACGGCGGTGCCCATGCGGGCATCGTCGATGTTGGTCAGTCCCTTATCCAGCGCCCCTGTGGGGCAGGCAGCAACACAGGGAATGTCATCGCACATCTCGCAGGGGACATCGCGGGCCGTGAAGAACGGCGTGCCGGTGGCCGGTCCGTCCGCCCCCAGTTCGGCCAGCGAAAGCGTGTCATAGGGACAATCGCGCACGCACAGACCGCAGCGGATGCAGGCGGCCAGAAAGTCGGCCTCATCCAGCGCGCCGGGCGGGCGCAACGCCTGCGCGGGCAAGGCGCGGGCGTCATGGGCCAGCCAGGACAGCAGACCGCCCGCCACCGCGCAGCCACCCGCCATCCGCGCCGCATTCACCAGAAAGCGGCGGCGGTCAGCCTGTGTGGAAGGGTTGGCGGCGGGCATCGGTCACATCCTGATCAAAGCTGGCGTTGGATCGGGCGCGTCAGGCGCGCTCGACCTTACAGGCGCATTTTTTGAAGTCCGTTTCCTTGGACAGCGGGCAGGTGGCATCCAGCGTCAGCTTGTTGATCAACTGGCCCTCATCGAACCACGGCACAAAGACCAGACCGCGCGGCGGCTTGTTCCGGCCCCGTGTTTCCACGCGGCTCAGCATCTCGCCGCGGCGGGTCGAGATCATGATCTCTTGCCCGCGGCGCAGACCGCGATCCTTGGCGTCATCGGGGTGCATAAAGACCACCGCCGAGGGGAAGGCACGGTGCAGTTCAGGCACCCGCCGCGTCATCGAGCCCGAGTGCCAATGTTCCAGCACGCGGCCCGTGCAGAGCCACAGGTCAAATTCCTCATCGGGGGCCTCTGCCGCAGGCTCATAGGGCGCAAAGATGATGTTCGCCTTGCCATCGGGCTTGCCATAGAACTGGACGCCTGCGCCTTCGGCCACATAAGGATCGTAGCCTTCGCGGAAGCGGTAAAGGGTCTCTTTTCCATCCACCACGGGCCAGCGTAGACCGCGTGCCTGATGGTAGGTGTCAAAGGGTGCCAGATCGTGACCGTGGTGACGGCCAAAATCGGCGTATTCCTCAAACAGGCCCTTCTGGACGTAATAGCCAAAGTGCTTGGATTCCTGATTGTTGAACCCTTCGGCGGTTTCCTCCAGCGGGTAGGCGTTGACCTTGCCGTTCTCGAACAGCACTTCGTACAGGGTCTTGCCCGCCAGTTCCGGTTTTTGCGAAACTAGTTCTTCGCCCCACGCCTCTTCGACGGTGAAGCGTTTGGCGAATTCCATCACCTGCCACAGATCCGAACGCGCCTCGCCGGGGGCATCCACCTGCTGACGCCAGAACTGGGTGCGGCGTTCGGCGTTGCCGTAGGCGCCCTCTTTTTCCACCCACATGGCGGTGGGCAGGATCAGGTCGGCGGCCATTGCTGTGACGGTGGGGTAGGGGTCCGACACGGCGATGAAGTTCTCGGGGTTGCGATAGCCGGGAAAGCCCTCTTCGTTCATGTTGGGGGCGGCTTGCATGTTGTTGTTGCACTGGACCCAATAGGCGTTCAGCACCCCGTCTTTCAGCATGCGGTTCTGCAAGACCGCGTGAAAGCCGGGCTTGGGCGGGATGGTTCCTGCGGGGATGCCCCAAGCGGTTTCACAAATCTCGCGGTGCGCATCGTTTGCCACAACCATGTCGGCGGG
>JAYZYX010000152.1:0-4623 GCA_036139795.1 Pseudomonadota bacterium | reverse complement strand
GGATCGCGGGGATGTCCAACTCACCGGGGCCAATGGGCTGCGCAAAGGTATCCGCCCCCAAGGCCACGGCACGGGCAATGGTATCGGCGGCATTCGAGACCTTCAGCCCCATGTCGCACACAGTGGTGCCGCGCACGTTATAGGCGCTGGCCGCATAGCCTTTGGTTTCGCGGTTCACCACGATCCGCACCTCGCCCTGCTGCCACAGGGTCAGCTCTTTGCTGATGTGGCGCCCTTCCAGACGGAAGCCCAACGCGGCCAAGGTCGCCTCAAGGCGATCCGCATCGTCCCCACGGCTGGCAAATTCGATAAAGGCGGTGCCCTGCACGTCGATCCGCGCAGGCATGGGTTCAAGGTCAACCTCCAGCGCGGGCTCTTTCCGGCGCACTTCGTCCATCACGTAGATCAACGACCGGTAGCCGTCCTTGGAAATCGTACGCGGGCTGCCACCACGGAACTGGTCGTTGAAAATCTCAAGGCTGACAGGGCCGTCATAGCCCGTTGCCGTCACAGCGCGCATGAAGTCAGCCACAGGCAGATCGCCCTCACCGGGCATGTTGCGGAAGTGGCGCGACCAATACAGCAGGTCCATATCGATCAGCGGCGCATCGGCCAGCTGCACAAAGAAGATCTTGTCGCCGGGGATACGGCGGATGGTCTCGGGGTCGATCTTGCGGCTGAGGGTGTGGAAACTGTCCACGATCAGACCGATGTTCGGATGATCGGCACGGCGCACGATTTCCCACGCGTCGCGATGGTCGTTCACATGACGGCCCCACGCCAGCGCCTCATAGCCCACACGCAGACCGCGCTTGGCTGCCCGTTCACCCAATTCGGCGAAGTCATCGGCAGCTCGGTCAATGCCGCCCATGGATTCGGGATGCACGGTCGAACAGACCAGCACCAGATCGGTGCCCAACTCTTGCATCAGGTCAAACTTGCGCTCGGCCCGATCAAAGGCCTTGGTCCGCAGCGCCCCCGGCAGACCTTCGAAATCGCGAAATGGCTGGAACAGGGTGATCTCAAGACCCTTGTCGCGGATCATCCGCCCCACATCACGGGGCGAGCCGTCATAGGCCAGAAAATCCTGCTCGAAAATCTCGATTCCATAGAAACCGGCGGCCGCAATCGCGTCCAGCTTTTCGGTGAAGTTACCGGAAATCGAAACCGTCGCGATCGAAGTTTTCATCTGTGAATCCCGCCTTTTGCGCCGCGCCGACCTGCTGGCCGCAATGCTGTCTGAGTGGTTTTGTCCCCCGACAGGCAATCACTTTGTTCCCATCGGTTAATTTCGTGATATAGAAGAGCGGACACCATTTCCAGCCTGCATTTCGATAGCCATGCCAGAAAAAATCGCACCTGCCCGAAATCCGCGCCGACAGTCCTGGAAACAGGACCCCGAGGCTGTGCGCGCCGACATCCTGCGCGCCGCTACCGAAGAGTTCGCAGCCAAAGGCTTCAAGGGCACGCGCATCGATGACATCGTGGCCCGCACGCAGACCTCGAAACGGATGATTTTCTACTATTTCGATGACAAGGACACGCTCTACCGGACCGTGCTGGAGCAGGCTTACAGCCGCATCCGCACCCATGAGGCCGCGCTGGACCTGACCGGCCTGCCCCCCGAAAAGGCACTGGCCCGTCTGGTGGCCTTCACATTCGAGTATCACCGCCAGGACCCCGATTTCATCCGCCTTGTGATGATCGAGAACATCCACCGCGCCCGCCAGCTTAAAGCCTCGGATTCGGTCGCCCATGAAAACGCCCAAGCGATTGAACGCCTCAGCACCCTGATTGATCAAGGGGTTGCGGCGGGCCGTTTCCGTAGCCATCTAGACCCGCTGGAATTGCACTGGCTGATCTCGGCCCTGTCGTTTCACAACGTCTCGAACATGTTCACCTTCCAGCACATCTTCGGGGATGCCTTGCATTCGCCAGAGGGACAACGGACGCTTTGCCGCCAAGTGGTCTCGACAGTGCTGCGGTCAGTCCTCATAGACGTCAGCGATATCGATTCCCTTCTGGACGACTGACATGCTCAGCATTCTTGCGATCACCACACCGATTTACCTGCTGATCACGCTGGGGTTTGTCGCCATCAAAACCAAATACGTGGCACTGGACACAACGCGGGCGCTGGGGATGTTCGTCTTGCGGGTCTGTATGCCTGCAATGGTCATCTCTGCGGTGAACCGCGAAGGGGCCCCTGCCCTGAACTGGCACTTTCTGGCCTGCTATGGCGCGGCCTCACTGGCGCTTTTGACCGGCGGCATCACCGTGATGCGCCTGCGCGGACGCTCGATCCCCGAGGCGGCGATGTTCGCCCTCGGCATGTGCAACTCGAACAGTGGCTTTATGGGCTATCCCATCGCCGCATTGGTCGTGGGCGGCATGGCCATCGACATGCTGGCATGGGCCTTGATGGTCGAGAACCTGCTGACCATCCCGCTGGCCATCGCCATCGCGGACGCAGGCATGTACGCGAACGAGCGTTTCACCACGGCGTTCATCAAAGCGATCAAGGGCCTTTACAAGAACCCGATCTTCGTCGGCCTTGGCGCGGGTCTGGTGATCAAGATCACAGGCCTGCCGATCCCCGACGTCATCGGGACCGTGCTTGGCTATCTGACCTACACCGCCCCTGTGGTGGCGCTGTTTGTTGTGGGCGGCACCGTGGCCAGCTTTCCGGTCAAGCGCATCTCTGGCGATACCGCACTGATCACCTTCGGCAAGCTCTTCCTCCATCCGGCCCTGATGTTCGTGGCCTTCACCCTGTTCCCCGCAGGCCAACCGGAATACATCCTTGGCGCCATGCTGTTCGCCAGCGTGCCTATGCTGTCGATCTACCCGATCTTCGGCCAGCGCTACGGGATCGAGAGCATCACCGCGACCACGCTGGTCTTCACCACCACGATCTCGTTCTTCACGGTCAGCGCCTTGATCTACCTGCTGGGATAAACCCTACCGCGCCAAGGCAAGCAGGCCGTCCACGTCCAGATGGGCTTCCATATGGTCGGCCAGCTTATCAAGGGTCTCCTCGACCACCGCCCCGTAGGACTGGCCCACTGACCGGACACCAAAGCCCGCCAGATAGGCACGGCGGAACGCATCATCAGTGAACATCCCGTGCAGATAGCTGCCCACGATCCGCCCATCGGCCGAGATCGCCCCATCCGCCTGATCCCCGATCATGGCAAAGGGCCGCGCACAATCTGGCCCCTCGGTCCGGCCGATATGGATTTCATAGCCATCCACCTCAAGGCCACTTGGAACATGACGCGCCCGCACCTGC
The DNA here is from genome assembly GCA_036139795.1 of Pseudomonadota bacterium. Taxonomy (GTDB): domain Bacteria; phylum Pseudomonadota; class Alphaproteobacteria; order Rhodobacterales; family Rhodobacteraceae; genus Donghicola. The sequence continues at coordinate 1,331 of JAYZYX010000152.1, read as the reverse complement.
GTGAGGCGCTTGTCCGCCGTCATCTTCGTACGCACATCCAGCAGCCCAAGGCCCTTTTCCGTGCCAGCCGCACCTTCCAAGCCTTCAGGGTCAATCACCTCTTGTCCCAGCATCTGGTAACCACCGCAAATGCCCAGCACATGACCGCCGCGCCGCACATGGGCCAGCAAATCAATGTCCCAGCCCTGCGCCCGCACATAAGCCAGATCGCCCCGCGTGGATTTGCTGCCCGGAATGATCACCAGATCCGCATCGCCAGGGATCGGCTCTCCAGCCCGCAGAACACTCAGGTCAACGCCCTCTTCCTGCGCCAGCGGGTCCAGATCATCAAAATTCGCGATCCGCGACAGCCCGAGGCACACAACCCGCAACCCCTTGCCGCCCGTGCGCTTGGGCAAGTCCAAAGCATCCTCAGCCGGCAGCTTCGAGGCATCAGCGAAATAGGGTAGAACCCCGAAACCCCGCCAGCCGGTCTGCGCCTCAATCATGGCATAGCCATCATCAAACAGGCTTGGATCACCGCGGAACTTGTTGATCAGAAAACCCGCGATCATCGCCGCATCCTCAGGGGCCAGAACCGCGCGCGTCCCAACCATCTGAGCGATTACCCCGCCCCGATCAATATCCCCCGCCAAGATCACCGGCACATCTGCGGCAACGGCAAAGCCCATGTTGGCGATATCGCCTTTGCGCAGGTTCACCTCCGCAGGGCTTCCTGCCCCTTCAACAATCACCAGATCATACTGCGTTTTCAGGCGGTGAAAGCTCTCAAGCACGCTTTCCATAAGCCGAGGCTTCAATGCCGCATAGTCCCGCGCCTTCACCGTCGCAATCCGCTTGCCCTGAACAACCACTTGTGAGCCCACATCGGTCTCAGGCTTCAAAAGCACAGGGTTCATATCCGTGTGCGGCTGCACTCCACAGGCCAGCGCCTGCAGCGCCTGCGCCCGCCCGATCTCTCCCCCATCCGAGGTAACAGCGGCATTGTTCGACATATTCTGCGGCTTGAACGGCGCAACCTTCAGCCCACGCCGCCGCGCGATACGGCAAAGCCCGGCCACCAACATGGACTTGCCCACATTCGAGCCCGCTCCCTGAACCATGATCGCCCGCATCAATGACCTTCCCCCATCCAAAGATGGCGCCCGCTCATGCCTCCGGCGGAGGTATTTTCAGCCAAGATGAAAGAGCGATCACTCTGCATCCGACACGGCACATGCGGCGCGGATGCAGAGCCTTCACCTTGGGCGGTCATCGGGACCTCTCCCTGTACCGCATAAGCACTTTGACGGATCATGATTAACAAACCGTTGCTTTCATCTTGGCAAAAA
>JAYZYX010000151.1:0-2880 GCA_036139795.1 Pseudomonadota bacterium | reverse complement strand
TTCATCGAGCGCGAGGGCGACCGCACGGCCGCTTATTTCCACAGCTGCAATCGGGGCAAGACCTCGGTCATCGCGGATTTCCGAACGCCCGCAGGGCAGGAAAAGGTCCGCGATCTGGTGCAAGGCGCCGATGTGGTGATCGAGAACTTCAAGGTTGGCGGGCTGGCGAAATACGGTCTGGATTACGACAGTCTGCGCAGGGTGAACCCGCGTTTGGTCTATTGCTCGATCACCGGTTTCGGGCAGGACGGCCCTTACGCGGCGCGGGCGGGATATGACTACATCATCCAAGGCATGTCGGGGTTGATGTCCATCACAGGCGAGGCCGAAGGACAGCCCATGCGGGCGGGCGTCGCAGTCGCGGATATTTTCACCGGCCTTTATGCCTCGAACGCGATTCTGGCGGCGCTTTATCAGCGGGACCGGACCGGCGAAGGGCAGCAGATCGACATGGCGTTGTTGGACGTAGCCGTTGGCGTGATGGCCAATCAGGCGATGAACTATCTGGCCACAGGCACGCCGCCAGGCCGCGTGGGCAATACCCATCCCAATCTGGTTCCCTATCAGGTGTTCCAGTGTGGCGATGGTTTCGTGATCATCGCCGTGGGCAATGACAGCCAGTTCGGCCGGTTCTGCGAGATTTTGGGTCTGGGTGGTCTGGCCTCGGACGCGCGTTTCGCCACCAATCCGGCGCGGATCGAGAACCGCGCGGCTTTGGTTGAAATCCTGTCCGGCGCTATGACCCGCTTTACCAAGGCCGAGATGCTGGCCGCATGTGAGGCGCAGGGCGTTCCCGCGGGGCCGATCAACGATATGGCCGAGGTTTTCGCCGATCCGCAGGTGATCGCCCGCGGCTTGCGTATTGAGCCTGACGGGATTGCGGGTATACGCACTCCGATCCGGTTTTCCGGAGCCTCTCTTTCCCTGAGCCGGTCTGCACCGCGTTTGGGGGATGGCGAGGCCAACGACTGATCGCAGGACCTCTGGCGGCGGGCGGATGCCTCCGGCGGAGGTATTTTTGCCAAGATGAAGGAGCCGCGCCCATGCCAGAAGTAGTGATCGAGCGACTGGGTTTGCACGGAGACGGGATCGCCGCCGGTCCGATCTATGTGCCCATGACCCTGCCGGGCGAGCGTGTGGAAGGCGAGATCGAGGGCGACGTGATGGTCGCTCCGAAGATTATCTTGCCAAGTGACGTTCGGGTGAAGGCCCCTTGTCCGCGCTACAAGCGCTGCGGCGGCTGTTCCTTGCAGCATGCAGCTGACGGGTTCGTGGCGGACTGGAAGGTTCAGGTGGTGCGCACGGCGCTGGAGGCGCAGGGTCTGGAGGCTCCGATTTCGGGGATTGCGACCTCGCCTGCGAATGCGCGGCGGCGAGCGGTATTTTCCGCACGGCGGACCAAGGCGGGGGCGCAGGTTGGGTTCCATGTGCGGGGCTCGGACCAGATTGTCGAGATTGATGGCTGCACCTTGCTGGAGCCTGCCTTGCTGGATGCGCGTCCCATTGTGGCCGAGTTGGTCAAGCTGGGCGGCAGCCGCAAGGGCGAGCTGAGCGTGACGGTGACCTTGACCCGCCACGGATTGGATATGTCGGTTGCAGGCGGCAAACCCTTGGACGGGGCGCTGCGGGCCTTGCTGGGGCCGTTTGCCGAAGAGCAGAAGCTGGCGCGTCTTGCGTGGGGCGATGAGACGGTTGCCTTACGCTTGCCGCCCGAGCAGGAGTTTGACGGGATTGCCGTTGCCCCGCCGCCGGGGTCTTTCTTGCAAGCGACCAAACACGGCGAAGTGGCCTTGCGGACGGCGGTGTTGGAGACCGTTGGTGACGCGGCCCATGTGATGGATCTGTTCGCAGGTGCTGGCACCTTTTCCCTGCCGCTGGCGCGGAAGGCCGAAGTTTGGGCGCTGGAAGGTGTGCCCGAGATGATCAAGGCGATGGACCATGGCTGGCGTCATGCCAAAGGGTTGAAGAAACTGCGCGGTGAGGTGCGGGATTTGTTCCGCAACCCCGTGATGGCTGCCGACATGGCCAAGATGGATGCTGTGGTGCTGGACCCGCCGCGGGCCGGTGCGCAGGCGCAGGTGGCCGAGATTGCCGCGTCAAAAGTGCCGGTTCTGGCCTATGTCAGCTGCAACCCCGTAACATTCGCCCGTGATGCAGCCGTTCTGGTAAAGAGCGGATACCGGCTGGAAAACGTGCTTGTGGTTGATCAGTTCCGCTGGTCTACCCATGTGGAACTGGCGGCTGCGTTCCGGAAAGAGTGACGCGGTCAAAGAGGCATAAAAACAAGGGCAAAGGCACTATGCGCGATCATCTGATCCTCTGGCTACAAAGGCCGCTTGTGCGCAATTCGATCATCGGGGTTATCCTGTTCAATGCGGTCATTCTGGGGCTTGAGACCTCGGGGACCGTCATGGAAAACATGGGTGGGTTGATCCGGTTTCTGGATGCGCTGTGTCTGAGCATCTTTGTTCTTGAGATTTTGCTGAAGCTCTATGCCTTTGGATGGCGCTTTTTCTGTAGCGGCTGGCATATCTTTGACACGGTGATCGTGGCAGCGGCTTTGGTGCCGGGGGGGCATTCGGTCTCGGCGCTGCGGGCCCTGCGGATTTTGCGGGTGCTGCGGGTGATCTCGGTCGCGCCACGCCTGCGGCGGGTGGTCGAGGGGCTGGTCTCGGCCCTACCGGGAATGGGCAGCGTCTTTTTCCTGATGGCGATCCTTTTCTACATCGGCTCGGTCATCGCGACGACCGTCTTTGGCGAGAGCTTCCCCCAGTGGTTCGGCACCATGGGCCGCAGTGCCTATTCCCTGTTCCAGATCATGACACTGGAAAGCTGGTCGATGGGAATCGTCCGCCCCGTGATGGAGGTTTATCCCTATGC
>JAYZYX010000150.1:0-5258 GCA_036139795.1 Pseudomonadota bacterium | reverse complement strand
ACGCCGCAGGGACTGGCGAATTCAGGGGCCAGTCGCTCTTAGCCTCGATCGCCTGCCGTCCATTGCCGCAACACGGAACTGAGTGCCACGCGGAGGGCTGCGTCCAGAGCGAAGGATTTGGGCTCGTTGATGGCGGTGCCGGCCTCGGCTTCAAGAATCCGGTCCAGCGTCACGTACATCATCGTGTTGCCTTGCACGAGGCGGCTTTCTACCGCCTGTGTTACGGTCTCCTCGGCGATGATCTCTGAGGTGGACACATCGACCAGCCGCAGGTTCACGGTGATGATGTCGCGGCGGACCCGTTCCTTGACGCCAAAGTTGGCCAGTCGCAGGCCGCCGCCGCCGTTGATCACGTCATGATCGTAAGAGACGATCGCGCCGGTGATCAGATAATCAGCGGGGATGATGTCCTGAACCGGCTTGCCAAGGACGAAGGCCGAGAAGGGGATCTCTTTGCCGATCTCGGAAATCCGGCGGGCGCGGTAGCGGTCCAGATTGTCCAAAGTCTGCTCGATCGGGGGCAGGTTGGTTTTGGCAGCTTGCAGGCCGTCAACGCCGTAGTCCCGATAGATGTTGGCGCGCAGACCTTCGACGTCTTTTTCGATGCCGTCGGTCTCGGTCTTGATGCGGGCGCGTTCGGATTGGGTGTGGGCCCGCTGCGCGTCCTCGGTGGCCTGACCGGTGATCAGGCGGCGCTCTTGCAGGACCGGTTCCAGAAAACGGCGTTCTACCACTTGGAACCAGCTGCCGTCCCCGACTTCGCGCAGGGCGGCAACCACATAGGCATCCGCCCCTTGCGAGACGGATTTGCCAAGTTCGGAAAAGCTGTCGTTCTTGGCCAGTGCGCCGGTCAGGTCGGGAAAGTCGTAGACCGCGATGCTGGTGCGCTGCGAACGGCGGGGAAAGTCCTTGAGGGGCGTGTAGGCGGCCGATTGGACAGCCACGTCTTCGCCGCCGGTTTGGGTCTTGGTCAGCTCTGCGTCGTGATATGCAGCGCCACAGCCTGCCAGAACGAACGCCATAACCCCAAGCGCGGTCAGGGTCTTATGACGCATCGGCCACCTCCGGCACGATGATTTCCGTGGTCGAATTGCCATCATTCAGTGTGATGATCACATTCCCGTCCGCATCCGTGGTGTAGTTCACCGCCAGATCGCCGATCTCAAAGCTGCCACCGGGGGTGGCGTCACTGCCGAAGATCTGCTGGGTGATCTGCGAGGCCAGAGTGGTCAGCAAGCGCCGCTCGAGGTCTTCGCGAAAGCGTTCCAACTGGGTCTGTTCGGGTTCTTCCTCTTCGAAAACCTGTTTCTGGTTCTCGAGCATGGTCATGTAATAGCTGTTGTTCATGCCGCTGCCGCCAAAGGCGGGCAGGTCATAGGAGAAACGCAGATCCGATGCCTGCGCGCAAACAGGAAGTACCAGCAAAGCCGGGACGATCACTCGTTTCATTCTTTTGCCTCGAAAAACGGGTGGAGACTGTTGTCTCCACCCGCTGACACTAGTTTTCACTACAAAATCGGCCAACTTATCCTTGGATAAGCCTATGTTCGATCAGGTGGCGTACTTATTCCTGAACCAGGAAGATGTTGCCGCCTGTGCCGTACATGGCGACCTGAACGTCACGCCCCTGCGAGGTCTGGACCGCGTTGAACATGTTGTCGCTGCCGGTCTGGGTCAGGGTGATGCCGCTGTTGCTGCCCGACTGGACCGAGATGACATCGTTGTTGTTGCCGTTCTGGGTCACGGTCATGTTGTTGCCGCCGTAGAGGCCTTCCTGCGTGATGTTCACGTAGTTGCCGTCACCGTTCGAGGTCACAGTCAAGGTGCTGGCCGCTGCGGTGCCGCCGTTCACGTCACCCTGATAGATGGCGTAGTTGTTGTCGCTGCCGTACTGGTACAGGTAGGCGTTGTTGCTGCTGTACTGGCGCACGGTCATTGCGTTGGCGCTGCCCGACTGCTGCGCTTCGACCAGCCCGTTCGAGCCGCCCTGCATGATGTCGGCCGCGTTGTCTGCGCCGCTCTGGTACAGGTCAACGACGTTGTAGTCACCAAGCTGGTTGAGGGTCGCGCCGTTGTGGGCGCCTGCCTGATCTACGTCCAGCTGGTTGCCAACTGCTTCTGCATAGGCGCCGCGGGTGTAGGTCTGATCAAAGCCGTATTGCGCATTGTAGCGGGCTTCGGCGTTGTAGTCGCGGCCATAGTAATAGCCGCCGTAGTAATAGTTGTAGTAGCTATAACGGTAGGAGTTGTACGCCTGACGACGGGTGGTTTAGGTGAACTGGGTGTCCGAACCCTGGCTGAAGTCCAGCGCGTTGCCGGTACCGGTCTGGCTGGCGCGGACCACGTTGCCGTCACCTACCTCTTTCGCCGCGCTGTAGTCGGTCGGATACGAGGTCGTGGTGGTCTGGTTCCAGTACACGTAGGTGTAATCGTTGTAGTAATAATAGTAGTAGGGGTTGTAGTAGTTGCTGTAATACTGGGTGCCCTGACCATCGTAGCGGGTGCCGCTGGCGGATGCAGCGTTACCTACACGGTTGCCGGTGCCGTCCAACTCCAGAAACAGGGTGTTGGTGCCGCCTTGGCTTGAATAGGTTACGTCGTTCGCCATCGCGGTGGTTGCCAGCAGGGCAAACGATGCGGACGCAATCATCAACTTTTTCATATTTTTGATCCTCAATAAGCTGCGTCCGAAACTGCCGTGTGTTGGCTTATGCCCACACTTTTGGCTATCAATTCCGTACTTTTGCTTACACAATTTTATCTAAATGAGTAAATAAAACTTAACATTTGCGAAATCGCATGTATTCGTTTGTGGGATTTTTTTGCTGCTATTTTGGCGACTTGTGCAAAGAGTGTGACCTAAGGTCATGTGACAACCTTTTGAGAATGTTCTCTATCTTGCGATAGTGACTTTTATTGCCTCAATTTCGCGTGGAGTTCTGCTCTCGGAAGATAGCGAAAAATACTTTCACCAAGGGTGGCGCGGGCAGGGTTTGGCCCGCCTTTTCAATAGAAAAACTTACAAATAAACATCTGCATTCCAGCAACTGTGCTGAATATTGGTGTGCGATTCGGCCATTTTGCCCGCTTGGAGCGGATCAAGTTCGGGGGGCAATGCAGCCTGTCCAAGGCCCCCTGAGGTCACTGTAAAAATCGCGATGCAGCGGGCTGGCCGCTTTTCTTCGGTTGACCATTATGATCACGGTCTGCCTTGATCGCCCTGATGCATTTGGCAAGGGCGAAGAATGTTTGAGAAGGTACAAGATTATCCTGTCGATCCGATCATGATCGGGGCGGATTATTTCGCGCAGGACCCAAGAACGGACAAACTGAACCTGACCGTCGGGATTTATCAGGATGCACAGGGGCGCACGCCGGTTCTTAAGGCCGTCAAGATGGCCGAGCAGCGACTGGTCGAGCAGCAAACCACCAAATCCTACCTCGCGCTGACAGGGGACGCCGACTATTGCGCGACGCTGGGGCAGGCGATCATGGGGAGCAGCTACGGCACCGATTGGGTTGCGGCGCAGACCTCGGGCGGGGCGGTGGCGCTGCGGGTCATGGCTGACCTCTTGGCTCAAATGCCGCAGCAGCCGACGGTCTGGCTGCAATCACCGACCTATGGAAATTACGTCCCGATCCTGACGGCGGCGGGCGGGCGATTCCAAGCGCTGCCATACTACGATCCCATCCAGAGCAAGATCACCTTTGATCAGATGCTGGACGGATTGCAGGCGGCCAAGGCGGGCGATGTGTTCTTGATGCAGGGCGTCTGCCACAACCCCACAGGTGCGGATATGTCACCCGATCAGTTCGCGGCTCTGCTGGATGTGCTAGAGGCGCGGGGCGTCGTGCCGTGGATCGATCTGGCCTATCTGGGTTTTGCCCAAAGCTTTGAGGCGGATTGCGCCATGGCCCGCCAGATCGCCGCACGCTTTGATGAATGTATCGTCTGCATCACCCTGTCCAAGTCCTTCGGCATTTACCGCGACCGCGCGGGGGCATTGTTTGTGAAGACCCGCACAGCGGATCATCAGCGTATCCGGCGGGCGGTGACGGCGATCGTGCGGTCAGGGGCCTCGCACGCGCCTGACCACGGGCCGTCGGTGGTTCGGACCATCCTGACCGATCCGGAGCTGAAAACGCTCTGGCTGCGAGAGTTGGAGCAGATGCGCCTGCGCGTCGCCCAGATGCGGCAGACCGTCGTCAGGGTCGAGCAAGAGACCTATGGCACAGGGCAATTGGCCTACCTCGGTGGGCAGGTGGGGATGTTCTCGCTGCTGCCGCTGACCGAGGCGCAAGAGACCGCGCTGACCCGCGATCACGGCATCCACGTTGTGCAAGGCGGGCGGATCAACGTGGCACGCCTTGGCGACGGGGATGTGCCATGGCTGATCCGCGCGGTGCGCGATGTAACCGGCGCGTGATGCAAAGGGGCGGCTTCGGGCCGCCCTTTCTTATTCCGCCGCGATAGGGGCCTTGTTCAGCAGGGACCACACCTTCAGCGGTGTTAACGGCATGTCCACGCGTTTGATGCCCTGCGCCCACAGGGCATCCTGCACGGCATTGGTTACAGCGGCCAAAGCGCCGACGGTACCAGCCTCGCCACAGCCTTTCATGCCCATCGGGTTGCCAGTCGAGGGGACGGGGCAAGACGTAAACCCGATCCAAGGGCTATCGGCAGCGCGGGGCATGGCATAGTCCATAAAACTGGCGGTCAACAGCTGGCCGTCACCGTCGTAGACGACCCGCTCGGTCAGGGCCTGTCCGATGCCTTGAACTACGCCTCCATGAACCTGACCTTCCGCCAGTAGCGGGTTGATCAGGTTGCCGAAGTCATCGACCACCGTGTAGCGATCCACGCGGGTCTCGCCGGTGTCGGGGTCAATTTCGACCTCTGCCACATGGGCCCCATTGGGATAGCTGCGGGCATCCAGCGTGGTGCGGGCCTCATGGACCATCAGATCATCGCGCTCATCACTGCGGGCCATCTCGGCCAGCTCCAGCATGGTGGGCGCAAGGTTTGAGCCGTCCTTGCGGAAGCGTTCATCATCGAACTGCACTTCGGCTGGGTCAAAGCCCTCTTTCTCGGCCCAATAGGCACCGAAGGCCTCGATCATCTTGGTGGCGGTGGCCAAGGTGGCGGTGTTCTGGGTGGTCACGGACCGAGAGCCCCCCGTGCCGCCGCCCGTGGCGATCAGGTCGCTGTCCCCTTGGACAACGTTGATCTTGTCCACGGGGATGCCGGTCTGATCGCT
>JAYZYX010000149.1:0-8387 GCA_036139795.1 Pseudomonadota bacterium | reverse complement strand
GAACTTGGGGGCCTGAACGGTGTAATCCGACCAGTCCAGCTTCAAGGCATTGTCGCGCGCGGCGGCCAAGGGCAGGCGCTGTTTGGCAAGCTCGGCCCGTTCGTGGCGGTCGGCTACCTCGGCGTATTCGGTGCGGATGTTTTCGATATACCCGTCCCGTTGGGTCGGGCTGAGTAGGGCCGAGACCACACCCACCGCGCGGCTGGCATCGGTCACATAGATCGCCTGATTGCGGGTGTAGCGGGGCGAGATTTTCACCGCCGTATGCACCTTGGACGTGGTCGCGCCGCCGATCAGCAACGGAATGTCAAAGCCGCTTTTTTCCAGTTCAGTCGCCAGATGGACCATTTCGTCCAACGAGGGCGTGATCAGACCCGAAAGGCCGATGATATCCACGTTGTGCTTGCGGGCCTCTTCCAGAATTTTCTGGGGCGGGACCATGACGCCAAGGTCGATGATCTCATAGTTGTTGCAGGCCAGAACGACGCCAACGATGTTCTTGCCGATGTCATGAACGTCGCCCTTCACGGTGGCCATCAGAACCTTGCCTGCGGCTTCGCGACCGCCTTCCTTGTCAGCCTCCATGTAGGGCAGCAGAACGGCGACGGCCTGTTTCATCACGCGGGCGGATTTGACCACCTGCGGCAGGAACATCTTGCCCGCGCCAAAAAGGTCACCGACCACGTTCATCCCCGCCATCAGCGGGCCTTCGATCACGTCCAGCGGCTTTTCGGCCTGAAGGCGGGCGGCCTCGGTATCTTCATCGACAAATTCGGTGATGCCGTTGACCAGCGCATGTTCCAGCCGCTTTTCAACCGGCCAGTCGCGCCAAGCCAGATCGCGCTTTTTCTCTTCGCGGCCCGCGCCGCGATAGCGTTCGGCGATCTCTAGAAGGTTTTCGGTGGCATCTGGGGTGCGGTTCAGAACCACATCCTCGCAGGCGTCGCGCAGGTCGGCATCGATCTGGTCATAGACCGCCAGCTGACCCGCGTTGACGATGCCCATATCCATGCCCGCCTGAATGGCGTGATAGAGGAAGACCGCGTGCATCGCCTCGCGCACAGGCTCGTTGCCGCGGAAACTGAACGACAGGTTCGACACCCCGCCCGACACATGGGCATGGGGCAGGTTCTGGCGGATCCAGCGGGTGGCCTCGATGAAATCGACGCCGTAGTTGTTATGCTCTTCGATGCCGGTGGCGACCGCAAAGACGTTGGGGTCAAAGATGATGTCTTCGGGCGGGAAGCCGACCTTTTCGGTCAGCACCTTATAGGCGCGTTCGCAAATTTCGATCTTGCGCTGTAAGGTGTCGGCTTGGCCTGCCTCATCGAAGGCCATGACCACGACCGCTGCGCCATAGGCAAGGCAGAGGCTGGCGTGATGGATGAACGCCTCTTCGCCCTCTTTCAGCGAGATCGAGTTCACCACAGGCTTGCCCTGAACGCATTTCAGGCCGGGCTCGATCACCTCCCATTTGGAACTGTCGATCATGATCGGCACGCGGGCGATGTCGGGCTCGGCGGCGATGAGGTTCAGAAAGTCGATCATTGCCTGTTTGCTGTCGATCAGACCTTCATCCATGTTCACGTCGATGATCTGCGCGCCGTTTTCCACCTGATCGCGGGCCACGTCCAAAGCGGTGGCATAGTCGCGGTTGGTGATCAGCTTGCGGAACTTGGCCGAGCCGGTGACGTTTGTCCGCTCGCCCACGTTGACGAAGGGAATGTCGGGGGTCAGGACAAAGGGCTCCAGACCGGAAAGACGCAGAAGAGGTTTAGACATCGGCGGTCTCCTTGATCTGGCGGGGGGCGTAGGGGGCGACATGTTCCGCGATGGCGCGGATGTGGTCAGGCGTGGTGCCGCAGCAGCCGCCCGCCACGTTGATCAGACCTTCGCGGGCGAAGACCTCGACCAGTTTGGCGGTTTGCTCTGGCGTTTCATCGTATTGGCCAAAGGCGTTGGGCAGGCCCGCGTTGGGGTAGGCGCAGATACGGGTGTCTGCAACGCCCGCCAGTTCCGCCAGATGGGGCCGCATGGCATCCGCGCCAAGGGCGCAGTTCAGACCCACAGTGAAGGGCCGCGCATGACGGACCGAGTGCCAGAAGGCCGTGGGCGTTTGCCCCGACAGCGTCCGGCCTGAGGCATCGGTTATCGTGCCCGAGATCATGATCGGCAGTTGCCGCCCCACTTTGGCAAAGCTTTCAAAGGCCGCGAAAATGGCCGCTTTTGCGTTGAGCGTGTCGAAAATCGTCTCGATCAGGATCAGGTCAGAGCCGCCCGCGATCAGCCCGTCGATCTGCTGGCCGTAGGCGCTGCGCAGATCATCAAAGGTCACGGCGCGGTAGCCGGGGTCATTCACATCGGGGCTGATGGATGCGGTGCGGTTGGTCGGCCCCACAGCGCCCGCCACCCAGCGGGGTTTGCCGTCCTGCGCGGTGGCGCGGTCTGCGGCGCGGCGGGCCACCTGCGCGCCTGCGACGTTCAGATCATGTACCGCGTTTTCCAGACCATAGTCGGCCTGCGCGATGGTGGTTGAAGAAAACGTATTGGTTTCAAGAATATCGGCACCGGCCAGAGCGAACTGAAGCTGGATATCCTCGACCGCTTGGGGCTGGGTCAGGACCAGCAGGTCGTTGTTGCCCTTTTGCGGGTGGTCCGAATGGTGGCGGCAATTGGGGCCGTGGATATGACCGCTGGCGGTAAAATCCTCTTCGGTCATGTTCAGGGTCTGGATCATCGTCCCCATCGCACCATCGAGGATCAGAATACGCTCCTCAGCGGCTTTGGCGATGGCGTCGTACGAAGGGCTGCGGGGCAGCGAGAGAGAAATCATCAGGGGCACCTTTTTGTTACGCGCGGGGTAACACGGGTGCCCTTGGGTGGCTAATTCATGTTTCTATAGATTGTTATGAGTTTCACTCATGTTGGCCTTTGCGGCCCTATGGTGTCAGTCCAGCGGGGTCAGAACGCCATCCGCCAACCGGTAGCCACAAGGGGCGATCTTTTCGCGGAAATCGGCGCTGTGGCTGATCAGCAGGATCGCTTGGGGCAGGCTTTGCAGGATTTCCAGCAGGCGGGCCTCGTTCTCGATGTCCAGCGCGTTTGTCGGCTCGTCCAGGATCAGGATGTCGGGGTCCATCGCCAGAACGGTGGCCAGCGTCACCAGCCGCTTTTCCCCGCCCGAGAGGTGATGGGTGATCCGGTCGCGCAGGTGCGACAGGTGCATGCGGCCTAGAATGCTGTCCACGATTGCCAGCGCCTCTTCCTTGGACTTGCCAAGGTTCAGAGGGCCAAAGGCGATATCTTCGGCCACGGTGGGGCAGAACAGCTGGTCATCGGGGTCTTGGAAGACATAGCCGATGCGGCGGCGGACCTCGGTAAAGTCGGCCTCGGTGCGACGGTCCTGCCCGAAGGCAACCACGCGGCCCGATGCGGGGCGCAAAAGGCCCACGGCGATCTTGAGCAGCGTGGACTTGCCCGCGCCATTGGGGCCGGTGATCGACAGGCGCTCGCCCGCGCCAAGGCGCAGGCACGCGCCGTTCAGCGTCAGCCCGTGGGCCGGATAGGCAAAGGTGATATCGTGTAGTTCAAGCAAAGACATGGCGCAGTTCAATCAGGATCAGCAGCACTGTTGCCCCAAGGAAGAGGGCGGCGAAAGTCCAATCCTGCGCGCGCATGCGGAAATCTTCCAGTAGGACGAAACGGCCGGTAAAGCCGCGACACTTCATAGCGCCAAGCACCCGTTCTGACCGTTCCAAGGCGCGGACCAGCATCATGCCCACCAGATAGCCAAAGCTGCGGTAGGTGTGCCAGTTGGTGCCCGGTTTGAACCCGCGCATCTTCATCGCGCCGCGCAGGCGCAGGTATTCGCTGCGCAGGGTCTCGATATAGCGGATGGTGAACATCAGCAGCTGGACCAGTTGCGGGGGCGCTTTCAGGGCGTGTAAGGCATGGCCCATCGTCACCGGCTGCATTGATCCGACCAGACACATCAGCGCCAAGATCACCGCGTTGGCCGTCAGGGCAATCTCTACCGCCTGCCACAGCCCCTCCCATGAGGCATGGATGCCAAAGACGGTAAAGATCGGCGTGCCAGAGACCGAGAAGGGCAGCAGGATCAGGGTAAAGATGATGAACCCGTCCATGCCTGCCATCCGCTTGAAGGTTCGTTTGGCGGGCAGGCCCGACAGGGGCAACAGGCTGGCGGCCAATAGCACCGCGCCGGTCAGGGCGATAAGGTCCGAAAGGGCCACCACCGCCACGGCAAAGACAGCGGCCAGCACGATCCGCAAACGGGGATCAAGGCGCGTGAGGTAGCCGTAGGCGAAGGGAAACCCGCCTGCCGTTGCCTCATCCGCGCTGATCAACCGTTGCACCATCAGCGCCCCTTAACCCTGCATCCGCCGACGGGCGGCGATGTAGAAGTAAAGACCGAAGAGGCCCATGATATAGCCGATCCCGCCAAGCACCGTTTGCAGATCATTCTTTTCACGATAGGCGGCGATCTCGCGGCGCAGGGGGCGGATTTCGTCGCGGACGGCCTCGGCAATGGCCAAACGTTCCTCAGCGGAGAGCGAGGCGACCACCGCGCCGGTGTTCACTGTAACAGGGGCTGGGGCGGCAGTCGTTTCCGCCTCAATCGCGGCGACGCCTAGAATGTCGGCCACGTCTTCGGCGCTCATGTCGGTTTCGGCGACGTGGCCCGCGCCCAAGTTGGCCTTGAACACATGGCGCACAGGCTGCGTGGGGGTGAACAGGAAAAACCCGTCCGCGTCTGTCACAGCCTCACCCAGCACATCGCCGGTGTCCGAAAACACTTCGATCCGTGTGTCATGTGCCATGTCGCCGTTGGAAAAGCCAAGCTCGCCTTCGATGGTCTCACCGGATTTGAAGACCGCAAAGATCACCTTATGGGCCATGGCGGGCAGGGGCAGGGCGGCAAGGGTCAGGATCAAGAGCATGGCGCGGATCATTCGGCAGGCTCCTTCACGGCAGTGAAAAGGTCGGGCCGCACCTTGCGCACCAGATAGACGGCCGCGCCGGTCAGCAGGGCCTCGATCACCATGATGGGGATATGGGCGAAGAACACCAGCTTGGCGGCGGGGATAAACTCATCCCCCGTCAGCATCAGTGAAAAGGCCACGCCAAGGGTGGTGGTCGCCGTGGCAAACGCCCCGCCAATGCCTGCCCAGATGGCCCCGTTGCGGGGGCTGCTGCGTTCGACCATCGGGCCGAAGATCAGCCATGCCAGCACGGCGGGACCGGCGATGTTCAGGGTGTTGACCCCCAGCACCGTAAAGCCGCCAAAGCCGAAGAACACCGCTTGCAGCAGAAGGCCCACGAACAGCGCCGGAAAGGCCGCCCATCCAAGGATCAGCCCTGCCAGACCGTTCAGGATCAGATGGACCGAGGACGGCCCGATCGGCACATGGATGAGAGAGGCGACAAAGAAGCTGGCCGCCAGAATGCCGGTGGCGGGAATGCGTTCCAGCGTTAGCTTCTTCAGGCCCATCGCCATGCCGCCCACCGCCAGCACGGTTCCGGCGATGACAACAGGGTTCGAGAGGGCACCGTCAACGATATGCATCGCTCACTCCAGATCGAAGGCGTTGATCCAGAACACCGCGTCCTGGCTAAGTTCCTTGCCCTCATGTTCCGTTACGGGACCAGAGCCGAGGGCAGCAAAGCCCCACCATCCAGCCTTGGGGATGCCAAAGCTGAAATAGCCGTTCATATCCGACACCACGACCAGTGATCCGCCGGGCAGAGGCTTGGCCGTGGGCGGGGTCGCGGCAAAGCTGCCCAGATCGGGGGTGGCGGCCACATATTCGACCTCGATCTCGACGCCCGCGGCGGGGTGGCCTTCGCGCAGCACCTGACCGGTGAAGGTCGAGCCGACAACCACGTTGTAGGGTTTGACCAGCGGCACGATCTCGGTCGGCAGGCCCACGGGATCGGCCCAGTCGGTGGGCAGCTGGTTGCGGTTGAACACCACTTTGGTCAGCTGCTGGATGTATTTGTCTTCACTTTCTTCATAGTAGGGCGCGGGCTGGGTCACGAGGACATAATCGCCGGACCGCTTGACCGGCAGGCTGGCGCGGAAGGCCGCGCCTTCGTTCTGCGCACCTTTGAACGCCGTGGCTTCAAGCCGGTCCATCAGGTCGGTCTTTTCCCCGTGGTGGATCATGTAGAAGGCCTCGGGTGCCTCCATATCCATCACGTGACCGTTTTCGAACGGATGCCAAAAGACGACAGCAAGCGGTACATCGCCGGGCTTGGCAATCTGGGTTTCAGCGGCATAGGGCAACAGGAAATGGGCCTGCCCGCTGATCGGTATCAAAGTCGCCAGTGCGGCGGCAAAGATCATGTTTCTCATAACAACCCTTTCAGGCGAATGGGCTACGCCCACGGATGAAAGGACAGAAGGGAAGCTGGACACGGTAAGTCTGTTCAAGGCCTGCCGAGCCAGACGCTCACCCCGGCGTCCGGATAGGAAGGGCCGGTTTCCCGAACCCCGTGACGGCAGGTCTCCTGGCTTGCGGGTCGTCGCGCTGTCCGGCCTTCCCGGGAAGATCCCAGTGGCGTGTCGGACGCACTCACCGCTCACAGTTGCGGGGGCAGCCTCGGTTTCGGTCCCTGATGGGTACGCCTCACCGTGTTCCCTTTTACGTCTGCTGCGCCGTGTCGCGCGTGGCAGAACCGTTCACCCGTTCGTAATGAGAGGGTTCCGGCACAGAGTCAATCACGAAGAAGGTGCCGATTCCGATCTGCGGCCAAGGGGCCAAGGGGCGCTGCCGGTTTGGGCGGGCAAAGCGTCTTATCCCAAGGGTGATTGTCTGCTGCCAGAGCGGGGGAGAGTCGTGCGCGAAGGCGAGGATTGAACTTACAATTCACACTCTGCGGGAATTTATCAAAAACTATGAGTTATTGTGCAACTATTTTGTTGCCTCAACCGTATCGGGACCACATGATGCCTGTAAACATTGGCTTTGACGGAGTGCCTGGACTGGTTCTTGACCAGTTTGGCTTATCTCCATCACCGGCGTTTTAGGGGCGTTCTAAAACTTCGAACTTACGAAAGCGGCACCTATGATGAAAAAAGCCGTCCTGAGGGGCGTGGAGATCGTGGCACTGTTCCTTGCCGCGCTGGTTCTTTCGCAAAGCTTGGCCACCCGAGGCTCGGTAGAACTGCTGGCATGCCTGAATGCCTCGACATCCCTGATCCTGATCGGGGTGATCCTACAGCGATATGTTCTTCATCGGTTTTCCCGACTAGGCTCTTATCTACATATTCTGGCTGCGGTGAATGTTGTGGGGTTTGCGGCGGCTTTGATGGTCTACGGATTGTCCGCGTCCGAAGGCCTGAACACTTATGCGTTCTATTATCCAGTGGTGGCCTATGGGCTGGCCTTCGGACAATTCGCGACCAACCGGTTTCGCCGTGCCCGCGCGTGGTTCGGTATTGGCCTTGCGCTGCTGTTTGCCATCGCCACCTTCACAGCGGTTGATCTTGTCGCGACCTTGACCGGCCTGAATGACAATGACCTGCTGGACCTGCGGATGCTGCCGCCTCTGCAAAGTGCCTTGGTCGTGGCCACTGCCGCATCGATCTTGCTGCGCCACCATGAGGAAAGCCCCCTTGCCAAGCGGATGACGCTGATCATTCTGCTGGTGGCGGGGGTCGTGATCAGCACCGGCACGCAGGTGCTGCGCCATGCCCTTATGATGTCGCAATTCGAGGTCGAGATCACCCGCGTCACCACCGCTTCTGAAGTGGCAGCACACCGGACCGAGAACGAATTGCTCAATCTGGTCGAGGCGTTAGAGCGGATGGCTGACCGGATCGCACTGGATGCCTACCCGTCTTATGAGGCGTGGCAGCAGGACGCGGACAACTATGTCAGCGGCTTTGAAAGCCTGTTGGCGATGTCTTGGATGAGCGCGGAATATGACATCCATCATAGCTCGCCACCGGAATTGTTGGAAAGCTCGTTGATCGATAACATCATGCAGAAACCGGCGTGGACACTGGCGTTACAAGCGGCCCATGACAGCAAGCAGGTCACAATCTCGGCCCCGTTCCAGCTGGATGGGTTGCTTGGCTATGATGACCGCATTCGCGTGGCCCTGATCGCTCCGATACTGAGAGAGGCCGAAATCATCGGCTATCTTGCGGTAGGTTTTGATCTAGACGCTCTTTTCGAGGGGGTCACCGAAGAGATCGGGGATGAGTTTCCGTTTGTGGTTCGGGACCAAGATATCCTGGTCTTTGCTTATGGCGACGCGCAGGCCAATCAGATCACCAAGCAGATACGCGCATTCAACCGCACGTGGGCTTTGTCCCTGCCGGTCCGCGCGGAAACCGTGCTTGCCGCCAATATCTGGGG
>JAYZYX010000148.1:0-27574 GCA_036139795.1 Pseudomonadota bacterium | reverse complement strand
CCCCGGTCCGGACCCCGATGAGGTCGAGGCGTTCTGCCGCGGGCTCTGCGGTCTTGAGGAATATTTCGACCAACCCTTGGGGACCTACTCCTCGGGTATGAAATCCAGATTTACGTTTTCCCTGTTGCTGGCGCTGGATTTCGACATCTATCTGATCGATGAGGGGATGCCCTCGACCACCGACGTGGAATTCAACCGGAAGGCCGCCGATCTACTGCGCGAACGTTTGCGCACAACCACCATCGTGATCGTCTCTCACCAGCCGGAAACCCTTGAGAAATACTGCCGGAAGGCTGCTGTTCTCATGGATGGGCAACTCCACATGTTCGACACACTTGAGGAAGCGAAGCAGCTTTATGACTACGAAACCAAAAGCTAAGAAATTCCGCATCCGCCCCGAGCCCATGACCCGTGGGGTCCCGATGACCTCGCAAGCGGCCACAGCAGAGGATCAGACCGCCATGACCGGCGAAGTGACCTCGGGCACCGAGATGGAGATCGACAACGGAATCGATGCCATCCGCAAAGAGGGTCTGACGGGCCGCCAATTGCGACTGGCCCGCCGCGTTGCGCAAAAACACGATGTCCCCGCGACCTCTGATTTCGATGCCGTGCGCCAATTGCGCAAACGCGGGATCGACCCGTTCCAGAAATCCGCATCTCTGGAACTGGTGGTCGCGGACAACGACGCGCCCGAAGAAAAGCCCGCGCAACTGCCCCAGACCGTACCTGTCAAAAAGACCCTTCCCAGCACCGAACTGGCCGATGATAGCGAAAGCCCCGCGATCCGCCGTGCCCGCGAAATCGGCGAGATTCAGAAAGACATCGCCCGCCGCCGTCAGCGCAAAACAGCGATGCTTCTGGTCCGTCTGGCCTTTTTCGTGCTGCTACCTACCGCGATTTGCGGCTGGTATTTCTACAAGATGGCCACGCCCCAATACGCCACCTCATCGGATTTCAGCATCCAGAGCGCGGATTCGGGTGGTGAATCCGGTGGTCTGGGCTCGATGATTTCCGGCGGCCTTGGCGCCAACACCGAAGCCGTGGCCGTCCAGCGCTACCTGCAATCACGCGAAGCGATGCTGCGGCTGGACGCCGAAGAAGGCTTCAAAGCACATTTCCAGCAACCGTGGATCGACCCGCTGCTGCGCCTTTCTGCCGATGCCACCAACGAAGAGGCCTATACGCTATACAAGCGTAAGGTTCTGATCGGCTATGACCCGACCGAAGGCGTCATGGGCCTTGAGGTGATCGCCGTCGACCCAGAGACCAGCAAATCCTTTTCCGAGGCTCTGATCCGCTACGCCGAAGAACGCGTTGACACCCAGACCCTGCGCAAGCGTGAAGACCAGCTGAGCGAAGCCCGAAAGTCTCTGACCGAGGCAGAACAAAAGCGCCGCGAAGCACAGATGGCCTTGGTCGCCTTGCAGCAAGAGGCCGCCATCGTTGACCCCGAAGGCGTTATCTCGGGGCTGCGGGGCCAGATCACAACGCGGGAAACAGAGCTGCAAGAAAAAGAAATCCAGCTTCAGGCCCTACTGGACAACGCCCGCCCGAACCAAAGCCGCGTGGACGGTGTGCGGGGCGACATACGCCGACTGGAAGACGCGATCGCCGACCTGCAAGGCCGGATGAACAACGCCACCCAGGGCGAGGATTCGCTGGCCGCCATTTCGTCGAAAATCCAGCTGGCTCAACTGGACCTCACAACGCGCGATATGATGTTGCAAGCGGCCCTGCAAAACCTTGCGACCTCGCAGCTAGAGGCCAGCCGCCAGACCCGCTACATGGCACGTGGCGTTGAGCCGGTCGCACCCGATGAACCCAGCTATCCCCGTTCGTTCGAAAATACTGTGGTCAGCTTTCTGGCCTTCGCGGGGATTTACCTGATGATCTCGCTCACGGCCTCGATCCTGCGCGAACAGGTGACCAGCTAAAGCAAATGGGGCGCCCGATCTCGGGCGCCCCTTTCGAATGTAGCCTTAGCCAACACCCGTTCAGGCAGCCAGCCCGCGCCCTTTCAGCAGGGCCTCCACACCGGGCAAGCGGCCACGGAACGCGGTATAAAGCTCATCCGCGGGGCGAGAGCCGCCCATGGACAGAATGTTCGCCTCAAGACTTTTCGCCGTTTCGGGATCAAAGGCACCGCCTGCCTCTTTGAAGGCCTCAAACGCGTCGGCATCCATCACCTCGGACCACATGTAGCTGTAATAGCCGCTGGAATAGCCGTCGCCCGAAAAGACATGGGCAAAGTGCGGCGTTGCGTGGCGCATCCCGATGGCCTTGGGCATGCCAAGGTCCGCCAGAACGGCCTGTTGCGCTGCTATGGCATCCTCGGGCGCTGCACCATCGTGGAACGCCAGATCGACCAGGGCCGAGCCCAGATATTCCACCGTCTGGAACCCCATATCAAAGTTCGCAGCCCCAAGAACCGCATTCGCCATCTCTTGCGGCATCGGCTCGCCGGTTTCGGCGTGAACTGCGAATTTGGCCAGAACTTCAGGTACTTCCAGCCAATGCTCATA
This sequence comes from Pseudomonadota bacterium, assembly GCA_036139795.1. GTDB lineage: Bacteria > Pseudomonadota > Alphaproteobacteria > Rhodobacterales > Rhodobacteraceae > Donghicola. The sequence continues at coordinate 25,049 of JAYZYX010000148.1, read as the reverse complement.
TAGCTGGCTTGGCAGTTCCACAAAGTCCCGCGCCACGGATGTGCCCGACATGCTGCCATAGCGCACATCCGACAGCATCTGGTGCAGAGCGTGACCAAATTCGTGGAACAGGGTCCGCGCATCGTCATAGGACAAAAGCGCCGGCTGACCCTCATCGGGCTGCGCAAAGTTGCAGACGTTCACCACGATGGGGTGCGCCTTGACGGGGTAATCCGACTGGCTGCGGTAGGCACTACACCACGCACCCGACCGCTTGGAGGGCCGTGCGAAATAGTCACCGATGAACACCGCCACCAGCGCCCCATCACGGGTCACTTCCCATGCCCGCGCATCCGCATGGTAAAGCGGCACGTCGATCTCTTTGAAGGCCAGGCCGAACAAACGGGTCGAGCAATCGAACGCCGCCTCAATCATCTTATCCAACTGGAAATAGGGCTTTAGCTTTGCCTCATCCAAAGCATGTTCCGCCTGACGCCGCTTTTCCGCGTAATAGCGCCAGTCCCATGCCTCAAGATCACCGTTGATCCCATCGTCCCGCATCATGGCGGTCAAAACCTCGGCGTCGGCATTAGCCTGTGCCTTGGCGGGCTCCCACACCTGCATCAACAACTCGCGCACACGCTCGGGCGTGCCGGCCATCTCGGTTTCCAGCTTGAACGCCGCGAAAGTGTCGTAGCCAAGCAGCTTGGCCCGTTCATCGCGCAGCTTCAGGGTTTCATTGGCGATCTCGCGGTTATCGGTTTCGCCGCCCATCGCACCACGGGCCGCCCACGCCTTGTAGGCCTTTTCGCGCAAAGACCGATTGGGGCTGAATTGCAGGAACGGCACGATCAGCGACCGCGAGGTGGTGATCACCGGCTTGCCCTCGCCCGCGCGGCGCGCGGCAGAGGTCAGGAAATCGGGCAGACCTTCCAGATCGCCTTCGGACAGCTCCATCTTCCAGCCCGCCTCATCGGCCAGCAGGTTCTGGGTGAACTGGGTGCCAAGGGTCGACAGACGCGACATCACCTCACGCATGCGCGCGGCCTCATCCCCATCCAGCGCCGCACCGGACCGGACAAACCCGCGATAGCTGAGATACAGCAGACGCGCGTCCTGTTCATCCAAATCAAGGCTGTCTCGGCTGTTCCACAGGGCCTCGACCCGCGCAAACAGCGCCTTGTTGCTGTTGATGTCGCTGAAATGGGCCGACAGACGGGGTGCGAAATCGCGCTGCAACTCTTGCCGGACGGGGTTCGAGTCGCTGCCCGCCACGTTGTAGAACACCGACAGCACCCGATCGAGTTCCTCACCCGAACGTTCTTGCGCCAGAATGGTGTTCTCAAACGTCGCGGGTTCGGGGTTCGCGGCGATTGCCTCGATCTCGGCCTTATGGCTGGCCAGCGCCTGCTCGAACGCAGGGGCGAAATCGGCATCGCTGATGGCGTCGAAACGGGGCAAACCCAGCGGGCCGTCCCAAGGTTGGATCAAAGCGGTGGTCATTCAAATGTCCTTCTCGGTGCCGCAGACAGGACAATCCCCGCGCGGCTTCAGTGTGATGTTGCGGGTCTCGGCATAAAGCGCGTCGTGGATCAACATCCGCCCGCGCAAGGTCTGGCCCGCACCCGTGATGTGCTTCACCGCCTCGGTCGCCATGATCGAGCCGATGATCCCCGGCAGCGGCCCGACCACACCGGCCTCAGCGCATGAGGGGGCCAGATGGGCGGCGGGGGCCTCGGGGAAGATACATTGATAACATGGGGTGCCGTTCGCCGGATCAAAGAGGCTGACCTGCCCCTCCCATTGGCTCAGCGCGCCAGAGATCAGCGGTTTGCCCAGTTTGACGCAGATTTCATTCGCCAGATAACGGGTTTCAAAGTTATCCGTCCCATCCAGAACCAGATCATATTCCGCGATCAAAGCTTCGGCATTGGCCTGCGTAAAACGCTGGTTGTATGGGCGTACGGTGACAAAGGGGTTCAGACCGATCATCCGGTCCACCGCCGACTGCACCTTGGGGCGGCCGATGTCATTGTCGCTGTGCAGAACCTGCCGTTGCAGGTTGCTGTTATCGACCACATCCGCATCGATCACACCAATGGTCCCGACACCCGCACCGGCCAGATATAGCAGCACCGGACTGCCAAGCCCCCCTGCCCCGATCACCAGCACTTTCGCATCGCGCAAGGCGTTCTGCCCCGAGCCGCCAATCTCGCGCAGAAAGATATGACGGGCGTAACGCTCCAACTCGACCGGAGAAAAGCTGCCCTCGCGGGGCGGCTCCGGGGCGACGGCCCGCATGGCCGCAGCAGCGCGCAGTTTGCGCAGGCCCACGCGGTAGGTCAGCGCGATAGCCAGCAGCACACCGACGATCAGCCACGGCTTGGCGTCCCCGCCAAATGCCACGCGCACGCCAGCCCCTTCCGGCATCACCAGATGCGCCAGAACTATCGCCACATAAAGCAAGGCGATCAGCCCCCAACGGGTGCCCGAGGGCATTCCCATCAGTCGCCCGATCCCCCAGATCATCGCCGCCAATCCTAGAAACAGCGTCATCCCTTGTCCCTTTCTCAGCTTCCGGTCGACCCGAAGCCACCACCGCCACGGGCGGTCTGGCCCGAGAATTCGTCAACCACAGCCAATTGCGGCCGCACCACAGGCACAAAGATCATTTGCGCAATCCGCTCACCCGGTTCGATCACAATCGCGTCGCCCGACGGATTGCGATTCCAGACGCTGACATAGATCTGGGCGGTGTAATCGGGATCGATCAGCCCCACCGAGTTGCCCATTACCAAGCCCTTTTTATGTCCCAGCCCCGAACGCGGCAGGATCATTGCAGCCACATGGGCATCGTTCATGAACAGCGCGATCCCCGAGGGAACCAGAACTGCCGCCTCTTGGGGCTTCACGTGCAAAGGGGAGTCAATACAGGCGTGCAGATCAACCGCTGCGGCCATGTCGCTCTGGTATTTCGGCAGGCCCCAGTCATGAAGTCTTTGATCAAGAACCTTAACCTCGATCCCGGGGGTGAACGACGAAAGCGTCATGGGCTCTCCTAGCTAAAAATGATGGAGCAGAGCCTAGCGTTCCACGCGGCGACTACAAGCGGAACTGTCGGGATATCCCGATCTCGGATTCTGGCGGACGCAGGGTATACCTGACTACCCTCAGCCACGGCCCTTTGATATTGTGTTAGACATACTCAAGATTTACTCTACGGTACACCTTATGGGCGTATCATGTTCACCTTGTCCCCAGTGCATTTGGCCCCCTCACTCATGCGGCCATGTTTCCCCCGATCGCCCTGAAACCAAAAAGCACTTGTGAGATATTATGCACAATTGGGATGATCTGAAGTACTGCTTGGCTTTAAAGCGCTATGGCACCATGTCCGGTGCCGCAAACGCCCTGAAGACCAACGTAGCCACCGTATCGCGCCGCATTCACGGGCTCTCCGAAGAACTTGGCGCGCCTCTTTTCACCAAAGAAGGACAGAAGTGGAAGCCGACTTCTTTCGCGAACGCGCTGGCTGATCTGGCCAACCAGACCGAAGAAGTTCTGCAAAAACTGGAAACAGAGAACAACGATGATACCGCACCGCGAGAGTTGCGGATCAACTGTGACAGCGTTATCCGACAATCCCGCGTGATGGGCGCGGTGGCCAGTCTTTTTGAAACCATACCTAACGTGGTGTTTACCCTGCGTTTCGGGACGGCAAGCCTTGGTTTTGGCGAAACAGATGTCTTCATCACCACCACTCAGTTCGGTGAAGGCAACCTGATTCAGCGCCGTGTCGGCGCGGTCAAAACGGCGGTCTGGTGCGGGGCTGCTTATCAGCACAACCTGCAAAGCTGGATCCGTCTGGAAAACTGCCCGCCCCTTGATCCCCAGCAAGAAGAACTGGCGGCCGTGATGGGCCCCGAGCAAATGGTCCTGAACGACGGGATGCTCTGCGCCGAAGTCATCCAGAAACTGCCCTTCGCCGCGACCCTGACCGAAGACTTTGCAGTGCGCCAACGGGGTTTGCGCCTGTTAACCCAGTTCGAGCCTGTCTCGCACCCCGTTTGGGCCTATTTTCACGGCACACGGCGCAATGACAGCGTCGTCCAACTGGCAATTGAATGGGTCTCGACCGCGTTCAAGATGCAGAACGAACAGTTGGTGATTCCGGCCAACGTCACGCTGCCCTATCCGGAAACCACGGACAGTTAAGCCAAGACCATGACGCAGCTAAGGTCGGGGCCTAAACGGCCTCGGCCTTGGCTGCCATACGCACCGCACGGGCGCAGCGGTCAGCCACCTTGATCACCATGAACAGTTTTTCGCGGCTCAGGTCGTCCTTCATGAGGAAGCCGTCCACGTCGATTTGTTCTAGAATTTCTAGGAACGAGAATTCATCCAGTCCCGAAAACAGGACAACGCCCGCGCCCGAGACATCACCGGACATTCCACGCATTTCGCGGATAAATTCATCGCCGGTCATTTCGCCCAGATTATAATCAACGAACACCAGATCCGGCACCTGAAGGGTGCCTTCGTTGGCCGACGCCATGAATTCGCTCGGTGACTTGAAGCGCTCCACGGAATAGGTGTCCACCGACTTCAGCCAGCGGGTCACGATTTCGGCGTGAAGATCATCATCTTCGATAAAGGTGATGTGCATACAAGTCTCCAAATGGTGCGTATCTGGCGTGCGAACCATGAATCACTAGAAGACAAACAAAGGCACGCATGCCTCAACTTTTTTAACCGTAAGGGACATTCAGCAGCAGTTCAACACATGCAAAAATCACTAGATATTAGCCATTTTATCACGCATAATATGACTATTGAACATATATTAAGACCAAATCCCCTTATTTTCATATCTTTTAATACAAGCAAGACGGTGTTTGCTCAGATGTGGGCTTCTTCCAGCGCGAGAATCGACTAAATAAGCAAGATGCGTCTTGCAGTTTCGCACGACCTCACGCCCCACAAATTGACGCTTGTCAGTATAGTAGCGCTAAACTGACCACGCGTCTGTAAGGATGTCTTTTTTAGGTTCATGGAATGAATGCTCTGTTTCCCAAACAAACATCCAAAGCTACTTTATTAGTCGTAGATGATGACGAAATAGACCGTGAAATCATCCTGCGCGCTCTTGCCGAACATGGGCTAGAGGTTCCGGTGGCCTATGCAGCCAACGGGAACGAAGCGATTGAAATCATGAAATCAGAGACAGACACCGCATTTGTGGTGCTTCTGGACCTGAACATGCCCGTCCTTGATGGATTCGAGACGCTGGACGTAATGCGCAACGATCCCGACCTGATGAAAACACCGGTTTTCATCCTGTCCACCTCGGATGAGGAGCGGGACATCGACCAAAGCTACCGTATGGGCATCTCTGGATATCTGCGCAAAGCCGAAATCGACGAAGGCATGGAGCGGATCATCTCATTGATGCGCGCCTATATCGAAACGGTCAAACTGCCCTAAGCTACCCCGCCAGCGCGGCTGCAATCTCGGCAGCCAGACGATCCGACACGTCTGTCTTGGACATGCGGGGCCAGTCCTCGGCGCTATCGGCCTTGACCACGGTCACCTTGTTTTCCTGACCGCCCATGATCCCCGTTTCGGGGCGCACATCGTTGGCGACGATCCAGTCACAGCCCTTGCGGGCCCGCTTGGCCGTTGCATTGGCGATCACGTCATCGGTCTCGGCGGCAAAGCCCACCACCAGCTTGGGCCGGCCTTCGCTCATTTGTGACACGCGGGCCAGTATGTCGGGGTTCTCGGCGAACTCCAGCGTTGGCAGCTTGCCCGCCTGCTTCTTGATCTTGCTGTTCGAGGCCCCCGCCACACGCCAGTCGGCGACAGCCGCCGCAAAGACCGCCGCATCCACGGGCAGCGCCTTTTCAATTGCACGCAGCATTTGATCCGCGGTTTCCACACGGATCACCCGCGCCCCCAAAGGCGCCGGAACCGAGGCCGGTCCCGTCACAAAGGTCACCTCTGCCCCCAGACGCATCAACGCCTCGGCAATGGCAGTGCCCTGCGCACCGGACGAGCGGTTGGCAATGTAGCGCACGGGATCAATCGGCTCATGGGTGGGGCCAGAGGTCACCAGCACGTGCTGGCCCTTCAATGGCCCGTCAATCAGCGCATCCTTGATGGCTTTGAAAATCGCGGCGGGCTCGGCCATACGGCCCGGCCCGTATTCGCCGCAGGCCATATCGCCCTCATCAGGGCCAACAAAGCGGATACCGTCCGCCTTCATGGTCGCCAGATTGCGCTGGGTTGCGGGGTGTTCCCACATGCGCACATTCATGGCAGGGGCCACCAGAACCGGTGTGTCGGTCGCCATCAACAGGGTCGAGGCCAGATCATTCGCGTGTCCGCCCACCATCTTGGCCATCAAATCCGCCGTAACAGGGGCCACAACCACCAGATCTGCGCTACGGGACAGCTGGATATGCCCCATCTCTGCCTCTTCGGTCAGATCGAATAGATCGGTCATCGCCTTTTCGCCCGCCAAGGCCGAGACCGACAAAGGCGTCACAAACTCTGCCGCCGCCTTGGTCATAACCGGCGTCACATGGGCCCCGTCACCGCGCAGCAGGCGGATCAACTCAAGGCATTTGTAGGCGGCGATCCCGCCCCCGATGATCAGCAGAATGCGTTTGCCAGCCAGCATAGCGCCACCTCCTCAGGTCCTTACACAACTGGTAAAGACCGACAGGCAAAAGCGCAATCACTCCTGCGTGCCAAAGGCGGCACAAGGGTCGTCGCGTTCGGTCGGCGCAGTGACCAGCCACAGGTCATAAGGGGGCGGATCATCAGGCACCTGCTCCAGCTGCCCGACCGAGACCACCCGCACATCAGGCGCCGCAAGACCAAGCAGATAGGGCATTCCCCAATCAACGCGGGCGTGACCGTTTCCGGTGATCACCACCACAGGCCCGCCAGTATCCTGCAATGCCGTCAATGTGGCCTGCGCCAAAGCCGCATCGCGCAGACGCTGGCTTTCGACCATCCCGCCCATCATCTCGGCGGGCATGGCGTTGCAGTGGGCCTCCATCTGCTCGGCTTCACGGATTTCTTGCTGGTCCGCAGGCAAGCTCTGATCCAGACCGAACCGCGCCGCCTCTTCCCCGAAGACCGCCGCGGCCCCCTGCCCGACCGAGGCGCGCAAATCCTCACGCTGAACCCAAGCGCCATAGATTGCCGCCTGCCCCACGGCCTCGAAGACCGGCCAATAAATGTCCATCGCGGGCCAGCCGCTGTCGGCCCAACCGGTCGCCTTTGCCAACTGCTCGGGCGATGCGCGATCCTCAGAGGTAAGCTTGGCCACAACATCCGGCGTCAACTGTTCAAACACCACGGCAGCGGGTGAAATTGCCCTGATGGCCTGCGCTTGGTTCAGGTGCTGGACGGCAGAATCGTGGTATTCACCCAAAACAAAGACCTGCCCGTCGGGCAGGTCCGTAATGTCACCGATCTGCGCCCCGAAGGCGGGCAGAGCGGCAAGACAAACAAGAAGAAAAGCTGCGGTTCTCATACCAAGAAGGCATGAACCTCTTTGCTCTCGTTCTCAAGAGATTTGCGCATTTTCTGGAAAGCTGCGGCCTCAAGCTGGCGCACACGCTCTTTCGACAGGCCCAACTCTTGGCCCAGACTTTCCAGCGTGCGCGGCTCATCAACCAGCTTGCGCTCGCGAATGATAAAGCGTTCGCGTTCGTTCAGCGCCCCCATCGCGCTGAGCAGCCAACCGCGCAAACGCGCCATGTCGTGCTGATGGGCGACGGTATGCTCTGCCTGCTCGCCATCGTCCTCAAGGCTTTCAATCCATTCGCGGCCATCTTCATCGCTGGACTGGGTGGCGTTCAGAGAAAAGTCATTCCCCGACAAACGCGCCTCCATCATGATCACATCGTTCAGGGGCACACCGACCTCACGGGCGATCTTTTCGTGCAACTGGTGACGGTCCAATTCAATCCCGTCGGCCTGCGCCTCACGCTCCAAGCGGGCCTGCACACGGCGCATGTTGAAGAACAGAGACTTCTGACTGCTGGTCGAGCCGGTACGCACCATCGACCAGTTGCGCATCACATAATCCTGAACCGAGGCCTTGATCCACCACACCGCATAAGTCGAAAACCGCACGCCGCGATCAGGATCGAATTTCTCGGCCGCTTTCATCAGACCCAGACCCGCCTCTTGGATCAGGTCATTCATGGGTGCGCCATAACGCCGGAACTTCGCCGCCATCGAGATCGCCAGACGCATGTATGCCGTGATCAGCCGGTGCAGCGCCGCCTCATCCCCGTGATCGCGCCACGCATAGGCCAGCGCCAATTCGGTTTCAGCATCCAGCAATTCTGCCTTCATGGCAGCGCGAGACAGTGTCTTGTCCACTTGGGCATCCAGAGCCATATGTGCTACTCCCATGTTATCGCACCGATGACGGGCGTCTCATTGTGTTGATGTAGGGTCTACGCACGAGGGGCCGGTTTAGTTCACTATGAGGTGAAAAAATGTTGCCCCCCCTAACTGTGGTCATCGGAGGCGCCGCCTCAGGGAAGTCTGATTTTGCTGAAGAAATCGTCGTTTCTGCATCTTCGCACAGGCTCTATATTGCCACCGCGCAGGCATGGGATGATGAGATGCGTGCCAAAATCCGCGCCCATCAGGACGCCCGCGCCACTGCTGGTTGGCGGACGGTAGAAACGCCGCTGGACCCCGAAACTGCCCTTCAGACAATGGCTGCGAATGAAGTAGCCCTGCTGGACTGCGCCACCATGTGGCTAACCAACCACCTGCTGGCCGAACACGATCTTGACGCCGCCGAGGCCGCCCTGACCGCTGGCCTTGCCGCCGCCAAAGGCCCCGTCGTCATCGTCACCAACGAAGTGGGCGCAGGCATCGTGCCGGAAAACGCCCTTGCCCGCCGCTTTCGCGAGGCCCAAGGCCGGTTGAACCGCCGCCTCGCCGCCCGCGCGGATCTGGTCGTCACCGTCATCGCGGGCCTGCCACTGGTGCTGAAGGGACAGTTGCCGTGACGCAGGTCTTCATGGTCCGCCACGGGCCGACCCATGTGAAAAAGCTGATTGGTTGGACGGATGTGCCCGCCGACCTGTCCGACCTGAAGGCTATCGCGGGGCTTAAGGGCGCTCTGCCAGACCTGCCCGTGATCTCGTCCGATCTGCTACGTGCGCGTCAAACCGCAGACGCGATCCAAGGTGCGCGGCACCGGCTGCCCCACGCGGTCCAGTTTCGGGAAATCCACATGGGCGCTTGGGAGGATCGCAGCTGGACCGAGGTTGACGCCAGCACCCCCGGCGCCCTGCGACAGTACTACGAACAACCGGGCGATACCGCCCCGCCAGACGGGGAAAGCTGGAACCAACTGTCGCAGCGGGTCCATGAGGGGCTGACTGATTTGCTGGTCCATCACCCCAAAGGGCTGATCGTCGTGGCACATATGGGGCCGATCCTGACGGTCGTTCAACGGGCGCGTGGCATTGGCGCCTATGACGCATTGGCTCAAGTGATCGCCCCGCTCTCGGTCAGTCAGTTCACCTTTGACGGCGCGTTTCACGAAGTCACAGTGAACCAGTTTCCTGCCGCCCTTTAACCATTTGGCAACCATCCCTGCCTAAGCCTTAAGAAAAAGGGGCGCAGGCATGATCAGTCGGGTTTTCACAGTCGCTTTCGAGGGGGTCACCGCCCGTCTGGTTGAGGTGCAATGCGCCGTCACCCCCGGCCTGCCCGCGTTTTCTGTCGTCGGCCTACCGGACAAAGCCGTCTCGGAGGCCCGTGAACGGGTGCGCGCTGCCATGTCCGCCTTGGCGGTGGCTCTGCCCTCGAAGCGGATCAGCGTGAACCTCTCGCCTGCGGACTTGCCGAAAGAGGGGTCGCACTTTGACCTACCCATCGCATTGGCCCTGTTGGCCGCATTGGAGATCATCCCGACTGACGCTGCAGAAAGCACCGTTGCCTTGGGAGAATTATCCTTGGACGGCGGCTTGATCCCGGTGCCGGGTGCCCTGCCCGCCGCCATGACCGCAGCCGAGGAAGACAAGACCCTGCTTTGCCCCGCCGCCTGCGGCTCGGAAGCGGCATGGGTCGGCAACGCCGAGGTGATTGCCGCCCGTGATCTGGCAACGATTTTAAGGCATTACACCGGGCAGGGACTGCTCCCCCCTGCAGCGCCGGGCGACGCGACCCATGCTTCACAGCATCTGTGTTTACGCGATGTGAAGGGACAGGAACGGGCAAAACGTGCGCTGGAAATTGCCGCCGCTGGACGCCACCACCTGTTCATGATGGGCACGCCAGGCTCTGGCAAATCCATGCTGGCCGCTCGGATGCCCGGCATTCTACCGCCCCTCACTGCGCCTGAAGCGCTCGAGACCAGCATGATTCATTCGGTCGCCGGACTTTTGGACCACGGCGGAATATCGCGGACACGCCCCTTCCGCGAACCGCACCACACGGCATCAAAAGCAGCAATTGTCGGAGGTGGCCGTAGCGCCGGTCCGGGCGAGATCAGCCTAGCCCACAACGGCGTTCTATTTCTGGATGAATTGCCGGAATTCCCCCGCTCGGTGTTGGAAACCCTGCGCCAACCCCTTGAGACAGGCAGCGTCATGGTGGCCCGCGCCAACGCACACGTGCGCTACCCCAGCCGCGTGACGCTGATCGCCGCAGCGAACCCCTGCCGCTGCGGATACCTGCCCGAAGCAGATCGCGCTTGCGCGCGGGCACCCGCTTGTGGTGCTGATTATTTGGGCAAAATCAGTGGCCCCCTGATGGATCGGTTTGATCTACGGGTCGAAGTGCCGCCTGTATCCTACACCGATCTGGGAATGCCCGCGTCCGGCGAAACCTCGGGCGACGTAGCAGAACGGGTCAGTGCGGCCCATGATATCCAGAAACGTCGCTATGAGGCCATTGATCACACGCGCAGCAACGCAGACTGCGAAGGCCAGCTCTTGGAGGAAATCGCCCGCCCCGACGATGCAGGACAGGCGCTGATTTCAAAGGTTGCCGAAAAGATCGGCTTGTCTGCCCGTGGCTATCACCGCATTTTGCGCGTGGCGCGGACAATCGCTGATCTGGAAGGCGCGGACCATGTCGAGCGCCACCACATCGCCGAAGCCGCAGGTTTCAGGCTGACCCTGTCCCCCGCGCGCAAATCATGACCGCTTGGCTTCGATCGCCTGCCAGATTTTCTCGGCGATATTGACCCCGTCGAACCGCTCTAGCTCTTGAATGCCGGTGGGCGAGGTCACGTTGATCTCGGTCAGCCAATCGCCAATGACGTCAATCCCCACAAAGACCAGTCCACGCTCTTTCAGGCGGGGGCCGATGGTGGCGCAAATCTCCAGATCGCGTTCCGTCAGGCCGACTTTTTCCGGACGGCCGCCAACATGCATGTTGCTACGTGTCTCACCCGCGGCAGGTACGCGGTTGATCGCGCCCACAGGCTCGCCATCCACCAGGATTACGCGCTTGTCGCCTTTGGACACTGCAGGCAGGAATTTCTGCACGATCAGCGGCTCACGGGAAAAACCAGTGAAGGTTTCGAACAGCGAGGCCAGATTGCGATCATCGCGGGTCAGCTTGAACACACCCGCACCGCCGTTGCCGTACAGCGGCTTCAGGATCACATCCCCATGGTTTTCCTTGAAATCGCGCAAGGCTTTCAGATCACGCGCAATAATCGTCGGCGGCGTCAGTTCGGGGAAATCCAGAACCATCAATTTCTCGGGGCAATTACGCACCCAGAACGGGTCATTCACAACCAGCGTATCAGGATGGACACGCTCTAGCAGATGGGTTGTGGTGATGTAGTGCATGTCAAAGGGCGGATCCTGACGCAGCCAGACCACATCCAGATCCGCTAGATTGACCTCTTTCTCTTCGCCAAGGTCAAAGTGATCACCTTTCACCCGACGTACCGTCAGCGACGACATCCGTGCAAAAACATGACCCTCACGGTAATACATGTTGTCCGGAGTGTAATAGAACAGCTCATGCCCACGGGCCTGCGCCTCTTCAGCCAGACGGAATGTGCTATCGGCGTCAATATTGATCGGACCGATCGGGTCCATCATGAAGGCAATCTTCAGAGCCATCGAAATCTCCTGCAGGTTTGCCATGATACATGGCGTGCAAGAAGCCCCAGTGCAATGGTTCAGGCCGCCATTAGCGCATTCTCAAGGATACTGACCTGCCCGCTACGGTCCATCAAAGCCACATCCACACGCATTTGGGAAAGCAGCCCGTCAGGCTGTGTCCCCGCAAATTCTTCTGCAGCCGACAGAAGGCGGCGTTGCTGTCGATAGCCCAATGCCTGCGCTGCCTGATCGTGGGTTTTCGATGCCTTCACCTCAATGAACACCAAACCATCGTCCCTTTTGGCGACGATATCAATTTCACCGGCACGACCGCGCCAACGACGGGCAAGAATGTCATAGCCTTGATTGCGATACTGGCCCGCAACAACATTTTCAGCTGCAAGGCCCGCTTCATAGCGCATCCGTCCGTTCATCCGTCATCCTTCCCCATTCCCAGAGCCATTTGATAAACCTTGCGTCGCGGCAGGCCGTTTGCATTTGCGACCGCTTCACTGGCATCACGCAAAGACATAGTCGTCAGTGCCTCTTTTAGCTGCTGTTCAATGGAGATTTCGTTAACGGCCGCAGGATTTCCGCGATCAATCAACACAACGACTTCGCCCTTCAGCGTCCGTTCTGCCAGAATACCGCTTAGGTCCCCCAGCGAGCCGCGCAGGGTTTCCTCGAATTTCTTGGTCAGTTCACGGCAAATCGCGGCGGAGCGACCTGCGCCCAGAACTTCTGCTGCATCGCGCACCATCGCCGCCACCCGCTTGGGCGATTCGTAGAAAACCAGTGTCGCGGGGATCTGGCCCAACTCTGCCAGAGCGGTTTTCCGCTGGGAGGAGGTGTTCGGCAAAAAGCCCGCAAACAGGAACTTGTCTGTCGGCAGACCGGCAATGGTCAGCGCAGTCAGAACCGCAGAGGCCCCTGGCGCGGCATGGACAGGATAGCCTGCAGCAATCGCCTCTTTCGACAATTGGAAACCGGGATCGGCCACCAACGGGGTGCCCGCTTCTGACGCGTAGGCGACGGATTTACCTTCTTCCAGCGCCTTCATGATTTTGGGTCGGGCCTGCGGGCCGTTATGATCATGATAGGCCACCAGATGACGGTCCCCCAACGGGATGCCGTGGATTTCCATCAGGTGACGCAGCGTACGCGTATCCTCGGCCACCAGTACATCCGCCGAGGCCAAAACGTCCAATGCACGCAATGTGATATCGCGGGCGCTGCCGATAGGTGTTGCAACAAAATGCAAGCCCGGAGCGATTGCTTCTATTCTATGATTACCCACTGGACCCGTGCCCCCTCTGCTTTATGATCCGCCGCATTAGCATTCGTTATTGGCTTGTGTGTCAGGGGGATCGGAAAGTGACAATAATCAAGTTATTTAAAGCCGCGTGCAAGGCGGCGCGTCTTGCCATCGCTCCTGCTGCGCTTGTTGCTGTTGCGGCATGTTCTCCGGGGATGACAAATTTAAGCGCACCCTCCGGCCCGCGCACCGCACCCAGCAAGCCCGTAAAGGTTGCGCTGCTGGTGCCCGCAGGATCGGGCCAGCCCAGCGATGACATCCTTGCAACCGCATTGGAAAACGCCGCCCGCATGGCGATTTCCGACCTGCAAGGCGCCCAAATCCAGTTGCAGGTCTATAATACCGGCGGCAGCGCGGCGGGCGCATCCTCGGCGGCAACCACTGCGCTGAATGACGGCTCTGAGATCATCCTTGGACCGGTCTATGCAGAAGCGGCCAACGCAGTAGGTGTCATCGCCGCGCAGCGCGGTGTGAACGTGCTGGCCTTCTCGAATAACGCCACCATTGCAGGCAACAACGTGTTTGTACTGGGGCCGCTGTTCCAGACCTCGGCCAACCGCCTGATGACCTACGCCAAAGCGCAAGGCAAACAGAGCGTCACCGTCGTCTACGCCGACAATCTGGCAGGCGAATTGGGTCAGAACGCCGTTTCTGTCGCCGCCCGCCGTGCAGGCATGCAGGTAAATGCAGCGGTGCGTCACGAATTCTCGCAGCAGGGGGTGATCGCGGCGATTCCGCAGATCAAAGCCAGCGCGGCCAACTCGGACACCCTGTTCCTGACCGGCACCACCGACGGGACCATTCCCCTGCTAACCCAGCTTCTGCCCGAAAGCGGCCTGAGCCCCGAGACCACCCAGTACGTCAGCCTGACCCGTCTGGACATTCCAGCCCAAACGCTGGAGCTGCCGGGCGTTCAGGGGGCTTGGTTTTCATTGCCTGATCCCAGCCGGACTGCCCAGTTCAACGGTCGTTATCAGGCGACGTACGGCACCGTGGCCCACCCGATCGCCGGTCTGGCCTATGACGGGATTGCCGCAATCGGCGCGCTGGTGGCCAGCGGTCGCCCTGATGCGCTAAGCAAGCCGTCGCTAACGCAGGCACAGGGCTTTGAAGGCGTGACCGGCATCTTCCGCCTGAACCCCGATGGCACCAATGACCGCGGCTTGGCCGTGGCAACCATCCAGAACAAGCAGATCATGGTGATTGATTCTGCCCCAAGCAGCTTTGCGCGTGCCGGTTTCTGAACCGGCATTCCTTCCAAAGGACTATTATGTACGAAGATCTGATCTGCCCGGCCGAAGCTATCTTTGACCGGGCGGCGGTCGATGCCGAAATTGCAAAGGCCGCCGAAGAAGCAAGTGGCGATCTATCCGCCCTGCGAAGCAAAACACTGAAAATTCTGATGGACGCCCAGAAGGCCGGTCGTGCGATGATCGCCGAACGCTTCGGGGCTTCACCGTTTCAGGCGCGCCCCACAACCCATGCCTATACCTACCTGACCGATAGCCTTGTCCATGCGGTGTTGAAATACGCGACCCATTACGCGCATCCGCTGCCCACCCCGACCAGCGGCGAGCGTCTGGCGGTACTTGCGGTTGGCGGCTACGGGCGGGGCGACATGGCGCCGTTCTCGGACGTGGACCTGTTGTTCCTGACCCCCTACAAGATCACCCCTTGGGCCGAGAGCGTCATTGAATCGATGCTCTACCTGCTGTGGGACTTGCGCCTGAAGGTCGGCCATGCCAGCCGCACCATCAGCGACTGCATCAAACTGGGCCGCGAGGATTTCACCATCCGCACCGCCCTTTTGGAACAGCGTTATCTGGACGGCGATGAAGAGCTGGCCAAAGACCTGCGCAAGCGTCTGCGTAATGACCTGTTCAAAGGCACCGAGCGGGAATTCATCACCGCCAAGCTGGAAGAGCGCGACCTGCGCCACGAAAAGCAGGGCGGCCAGCGTTATGTGGTCGAGCCAAACGTCAAAGAAGGCAAAGGCGGCCTGCGCGATCTGCAATCGGTGTTCTGGATCGCCAAATATGTGCATGGCGTGAACGATGCTGCCGATTTGGTGCCCTTGGGCGTCTTTACCAAGGATGAATTCCAGCGCTTGGAAAAAGCCGAGGATTTCATCTGGGCGACCCGTTGCCACCTGCATCTGGCGACCAACCGTCCCACCGAGCAGCTAACCTTTGACCTTCAGGTCGAGGTCGCCAGCCGCATGGGCTACGCCGATGGCGGCGGCCGCCGCGCGGTGGAACATTTCATGCAGGACTACTTCCGCCATGCCACTTCGGTGGGCGATCTGACCCGCATCTTCCTGACCGCGCTGGAAGCCACCCACACCAAAGCGGGCCCGTCGCTTGCGACCTTCTTCCGCCGCCGCAAGAAGCTGCGCGACAACTACATCGAAATTAACAATCGTCTTGGCATCAAGGACGAAAAGCTGTTCCTCAGCGCGCCGGTGAACTTTCTGCACCTCTTCGACGAGGCCCTGCGGACCGGCCTGTTGATCCACCCGAACGCCATGCGTCTGGTGGTGGCCAACCTGCACTTGATCGATGATGAGCTGCGCAACAGCAAGGAAGCCAACAAGATCTTCCTTGATCTGCTGCTGAAGCGGGGCAACCCCGAACGCGCTCTGCGCCGGATGAACGAACTTGGGGTTCTGGCGGCCTTCATGCCCGAATTCGCCCCCATCGTGGCGATGATGCAGTTCAACATGTACCACAGCTACACCGTGGACGAGCATACCATCCAGTGCATCAGCCAGATGGCCCAGATCGAACGTCAGGAATTGACCGAACCGCTGCCGCTGGCCTCCTCGATCTTTGACGAAGGCATCAACCGCAAGGTTCTGTATGTGGCGATGCTGCTGCATGACATCGGCAAGGGCCGGAAAGAGGATCACTCGGTCCTCGGGGCGCAGATTTCCCGCAAGATCACCCCGCGTCTGGGGCTGAAGCGCGAGGAATGCGAAACCGTGGAATGGCTGGTGCGCTATCACCTTCTGATGTCCGACATGGCGCAGAAGCGCGATATCTCGGACCCGCGGACGGTGCGTGCTTTTGCCAAGGCGGTAAAGACCCGCAAGCGGCTGGACCTGCTGACCGTTCTGACCGTCTGCGATATTCGCGGCGTAGGCCCGAACACGTGGAACAACTGGAAAGCCATGCTGCTGCGCCAGTTGCACGCGGAAACCGCCAAGGCGCTGGAACATGGTCTGGAAGAAGTGAACCGCGAAAGCCGCGGGAACGAAGCCAAATCCGCCCTGCGGGCGTCGCTCAAGGATTGGACTGAATCCGCCCTGCGCGAAGAGACCAAGCGGCACTATCCGCCCTATTGGCAGGGCCTGCCCCAGCAGACCCACGTCATCTTCGCGAACCTGCTCAAAGGTTTGGAGGACGATGAGATTCGCATCGACCTGCACCCTGATCCGGACCGCGACGCCACCCGCGCCTGCTTTGCCATGCAAGACCACCCGGGCATCTTTGCCCGCCTTGCCGGTGCGCTGGCACTGGTTGGGGCGAACGTTGTGGATGCGCGGACCTACACCTCCAAGGATGGCTACGCGACCGCCGTGTTCTGGGTTCAGGATGCCGAAGGCCATCCCTATGAAGAATCCCGACTGGCCCGCCTGCGCACCATGATCCTTAAAATCCTCAAGGGCGAGGTTCTGGCCGGTCAGGCGCTGAAGGACAAAGACAAGTTCAAAAAGCGGGAAAAGGCGTTCCGTGTTCCGACCTCGATCACCTTCGACAACGACGGCTCCGAGATCTACACGATCATTGAGGTGGACACCCGTGACCGCCCCGGCCTGCTGTACGATCTGGCCCGCACGCTGAGTAACAACAACATCTACATCAGTAGCGCGGTCATCGCGACTTACGGGGAACAGGTGGTCGATACCTTCTATGTGAAGGACATGTTCGGCCTGAAGTTCTACAGCCAGAGCAAACGGGAAGCCTTGGAGAAACGCCTGCGTGAGGCGATCGACAAGGGCGTAGAAAGGGCAATTGCGTGAACCCCATCCGGTTAATGTCAGGCTTTCTGACAGTCGGCGTCTGGACCTTTGCCAGCCGCATCTTGGGCTTTGCGCGGGACATCGTGATTGCCGCGATGCTTGGCGCAGGCCCCGTGGCCGAGGCCTTTCTGATCGCGTTTTCCCTGCCGAACATGTTCCGCCGCTTCTTTGCAGAAGGGGCGTTCAACATGGCCTTCGTGCCCATGTTCTCGAAAAAGCTGGAAGGGGACGAAGATCCTAAAGGCTTTGCCTCGGACGCCTTCAGCGCGCTGGCCTCGGTGTTGATCCTGTTCACACTGGTGGCGCAACTGTTCATGCCCGCATTGGTGCTGGCGATGGCCAGCGGCTTTGCAGCGGATGAGCGGTTCGATCTGGCGGTGACCTTTGGCCGGATCGCCTTTCCCTACATTCTGCTGATCTCGCTGGCGGCGCTGCTGTCGGGTGTGCTGAACTCGCTTGGTCGGTTCTTTGCAGCGGCTGCCGCGCCGGTGGCGCTGAACGTGATCTTCCTTTTGGCGATGGGTGCGGGCAGCGTCTTTGACTGGGACCCCGGCCTGACCCTGAGTTGGGCGGTGCCCGTCGCAGGTGTCGCACAACTGGCCATCGTCTGGAAAAGCGCCGCAAACGCTGGTTTCCGGATCATCCCCCACTGGCCGCGCATGACACCGGACGTCAAACGTCTGGCACTGATCGCCGCACCTGCCGCTTTGGCGGGCGGGGTGGTGCAGGTGAACCTGCTGATTGGTCGTCAGGTTGCCAGCTTCTTTGACGGCGCGGTGGCTTGGCTGAACTACGCAGACCGCCTGTACCAGCTGCCTTTGGGCGTGGTCGGCATCGCGATTGGTGTCGTGCTGCTGCCGGACTTGTCGCGCCGCCTGCGGGCGGGCGATACGGCTGGCGGACGGGACGCCATGAACCGCGCAGCCGAGATCAGCCTAGCCCTGACCATCCCCGCCGCCGTTGCCCTACTGGCCATCGCGACGCCTCTGGTAACCGTCCTGTTCCAGCGCGGAGCCTTCAGTGCCGAGGATGCCCACAACACCGCCCTTGCGGTTGCGGTCTATGGCATCGGCCTGCCGTCCTTCGTGTTGCAAAAGGTGCTACAGCCCCTGTTCTTTGCCCGCGAAGACACCAAGCGTCCGTTCTATGTGGCACTGGCCTCGATGGTGGTGAACGCTGGGATCGCGATTGGCCTGTCGCCTTACATCGGCTTTATCGCTGCCGCTTGGGGCACCACACTGGCCGGTTGGAGCAGTGTGGTCATCCTCTGGATCCTCTCGCGCAAGATGGGAGAGGCGGCACAGCTTGACGCCCGTTTTGCCACACGCCTGCCCCGCATCATCGGCGCGAGCCTGTTCATGGGTGTGATACTAGTGGTGTGCAGCCGCTTCCTTGACGACATGTTGCACCAAGGGGGCCTGCGCTATCTGGCGCTGCTGATCTTGGTGACCATCGGCATCGCCACCTACTTTATCGTGGTGGACCGCCTAGGGGGCCTGAAACTGTCCGAGTTGAAACGGAACATGCGCCGCCGCAAATAAGGCGCGCCCCAAGAAAAAAGCCAGCGCGTTCAGCGCTGGCGTAGCTTGTCCAGAATTTTGCTCCACCCGCCAGGGCTGACGATGAAGGACACCAGAAAGCCGGTGGCAAAACCGCCGATATCGCCGACCCAGTCCGGCGGGCCGCCGAACAGGAGGCCAAAGATCAACTGGATACCTAGCAAGAACCCGATCAGCGAAAAGGCACGCACCTGTGCCTCGCCCATCTGGCCAAGGCGCAGCCAGAGGATGTAGGTGAAGGCCCCGATCAGGCCGTAGACTGCGGGATAGCCGCCAACCAGCCAAGTCTCGCCGCCGACAACAAGCCCGTAGACCACCGCACCGCAGATGGCCGAAAGCACAAAGATAAAGAGGGTCGCGACAGCGCCAAAGGCCTCGCCCACCATCTTGCCCAAGGCCAGAAGGAAGACGCCCACAAACAGCGTGTGGGTAAAGTTCGCATGCACAAAGGCATAGGACAGGAACCGCTTGAGATGCTCTGGCGGGTAGACGCCATTCTCGATCATCCACCAGAAAATCTTGGGCGAGAAACCGTATTCCTCAAGCGCCGCCAGACGCCAGCCCACCGCAGCGGGGCCGCCGATGATGCCCTTCTCGCCAAGGAAGAAGGTGATCTCGATGCCGAAAATCAGAAAGAACAGGGCGACAATCACCGGTGGAAGCGGGTTGACGGGACCTTGGTGGGGCTGATCGCTCATGGGCGCTCCTTGACTGGGCCTTTATGCAGGGGGTAAGCGATGCAGGCCTTAAAATCCAGACGGAGAATTCCGATGACTGCAGCCACCCATACCCCCCGCGTCTTTTCGGGGATTAAACCTTCGGGCGGTTTGACACTGGGGAACTACCTTGGTGCGATCAAACGCTTTGTGGACATGCAGGGACAGGACTACGAGACCATTTATTGTGTCGTGGATCTGCATGCGATCACCGTCTGGCAAGACCCCGCAGAGCTGAAACATGCCACGCGCGAAGTTGCCGCCGGTTTCCTTGCCTCAGGCATCGATCCGACGAAATCGATCCTGTTCAATCAGGCCGCTGTCCCGCAGCACGCGGAACTGGGCTGGATCTTCAACTGTGTCGCGCGTGTGGGCTGGATGAACCGCATGACCCAGTTCAAGGACAAGGCCGGTAAGAACGCCGAGAAAGTCTCGCTGGGTCTTTATGCCTATCCCTCGCTGATGGCGGCGGACATTCTGCTGTATCACGCAACCCACGTTCCCGTGGGCGAGGACCAGAAGCAGCACGTGGAACTGACCCGCGACATCGCGACCAAGTTCAACAACGACTTCAAGGCAGAGAACTTCTTCCCCCTGTGCGAACCGATCATCGAAGGCCCCGCCACCCGCGTGATGAACCTGCGCGACGGGTCCAAGAAGATGTCCAAGTCGGGCGAATCCGACATGGAGCGCATCAACATGACCGATGACGCGGACACCATCGCCAAGAAGTTCAAAAAGGCCAAAACCGATCCCGAGCCCCTGCCCGAGACCCTTGATGGTCTGAGCGAACGTCCCGAGGCGCGCAACCTTGTGAATATCTACGCCGCTCTGGCCGATATGACCAACGAGGCCGTGATTGCCGAGTTCGGCGGCGAGGGCTGGGGCAAGTTCAAACCCGCGCTGGCCGATCTGGCGGTTGAAAAGCTGGCTCCGATCTCGGGCGAGATGAAGCGTCTGATGGACGATCCCGCCGAAATCGACCGCCTGCTGCTGCAGGGCGCGGATCGCGCGAAAGAGATCGCCGAGCCGATCCTGCAACAGACCTATGACATCGTAGGGCTGCTGCGCGGGCGCTAATCTAATTGCCCGTCGGGGCGATTAAGTGATCTGTCAGGAGGGGGCGCTGCCCCCTCTTGGCCTTTGGCCAATTCACCCCCGAGGTATTTGGACCAAGATGAAGGGGCGACCGGAGGTGCTTGCCAGTCGGCTCGGGCTTGTGCAAAGTTTCTGTTCAGGTTTGGAGGCCGCTTATGCGCAAGTTTCTGGTCATATTGGACGATTCCCGAGAGTGTCTGAACGCTATGCGCTTTGCGGCCATGCGGGCTGCCCATACGGGTGGCGGCGTGACGATCCTGTCGATTATTCCGCCCGATGAGTTCAACCACTGGATCGGTGTCGGCGACATCATGCGGCAGGAAGAGCGCGAGCGGATCACGGCGCATTTCGAGGTCTTTGCCAAGTGGATGCGCGACAAGCAGCATGTGGACCCCGAGTTGATCATTCGCGAAGGGGAACCGGTGCCGGAAATTCTGGCTCAGGTCCGGGAAGACCCCGAAGTGGGCGTTCTGGTTCTGGGGGCTGGGACCGGCAAGGGCGGGCCCGGTCCGCTGGTCACTCAGATGACGCGTAATGCGGGAACCTTGCCCATTCCAATCACCATTGTGCCAGGCGACATGAGCAAAGAGCGGCTTGAGGCCATCACCTGACGCATGCAGGTAACTTATTAGAATAATTCTAAACCTTGACAGTTTGCTGACGGGTCCGCATATCCAAGGCAAGCAACGGAGGCGCCCATGTTCATCCAGACCGAATCGACCCCGAACCCCGCGACCCTGAAATTCCTGCCCGGCCAAGCCGTGCTGGAAGTGGGCACCGCAGATTTTCCGACCCAAGACAGTGCTTCCAAGTCGCCCTTGGCAAAGCGCTTGTTTGATGTGGACGGTGTGGCCGGTGTTTTTCTGGGCAATGACTTTGTCACTGTGACCAAGGCGGACGCGGTTGAGTGGGATCACATCAAACCCAGCCTTCTGGGCGCGATCATGGAGCATTTCCAGTCCGGCGCACCGGTGATTGACGATGGCGCGACCGCAGGTTCGGGCCATGCAGAGCATACCGGTGAAGATGCCGAGATCGTCGGCCAGATCAAAGAACTGCTGGATACGCGCGTGCGGCCTGCAGTGGCTCAGGATGGTGGCGATATCACCTTTCACGGCTTTGAGCGCGGCGTTGTTTATCTGCACATGCAAGGCGCCTGTGCCGGTTGCCCCAGCAGCACCTTGACGCTGAAGATGGGGATCGAGAACCTGCTGCGTCACTACATTCCCGAAGTCACCGAAGTCCGCCCCGTCGCCGTATAACGATGGTCTGGACGCTGGCATTCGATACATCGGCCGCGCATTGCGCGGCCGCTTTGTTGCAAGGGGATCGGCTGGTGGCGGCCCGTGCGGACGCCATGTCCCGTGGGCAGGCCGAACGGCTGATGCCCCTGCTGGAAGAGGTTCTGGCTGAGGGCGGCTGTGCGTGGTCCGATCTGGCTGTGATCGGCGTGGGCGTTGGGCCTGGAAACTTTACCGGCATTCGCATCTCTGTCTCGGCAGCGCGGGGACTGGCCTTGGCGCTGGAAATTCCGGCTGTGGGTGTTTCAACTCTTGAGGCTTTGGCGCTGGATGCTCCCCGCCCTGTGCGGACCGTGGTCAACGCACCACGCGATCAACTGTATGAACAAGGTTTCGGCTGTGCGCCCGAAGTGCCCCTGATGCGGGCCACAGTTGACGGGCATGATGACGCGATCCCCTGCGCAGAGGTCTCCTCGCCTGAGGATCTGGCCGAGCGGATCGCCCGCATCGCCCTGACCCGCGCTATGACCCAGACCGAGGCCCCCGTGCCCCTGTATCTGCGGGCAGCCGACGCGGCACCGGCCAAAGACGCGCCCCCCCAGATCATTCCATGAGCGCCGCGCCTTTGAATTCGGCAACTTTGGCCTTGCTGCATCGCAAGGGGATGCAAGATCTGCGCCCGTGGTCCGATACCGAATTTGATAGCTTTCTGGCCCATGAGGCCTGCTTTGTCTGTGGCGACGAAAAGAGTTTTGCCTTGGGCCGCGTGATTGCCGATGAGGCAGAGCTGCTGACGATCGTGACCGATCCCGATCATCGCAAGAAGGGCCTTGGGCGGGCCAATCTGCGAGCGTTCCACCAACGCGCTCAGGCGATGGGCGCAGAGATGGGCTTTCTGGAAGTGATGGCAGAAAACACCGCAGCCATAACGCTTTACTTAACGGAAGGCTGGGAAAAGGCGGGCACTCGTAAGGCCTACTACCACCTGCAAGACGGCCGGAAAGCCGACGCATTGGTGATGACACGAACTTTTGCACTCTGAACGCTTGGTCATATGACCAAATGATCAAAAACCAGTTGACCCTCCGGTAAGGCTGCGCACTAAATTGGAATAGAACCGGGACCGAGAGTCCCGGCCCAGAGACGTGACACCAATCGAACCTGTCGCGTGCGCATCCAACAGGAGAGTCTTATGACCCTTATGCACAAATTTTTCGGCGCAGCCGCCGCGCTGGCCCTGACCGCAGGCGCTGCGGCCGCTGAACCCGCCCTGATCTTTGACCTTGGCGGCAAGTTCGACAAAAGCTTCAACGAGGCGGCCTTTAATGGCGCTCAGAAGTGGGCCGAAGAAACCGGCGAGTCGTTCCGCGAAATCGAACTGCAGTCCGAAGCGCAGCGCGAGCAGGCCCTGCGCCGCTTTGCTGAATCGGGTGCAAACCCTGTTGTAATGGCAGGCTTTGCCTTTGGCAGCGCACTGGAAGAAGTCGCAGCAGACTATCCCGACACCAAATTCGTCATCATCGACATGGTCACCCCCGGCGACAACGTGCGCTCGGTCGTGTTCAACGAACACGAAGGCTCGTATCTGGTGGGCATGATGGCTGCCGAGAAATCGGCCAGCGGCGTTGTAGGCTTTGTGGGCGGCATGGACATCCCGCTGATTCGCAAATTCGCCTGTGGTTACGTTCAGGGCGTAAAAGCCGTGAACCCCGATGCGACCGTCATCCAGAACATGACCGGCACCACCCCCGCCGCGTGGGGTGACCCCGTTAAAGGCGGCGAGCTTACCAAAGCCCAGATCGCACAAGGCGCAGATGTGGTTTACCACGCAGCAGGCGGCACCGGTGTAGGTGTTCTGCAGGCCGCAGCGGATGCAGGCATCTACGGCATCGGCGTGGACAGCAACCAGAACTACATGTTCCCCGGTCACGTCCTGACCTCGATGCTCAAGCGCGTGGACAATGCTGTTTATGACGCCTTCAAAGACGGCACCGACCTAGCCACTGGCATTCAGGTCATGGGTATCGCAAACGGCGGCATCGGCTACGCAATGGATGAATTCAACGCCGATCTGGTCACCGACGAAATGAAAGCCAGCGTCGATGAGGCCGCAGCCAAGATCGCCAGCGGCGAGCTGCTGGTTCATGACTACATGGCTGACAGCGCCTGCCCCGTCGAGTAAGCGGACAGATGGTGGACAACCAACAGACGGGGCGGCCAGAGATGGTCGCCCCTGATGCGTCCCGCGCTCCGGCAATCGAGCTGAGGGGCATCTCGAAGGCTTTCGGGCCGGTGCAAGCGAACAAGGACATCTCGATCAGGGTAATGCCCGGAACGATCCACGGGATCATCGGGGAAAACGGCGCGGGCAAATCGACCCTGATGTCGATCCTCTACGGCTTTTACAAAGCCGATAAGGGCGAGATTTTCATCAACGGCGATAAAAAGAACATCACCGACAGCCAGACCGCCATCGCGGCGGGCATCGGCATGGTCTTCCAGCACTTCAAGCTGGTGCAGAATTTCACTGTCCTTGAGAACGTCATTCTCGGGGCCGAGGATGGCGCGCTCTTGCGTCCCTCACTGGCCAAGGCGCGCAAGGAACTGACCGCGCTGGCCAAAGAATATGAACTGAACGTCAATCCCGATGCGGTGGTCGAGGATTTGAGCGTCGGACACCAGCAGCGCGTGGAAATCCTCAAGGCGCTGTACCGTCAGGCCGAAATCCTGATCCTGGACGAGCCGACCGGCGTGCTGACCCCCGCCGAGGCCGACCACCTGTTCCGCATCCTTGAGAACCTGCGGCGCGAAGGCAAAACCATCATCCTGATTACCCACAAGCTGCGGGAAATCATGGAGATCACCGACACAGTCAGCGTTATGCGCCGTGGCCAGATGACCGCCACAGTCAAAACCGCCGAGACCAGCCCCGAACAGCTGGCCGAGCTGATGGTAGGCCGCAAGGTACTGCTGCGCGTAGATAAAACCGCCGCCAGTCCGGGCGACACGG
>JAYZYX010000147.1:0-3040 GCA_036139795.1 Pseudomonadota bacterium | reverse complement strand
CGAGACTGCCTATGACATTCCCGACGGGCGACTAGGGGTTTGGGACGCTACCGACGGTTACAAGCGGATTGGCGAGCTGCCCTCGGGCGGGATCGGCCCCCATGAGATGATCCGCATGGATGACGGCGGCTTTGCCGTGGCCAATGGCGGGATGCAGACCCACCCTGACTATGAGCGGGCGGTGCTGAATATTCCCACCATGCAGCCCAACCTGACCTATCTGGATGCCAAAGGGGCGATCATTGATCAGGTCGAACCGCCTGCTGACATGCGCCTGAACTCGATCCGGCACATCGCGGCGGATGCCTCGGGGCGGGTGGTGATCGCGCTGCAATGGCAGGGCAATCCCCTGCAAGCGGTGCCCTTGATGGCCAGCCACCGGCGGGGCGAGGCGTTGCAGTTCTTTGATCACCCCGAGACCCGCGCTTTGAAGCAATACGCGGGCAGTATTGCCCTATCCGCCGATGGCAGCCAGATCGCGGTGACAGGGCCGAAAGGCGGCCATGTGATCTTTTTCGACGGGACAACCGGCGCGCCGTTGAATGGTCAGGCCCTGCCAGAGGCCAGCGGCGTTGCCCGCTTTGGCGAGCGGTTCATCGTCACGGTCAAAGGCGGTGTGCTGGAAGGGGGCGCGGACGGCGGTCATGTGGTTCTGGTGGATGGCGATTACAGTTGGGACAACCATCTGGTCGCGATCTGAAACATAAAGGGCGCCACCTAGGGCGCCCTTTTGCATTTGCTCTTACAGATCGAACGGATTTTCCGGATAGCCGACCTTGGACAGATACAGCCCCTGCGGCGGGCTGACGGGGCCGCAAGCGGCGCGGTCACAAGCCTCTAGTGCGGTGCGCACGTCCTCGGGCTGCCACGATCCTGCGCCCACACGTTCAAGCGTGCCGACAAAGCTGCGCACCTGATTGTGCAGGAAGCTACGGGCGGCCAGATGAAAGCGGAATTCAGTCCCGCTTTCGGTCTCGATCTTTTCGATGTCGAATTTGTCCAGCGTTTTAACGGGCGAGGCCGCTTGGCAGATGGATGCCCGGAAAGTGGTGAAATCATGCAGACCCAGCAGCATGTTCGCCGCCTCTTGCATGGGCTCCAACTCTAGCGGATGGGCCACTTGCCAGACATAGCCCTTCAGATGCGTCGCGGGCGCACGGCGGTTCAGCAGGCGAAAGATGTACTGCCGCTCATAGGCCGAAAAACGGGCGTGCCAGTCGTCGCCCACACGGCGGCAATCGCGGATCGCCACGGGCAGGGGCTTGAGGTGGTGGTTCAGGGCCTCGGACAGGCGGAACGGGTCCCAATCCTTTTCCATGTCGCAATGGGCCACCTGACCATAGGCGTGAACGCCTGCGTCAGTGCGGCCAGCGGCGGCGATGGTATGCTCGCGCCTTTCCAGCTTGGCCAAAGCCGCCTCGATCGCCCCCTGAACCGAGGGCTGGTCGGCCTGCCGCTGCCATCCGGCAAAGGGCGCGCCATCATATTCGACAAGTAAAGCATATCTGGGCATGGCCGCCATGTAGCCCTCTGCGCCGTGCAGAGCAAGCGCGGCGGAATGGTATTCCCCCTCTGGTTTCGCCGCAGTGCAGTGCTTAACTAAGGAACGAACCCCCGCAGGAGGCCCCTTATTGTTTATCGGTCGCATCGCAGACGAGCTGGCGCGCAGCGTCGACACCCTCACCGACACGGTCAGCGAGACCCTGTTCGAGCCGGTGATCCGGCTGGGTGTGACGGGTCTGGCGCGGGCCGGTAAGACGGTTTTCATCACCTCGCTGGTGGCGAACCTGCTGGATCGCGGGCGTATGGGCCATCTGACCGCTGCTGCGGAGGGGCGCATTCTGGCGGCCTATCTGCGGCCCCAGCCCGATATGACCGTGCCGCGCTTTGACTATGAGGCGCATCTGGCCGATCTGACCTCGGCCAATCCGCGCTGGCCGGATAGCACGCGGGCGGTCAGTGAATTGCGCCTGTCTTTGCGGGTGCAACCTTCGGGGCTTTTGGGCGGACTGTCGGGACCGCGCACCATTCATCTGGATATTGTGGATTACCCTGGCGAATGGCTGCTGGATCTGGCGCTGCTGGATCAGACCTATGCCCAGTGGTCCGCCGATGTCCTGCACCGCCTGCGCCGTCGGCCCTTGGGTGAACCCTATCTGGCGCTGGCCGATGGCACCGACAGCACCGTTGACCTGAACGAGACTGACGCGCAGGAACTGGCACGCCGCTTTTCTGCCTATCTGAATGCCGCGCGGCTTGAGGGGTTCTCGGACTGCACACCGGGGCGTTTTTTGTTGCCCGGTGATCTGGCTGGCTCGCCCGTGCTGACCTTTGCGCCGCTGCCAGAGGTGGCGAAAGCGGGCCGCCGCAGTCTTTATGCCACGATGGAGCACCGGTTTGAGGCCTATAAAGCCCAAGTTGTGCGCCCCTTCTTCCGTGATCACTTTGCCCGCATCGACCGGCAGGTGGTGCTGGTGGATGTGCTGGGGGCTCTGCATCGGGGGCCAGAGGCTGTGCAGGACATGCGCGATGCGATGCAGGGTATCCTGTCCACCTTCCGGCCCGGCAGGAATGCCTTTCTGACCCAGCTTTTGATGGGCAAGCGGGTGGAAAAAATCCTGTTCGCCGCCACCAAGGCCGACCATCTGCACCACAGCCAGCACCAGCGCTTGACCGCGATCATCGAGGAATTGACCCGTGACGCCCGCGAACGCGCCCGCTTCGCGGGGGCTGAAACCTCGGCCATGTCGCTGGCGGCCTTGCGGGCCACCACCGAAGAGACCCGCGCCTATGATGGCCAGTCGCTGGATGTGGTGCGCGGACGGCTTTTGGAGGATGGCCGCATGGCGGCCCTCTACCCCGGTGAATTGCCTGCCGACCCCCGTATTTTGCTTGGCAATGACCAGAAAAGCTGGCTGGAAGGGGATTTTGAGGCCATGCGCTTTGCCCCTGCCGCGCTGACTTTGCGCCCCGGTGACGGTCCGCCCCATATTCGTCTGGACCGCGCCGCTGAATTTCTAATCGGAGACAAATTATGACT
>JAYZYX010000146.1:0-12033 GCA_036139795.1 Pseudomonadota bacterium | reverse complement strand
TAGTCCGGCGCCTTGGGGCGGATCAACGGCACGATCCACGACTTAGGCGGGCTCAGATAGCGCAGCAGGTCAATCTCAAGCACCGTATGGACATTCGGCGCGTGCTTGACGGCCTCGGCGGCTTTCTGGGCGATGTCCGTCTTGGGGAAGCTGCGCAGGGTGACCAGCACCTTGGCGTTCGTTTCGCGCAGGATCGCGCTGATCTGCTCAGGCTCCAGCAGCGGATTGATCGGGTTCACAATGCCCGCAACCATGCCCCCGAGCAGCGTGAAAACAGTCTCGTTGCTGTTGGGCAGCAGGAAGGCCACCGTATCGGTCGGCCCGATGCCAAGGCTGCGCAGCAAGTTCGCGGTTTGACACACTTTGCCATACAGTTCGGACCACGTCAGCGTCTCGCCCTTATCAGAAGGATCGGACGTCAGCTGGAAACTCACCGCAGGGCGATGGCCGTGCTGGTCTTTGGCGTTGGCGATGAAATCATGGATGGTCCGGGCGACGTTGCGGTCAGCCCATGACTTTTCGGCTTCGATATCCGTGCGATCCTTTACAGAAGCAAAGGTCATAAATCCTCCCCGGCCCGTTGGTCCGGACCCCGTTTTTGTTCCTCTCTATAAGGATGAGGTGTCTATTGCGTTGGCGCAAGGCTGACGCAACGAAAGAGTCAGCTTTGCGCCGTAGCGTTACTCCGCAGCCAGACCATCTGTAAATTGCAGTCGGGCCAAGCGGGCGTAAAGGCCACCTTCGGCAACCAATGCGTCATGTTTTCCTTGGGCAACGATGCGCCCCTCTTCCATGACAACGATCCGGTCGGCCTTCTTCACCGTGGCCAGACGGTGCGCCACAACGATGGTGGTCCGGTTCTTGGACAGCTCGTCCACGGCCTGTTGCACCAGTCGCTCTGATTCTGCGTCTAGGGCGCTGGTGGCCTCATCCAGCAGCAGTACCGGCGCATCCCGAAGGATGGCGCGGGCAATGGCGATGCGCTGCTTCTGACCACCTGACAGCATCACGCCCCGCTCGCCCACATAGGTGTCATACCCGTCAGGCAGCGCAGCGATAAACTCATGGGCGGCAGCGGCTTCTGCGGCAGCTTCAACCTGCGCATCACTGGCATCGGGGCGACCAAAGCGGATGTTCTCACGGGCCGAGGCCGCAAAGATCACCGGATCCTGCGGCACCAGCGCCATCTCGCGGCGGAAGGCATCACGGTCCAAATCGGTCAGCGCCACACCATCCAGCAGGATTTGCCCCGCGGTCGGATCATAAAAACGCTCAAGCAACTGGATCACCGTGGATTTCCCCGCACCCGAAGGGCCGACCAGCGCCACAGTCTCGCCCGGGGCCACATCCAGCGTGACATTGTTCAACGCAGGGGCATTCGGGCGGGCAGGATAGACAAAGCTCACGTCATCAAACGTAATCGCCCCACGCACAGGCTTTGCCAGCGCGGCAGGCTGCGCAGGATCGGTCACAGTATCTTCGGCATTCAGCAGCTCAACCAGACGCTCGGTCGCGCCAGCGGCACGCTGCAATTCGCTCCAGATTTCGGACAAAGCCCCGACAGAGCCCGCAACCATGACCGAGTAGATCACGAACTGGATCAGCGCACCGGCAGACATGCCCCCTGCCCGTACATCCAGCGCCCCGATCCACAGCACGCCCACAACGCCCGCAAAGACCAGAAAGATCACGATCGCCGTCATAAAGGCACGCGTGGTAATCCGGCGACGGGCCGCATCATAGGATTTCTCGGTCACTTCAGAGAACCGGCCACGGCTTTTGCTCTCGGCGGTAAAGGCCTGCACGGTCTGGACCGACAGCAACACCTCTGACGCCTCGCCCGAGCTTGCCGCGATCCAGTCCTGATTTTCACGACTCAGGACACGCAGCTTGCGCCCCAGCGTCAGGATCGGCACCAGCACCAGCGGCACAATCAGCAGCACCAGACCAGTCAGCTTGGCCGAGGTCGCCAACATCAGGATCAGACCACCAAAGAGGATCAGCACATTGCGCAGCGCGACACTGATGGACGAGCCGATGACCGACAGGATCAGTGTCGTGTCCGTGGTAATACGGCTCAGAACCTCGCCGGTCATGATGTTCTCATAGAAGGTGGGGCTCATGCCCACCATCCGGTCGAACACCGCCTTGCGGATATCGGCCACCACACGTTCGCCAAGACGGGTGACCAAGGCATAGCGGGCCGCAGTGCCAAGGGCCAAAAGCCCCGCCAAAGCCAGCGCCGAGCCGAAATAAAGGTTCAGCATTGCCCCATCGGTCACGCCAAAGTTGTCCACCACGCGGCGCACCGCGAGCGGCAACATCAACGAGATCCCCGCCGTCAGAACAAGCGCCACCATCGCCAGCACCACCAACCCGCGATAGGGCATGATGAACGGCAGCAATGACCGAAGAGCCCCCACACGCTTGGATTTTTCACGTTCGGGTAAAGAAGCACTGGATGCGGGTCTGCGGGCCATGGGTCCTCCGGAATAACGCAGGTTACATGGCCGTCGGGGGGTGGCGGGTCAAGCACTCAGTGCGTGAAGAACGTCACTACCGCAGGAAACACGGCGTAGTTCAGACCATCTGCCAGTCTGGTGCAGGAAGGGATTCGCGAAACGCAAAGCGCTCCAGATGCTTCCAGATCACGTTCTGGCCACGCTCCAGACCCGCTGCGTCCTCTGCCTCGATGGTGACTTTCAACAGATCGTCCCCCGCAATCATCTGGGCCGTCGCCACGTCAAAAACACAGCGCCCTTCGGTGGCTGTAAAGGCGACTTCGGTCTTGTGCTGAAAGTGTTTGCACAGCTGCTGCAAATAGCGGCTTGCGTTGTCGGTTCGAAAAATCGTGAAGGTTTTCATTGCGCTTCTCAAAGTCTTACAATTTCTATCAGGATAAATCGCCAGCACCCGAAAAGCAACAAGTGCCTGTGCCCAAACCATCACAATAAGGCGAACCCATACCGACTATGACCTGCCCAAACCTACACGGGACTTCAGGACAGAAGTCCGCGCGCAAGGAACCCGCCAAAACAATCGAAACATCTTAAATTTTGGGATTTTTTGGAGCGGGCGGCGGGAATCGAACCCGCGTCATTAGCTTGGAAGGCTAAGGTCTTACCACTACACAACGCCCGCGCTCCGCCTGTAGGTATGCCATGGCAAGGACGAGGTCAAGGGATCGGTTCAATCAATTCCGGCCCTTCGGCGCGGTTAGAATTCACCGCCGGATCAACGCGGTACCATCGCAAAACCTCTTCAGCTGCCGGACGCATCAAAGGCGCGGCACCGTGGCCCTTTTCGCCCAACCATAGCGCAAAATTTTCCGGCTCTAGCACAACAGGCATGCGGTGATGAATCGCAGACATCCCCTCATTCGCCGCACAAGTCACAATAGCGCAAGTGCGGGTCGGCCCCTCAGGCCCTTCCCACTCTTGCCAGACACCTGCAAAGGCCAGCGGAGCGCGATCTGTTCGAAAAATATACCAAGGCAACCGCTTTCCATCAGGCGTCTTGGTCCATTCATAAAACCCGCTTACCGGCAAAATACACCGCCGCTGCCTGCACGCCTCGCGGAAGGCCGGCTTTTCAGCGATTGTCTCTGCCCTTGCGTTGATTAAGAGAGGCCCGTCGGTGGGCGACTTGTACCACTTGGGAATAAACCCCCAGCGCATAGACACCAACCTGCGCCGCTCTCCGGCCAGTACCACAGCAACATCATTGGTCGGACAGACATTGAAATTCGGTGCCCTAGGCAAGTCGTTGGCTGGCAGAGCATCAAATATCTGCACCATCGCCTCTTCGGGAATTGTGATCGAAAATCTTCCGCACATGGCCCCGACCTTCCGCGCTTAGCCGCTTCACTGCAGCTACTATGAGTATTTAAGCAATAAAGAAGTCCACCACCGCTTCTTTATTGCTCAAATACTCAAATAAAACAGGCCGCACCCTCAAGTGCGGCCCGAGAAATTGCGATTGCAGTGCGATCACTTCGCGCTGATACGGCCGTCGGTGTAGGGCTTATAAGGGCCTTGCGCCGCGATGTATTCCGCCACGACATCCGCTAGATCAGGGCCGAAATCATAGGCATTTTCTGCATCAACGAACATTTTGAACCCGTCGCCGCCGTTACGAACGTAGTTGTTCGAAACAACACCGTAGGTCGCCGCGGGGTCAATCGGTGCGTCGCCGACCATCACATCGCTGACGCGTTTGCCCGGCTCTGCGGCAGCATCGAATTTGAAGCTGAGGCCCGAGACCTGCGGGAAGCGGCCTGCACCTTCCTCGACCTGGCTGACCCCGTTCTCGAGCGCCTCAATGATTGTTGCGCCACTGACCTGGAAGGTCGAGAGAGTGTTCTGGAACGGCAGTACGGTCAGCACTTCGCCCATGGTCACTTCGCCAGCATCGATGCTGGCGCGGACGCCACCACCGTTCTGGATCGCGATCTGGATACCTTGATCCTTCACACGCGCCAGCATGGCGTCGGCAACAAGGTTACCCATCTGGCATTCGCCTGCGCGGCAGGAATTCCGATCTCCGTCGATGGCTTCGGCGGATTCGGCCACAACCTTGTTGCGGATCTCTTCCAGAGGCGCGGCAGCTTCGGTGATGCGGGCAACGGTAGCCTCATCTTCGGTGACGGCAGCGTCCATGATGATCGGCTGGCCCGAGGCCTCAAGAATATTGCCTTCATCATCGAAGGTCACGTTCAGCTCGCCCAGGAACTTGCCGTAAGCGTAGGCCGACAGGATCTGCGTGCCGTTGACGACGGTCGGATAGGGGCCTTCAGCGCCTTCCATGTCGCCCAGCAGGGTGTTGCTGTGACCACCAACGATCACGTCGACACCAGTGGTCTCAGCCGCGACGCGTTTGTCCACAGCATAGCCCGAATGTGACAGGACGATGATCTTGTTCACGCCTTCTGCGGTCAGCTTGTCCACTTCGCCCTGAACAGCCTGCACCGGATCGGTGAAGACAACGTTCTTGCCGGGCGAGGCCAGCTCATCGGTATCCTGCGGCGTCAGGCCGATCAGGCCGATCTTTTCGCCGCCCCGCTCAATCACGGTAGATTTCTGCAGCTTGCCCGCCAGAGCAGGCTCCATCGACACATCGGCGTTCGACATCAGGACGGGGAAGGTCACCGCATCCATGAAGCCTGCCAGCACTTCGGGGCCGTCGTCGAATTCGTGGTTACCGACGGTCATGCCGTCGTAACCCATCTTGTTCATCATCTCGGCGGCAAGCTTGCCTTTATAGTAGGTGTAGAACAGCGTGCCCTGAAACTGGTCTCCGCCATCGAACAGGACCGAGTTGTTACTACGGGCGCGGGCGGCCTCTAGCGCGGTCACCAATCGGGCAGAGCCGCCAAAGCATTTACCTTCGGCATTATCTTCGGCCCCACAGGTGCTGTCGTATTTGCTGATCGGCTCAAACCGCGAATGAAAGTCATTCGTGTGCAGGATGGTCAGTGAATAGTCGGCAGTTGCAGCAGACGCAGCCAAAGCAAGCGCTGCGCTGGTCGTAAACAGACGGATCATTAGAAAACCTTTCTTTCGACTCAGTCCAATGGGGTGATGCTAAAGGCATTAGCTCTCAATCGACGACACCTTTGTGAACTTGACGTGGGGACGCGCAGGGGTCATCACCGCCATATGCTGATTTACAAGATCTTTCGCGCCCCCGAGTGGGCCCTTTTGCAGTCTCAGGGCGAGACCATCGGCGCGCCGGTGGATGTCACGGACGGCTATATCCATTTCTCGACCGCCAAACAGGCGGCCGAGACAGCGGCCAAGCATTTCGCAGGTGCCGAAGGACTGGTGTTGCTGGCGGTAGAGACCGACAGGATGGATGGTGACCTGCGCTGGGAGCCGTCGCGTGGCGGCGCGCTGTTCCCCCATCTTTACCGCGCGTTACAGATGGACGACGTCCTCTGGCACAAGCCCCTGCCCCTTGGCCCCGACGGGCTGCATCAATTCCCCGAGGACATGACATGAAGCTGATCGAAAAGATCGGAATGCGGGCGATCCGTTCGTTCGACCCCGAGGCCGCCCACGGTCTGGCTTTGAAAGCACTTCAATCGGGACTGGCCCCGCGCCCTGGTGTGGTGAAGTCTCCGCGTCTGACCACCAAGCTGGCAGGTCTTTCGCTGGCCAACCCTTTGGGTCTGGCGGCAGGCTTCGACAAGAATGCCGTGGCGCTGGCGCCGCTGTCCAAGGTGGGCTTCGGATTTCTTGAGGTGGGTGCCATCACGCCCCGCGCCCAGCCGGGCAACGCCCGCCCGCGTCTGTTCCGCCTGAGCGAAGACAAAGGCGTCATCAACCGCTTTGGATTTAACAACGAAGGCATGGTTGTCGCGGCCGAGCGTCTGGCGAACCGTCCCAAAGACGCAGTGATCGGTCTGAACCTTGGTGCGAACAAGGACAGTGACGACCGCGCGGGCGATTATGCCAAGGTGCTGGCGAAATGCGGCCAATATCTGGATTTTGCGACAGTGAACGTCAGCTCTCCGAACACCCAAAAGCTGCGCGACCTACAAGGACGCGAGGCACTGTCGGCTCTGCTGGCCGGTGTGATGGAGGCGAACGCGGGTCTGGAAAAACCGATCCCGATCTTCCTGAAGATCGCCCCCGATCTGGACCACGATGCATTGGCCGAGATCGCAGAGGTCGCCATTGAGGCCAAGCTGTCGGCGATCATCGCCACCAACACCACCCTGTCCCGTGACGGTCTGAAAAGCCCCCACGCCGGTGAGATGGGCGGTCTGTCGGGGCAGCCTCTGTTTGAAAAATCCACCCGCGTTCTGGCACAACTGTCTGTGCTGACCGAAGGGAAAATCCCGCTGGTCGGTGTGGGCGGCATCGGCAACGCCGAGCAAGCCTATGCCAAAATCCGCGCAGGAGCCTCGGCGCTGCAGATCTACTCGGCGCTGGTCTATGAGGGGCTTTCGCTGGTGGAAGACATCCTTGAAGGGCTGGACGGTTTCCTGCTGCGCGACGGCTTTGGCAACATCGGCCAAGCGGTGGGATCGGGTCGCGGCGACTGGCTGTAACGCGCCCTACCAGAATGATGAAACGCCGCGCCACCCGCGCGGCGTTTTGCTATTTCAGGGCGGCGAGTTCTAGCGCGGGATAGCGCAAACCCAGTGTGATGCCCCGCACGACAAAGCTGATCAGCATCGCCATCCATAGGCCATGATTGTCAAACACCGGCACCAGCACCAGCACCGCGCCCACATAGATCAGAAAGCTGACCACCATCATGTTGCGCATGTCCTGACTGCGGGTCGCGCCGATAAAGATGCCGTCCAGCATCCACGCGGCCACCCCCGCCAAAGGCGCGGCGACCATCCACGGCAGATAGATACGGGCCGCCTCTTGCACGTCAGGCGCTTTGGCCATCAAATCGATGATCCAGCCCCCTGCCAGTGCAAATGCCAGCGCCATTAGCGCCGACGCCCCCGCCGCCCAGACCGAGGCATAGACCGCCCCTTTGCGCAGATGGGACACGCTGCCTGCACCGAAGGCCACACCCACCAGCGCCTCGGCGGCAAAGGCGAAACCGTCCAGCGCATAGGCGGTGATGCTCAGGAACTGCAACAGCACCTGGTTGGCGGCCAGTGACACATCGCCAAAGTCCGAACTAAGGAAGATAAAGCTGACAAAGATACCTTGCAACAGGGCCGAGCGGATCAGGATGTCCGTATTCACCAAAGCCATCTGGCGCAGGCGCGCAGTGTCAAAGACTCGCGGCCAGTCGCGCCACGCAGGCACGTTGAACGCCGCACGGCACAGCCAAAGGCCCACGGCCAGACCGGACAGTTCTGCCAGCAGCGTGGCATAGGCCACCCCTTGCACGCCCCAGCCCAGTTTCAGCACGAACAGCAAATCCAGCAGGATGTTCATGCCGTTCATCAAAAGCTGGATGACCAGCACGCCCCGCGTCCGCTCTTGCGCGATCAGCCAACCGGTGATGCCGTAAAGGGCAATCGGCGCAGGTGCGGACCAGATGCGGATGGACATATACTGGCGGGCCAGTGTTTCAACTTCGTCCGAGGCTGGGGCCAGCCGGAACCCCAGATCAAAGATCAGCTCTTGCAACGCGATCAGGGCAAGGCCTCCGACCAAAGCGATCATCAGCACGCGGGTCAAAAGAGCGGCCACCTCGGACCGATCCCCTGCCCCTGCGGCCTGACTGACAAAGCCGGTTGTTCCCATGCGCAGAAAGCCGAAGATCCAGTAGACGCTGGTCAGCATCACCGCGCCCACGCCCACTGCCCCAATCGGCGCGGCCAGCCCCATCTGCCCGACAACGCCGGTATCCACCGCGCCTAAGATCGGCACCGTGGCATTCGACAGCACAATCGGCGCCGCGATCTTCAGAACGCGGCGGTGCGTGACCTCGCGCAGCGTCTCAGTCATTCAGTTGCGGCATCATGAAGTGGCCAGTGGCCTGCGCGAACAGCTTATCGCGATTGTCCTGCCATGCCTCGACGTGGACGCTGGCATAGCGGCGACCCACGCGGTTGATCCGCGCCCGCGCATAAGCATCCCGTGGCAGGCCAGAGCGCAGATAGTCCACGGTAAAATCGATGGTCCGCGGCAGGCGCAGGGGGGGCAGTTCATTGCCCTCAGTCTCGATCTCCTGCCAGATCTGGTTCCAGCCAAGCTCGATGATGGCGGTGGTTTCCAGAAAGGCTGCCGTGGCCCCGCCGTGGATGGCAGGCAGCATGGGATTGCCGATCAGCTTGTCATCATAGTGCATAATGGCGGTCAGCTCATCCCCGCGGCGGTCAAAGGTCACGCCCAGAAACTGGATGTAGGGCACACGCGCCACCAAAGCGGCCAGCGCCGCGTCGCGCCGCTGCTTGACGACCTGAACGGGTTCGGGACGGGGCCGGCTCATGCTTTGGACCTCTCGAAGGTAAAGGCACCGGTGGCGGTGGCCACAGGACGGTCGGCGTCATCATCCACAGCCTCGGCGCGGACAAAGGCCACAGCGCGGGTCACATGATAACAATAGGCCCGCGTGCGGATGGTCTGACCGGGCGTTGCGGCACGCATATAATCGATCCGCAGATCGATAGTCGCGGTGGCCCTTGGCCCGTCCGGATGGCTCATGACGGCAGCGCCGCTACACGTATCCATCAGCGCCGAGACAGCGCCCCCGTGGATCACCCCTGTTTCGGGATCGCCAATAAGCTTTTCGCTATAGGGCATTTCGATCGTGGCTTCGCCATCCCCGATTCCGGTCAGCTTCATCCCAAGCGCGCGTGAATGCGGAATCGCCTCGATAAACTGGGCCGCAAGCTTGGCCTTGTCTGCGGTCATTGCCGTCTCCCTGCTATTCGCCCTGAATATGAGAACATCGCGGCGTCACAGTAAAGAGCGCTGGTTGCCCTGCTTGAAACTTCGCCCTACCCTCCGCGCCAAGTGGAGGATGACCATGACCGAACCCCGTCTAAGCTTTAAAGAAATGTGCGCCAAGTTCGATGTGACGCCGCGAACCTTACGCTATTACGAATATATCGAGCTTCTCGCCCCCGAGCGTGAAGGCCGGTCGCGGTTCTATGGCCCCAAAGAGATTGCGCGCATGACACTGATTCTGCGCGGACGGCGCTTTGGCTTCCAACTGGAAGACATCCGCCAGTGGCTTCTGATCTATGAAAAAGAGGGCACAACGGCCCAGATGGAGGCGTGGATCGTCATGGCGGACGGGCAGTTGAAGGAATTGGCCGAACAGCAGGCGCAACTGGAACTGGCCCGCAAGGAATTGCAGCAACTGCGCGATGACACAGCCGAAGCCCTGAAAAAAGCAGTCTAAACCGTTCAGTTCAAAAAATGACCCTCCGTCACACCACAAAGTGACGTGACGTATCGTTTACGTAAACGTAAACTCCCGTTGTATCGTGATGCCCAGACGCTATCTGCGTTTCGGATCGCATCCCACGGGAGAGACGAATGAACGACAAGATTATGACCATCCGCGAGATGTGCGAGGCCTATGATGTGACCCCGCGCACTCTGCGTTTCTATGAGGCGAAAGAGCTGATTTTCCCCATCCGTGATGGGCAGAAACGGCTTTTCACCAAGCGCGACCGCGCGCGTCTGAAATTGATTTTGCGCGGCAAACGGTTCGGCTTCAGCCTCGAAGAAATCCGCCAGCTTCTGGACCTGTATCACATGGGTGATCAACAGCTGACCCAGCTGTCCCGCTCTTATGAGATCGGCAAGGAACGCCTGCGCGACATGGAACAGCAGCGCGATGAACTGACTGAGGCCATCGAAGACCTCAAAGACCAACTCAAATGGGGCGAGAAAGTCATCCTCTCGCTTCAGCAACAGGACAACAAGAAGGCTGCCGAGTAGCCCTCGGTCTGCATTCAGGGAGAGAGAGAACACATGCCTACCTACACCGCTCCGACCAAAGACATGCAGTTCATCCTGCACGAGGTTCTGAACGTCTCGGGCTCGGACATTCCCGGTTATGACGAGATGGACCGCGACACCACGCAGGCCATTCTGGACGAAGCCGCAAAGCTTTCGGAAAACGTCCTAGCGCCCCTGAACAAGGTGGGCGACGAACAGGGCTGCACCTTGGAAAACGGTGTGGTCCGCACGCCCGAAGGCTTCAAGGCAGCCTATGACCAGATGTGCGAGGGCGGTTGGATCGGTCTGGACTGTGACCCCGAATACGGCGGGCAAGGCATGCCCTACCTGATCAACTCGGCCGTGGGCGAGATGTTCGTATCTGCCAACATGGCCTTCAACATGTATCAAGGCCTCAGCCACGGGGCGATCTCGGCGATCCAGGCCCACGGCTCTCCCGAGCAAAAGGCCAAGTTCCTGCCCAATATGATCGAAGGCAAATGGTCCGGCACCATGAACCTGACCGAGCCCCACTGCGGCACCGATCTGGGCTTGATCCGCACCAAGGCAGAGCCTCAGGATGATGGCAGCTACAAGATCACCGGCTCCAAGATCTGGATCTCGGCGGGCGAGCACGACATGACCGACAACATCATCCATCTGGTGCTGGCAAAGGCACCGGGCGGTGGTGAAGGCACCAAAGGCATCTCTCTTTTCATCGTGCCCAAGTTCATGGTGAACGAAGACGGCAGTCTGGGTGAGCGCAATGCTGTTAGCTGCGGCGGTCTTGAGCACAAGATGGGCATCAACGGCAACGCCACCTGCGTGATGAACTATGACGGTGCCACCGGCTACCTGATCGGCGAGATGCACAAAGGCATGCGCGCCATGTTCACCATGATGAACGAAGCCCGTATCGGCGTCGGCCTGCAAGGCTATGCCCAAGGCGCGGTTGCCTACCAGAACGCTCTGGGCTTTGCCCGCGAGCGCCTGCAGGGTCGCGAAGTCACCGGCGTCAAGAACCCCGATGGCCCCGCAGATCCGATCATCGTCCATCCCGACGTGCGCCGGAACCTCTTGATGCAGAAAAGCTTTATCGAAGGTGCCCGCGCGTTTGCTTTCTGGGGCGCACAGATGATCGATGCCGCCCACCGCAAAAGCGACAAAGAGGCCGACAACATGGTCTCGCTGCTGACCCCCGTCATCAAGGGCTTCCTGACCGACAAGGGTTTCGAGACCACCGTTCTGGCCCAGCAAACCCTTGGCGGGTCAGGCTTTACCAAAGAATGGGGACTGGAACAGTTCGTCCGCGATGCCCGCATCACCATGATCTATGAAGGCACCAACGGCATCCAGTCGCTGGACCTTGTAGGCCGCAAGCTGGCGATGAACGGCGGTAAGACCATCATGGCCTTCTTCGACATGGTGAAAACCTTCATCAAAGAGAATGAAGGCAACGAGGCCCTGAAAGCAGGCTTCCTTGACCCCCTGAAAAAGGCCAGCAAGGACCTTCAGGCTGCGGGCATGTACTTTATGCAGAACGGTATGAAGAACCCGCACAACGCGCTGGCCGGCAGCTATGACTTCATGCACCTCTTCGGCCATGTATGTCTGGGTCTGGTCTGGTCGCAAATGGCCAAAGCGGCCTATGCCGCGCTGGAAA
>JAYZYX010000145.1:0-9018 GCA_036139795.1 Pseudomonadota bacterium | reverse complement strand
GTGGAAACTGACCCACTTGCGCAGGCGGATGCCGATGGCGGCGATCTTGTCCTCGGGCTTTTGGCCGGTGACGGTCAGGGGCTTGTCGTCGCGGGCCACCCAGACACCGACGCGGCCTTCGCGGATCTCCCCTTTGATGTTGAACTGGTCGAGGGTGTCGATCACCCATTCTTCCAGACTTTTGACAAAGGCGCGCACGTCGTGCCCGC
Source organism: Pseudomonadota bacterium (assembly GCA_036139795.1). Classification (GTDB taxonomy): domain Bacteria; phylum Pseudomonadota; class Alphaproteobacteria; order Rhodobacterales; family Rhodobacteraceae; genus Donghicola. The sequence continues at coordinate 8,809 of JAYZYX010000145.1, read as the reverse complement.
GCTTGCCCACGTCCAGCATCACATAGGCCACCCGTTGGCCGGGGCCGTGATAGGTATACTGCCCGCCGCGCTTGGTCTCATAGACCGGAAAACGGTCCGGATCAGTCAGATCCTGTATCTTGGCCGAGGTCCCCGCCGTGTAGAGCGGCGGGTGTTCGACCAGCCAGATCAACTCGTCCGCTTCGCCGGCTGCAATCTGCGCGGCGCGGGCTTCCATGAAGGCTTCGGCCTCTCGGTAGTCTGTCAGACCGTCGGTGATGATCCACTCAACCATGAGAAGTCCTTTTCCTGTGCACGAGGGGTATTCGCCTTGGATGTAAGGGGTTCATGACTTTGTCTCAAGCATGATTCGGGGGATACTTGAGGGGCTAATCCAACGAAAATTTCGTAATTTCTATTTAACATCAAAGGTCTACGTCTGGCAGGCGTTGTTTGTTGTGTAGCTTGAGGTTGAACTGCCTAGACGTGGCGCAAACGGAGGGCCTGAAATGGCACAACGTTCCCTCACGACTGGCGCGATTGCCGGTGCTTTATCGCTGACCATGGCGACAACTGCGCTTGCAGATGACAGTTTCGCAAAAGGTGTGCTCGGCGGTGTCGTCGGAGCCATCATTGTCGACGGTGTGAAAAACTCCAAACGGCAGACGACCCAGACCAAAACTTATACAAAAAAGCCTACGATGTCCTCAGCGCAGCGCGAGGCGAACAGGGACGTTCAGCGGTCGCTGAATTTCTTTAACTACCATGTGGGTGTTGAGGATGGCGTTCTGGGCCGCAAATCCCGCTCAGCGATTTCCGATTACCAGATGATGCTGGGATATCCGGCGACCGGTCAGTTGACCGAGGTTGAACGCGACATTCTGATCACGGCCCATCAGCGCGCGATGGCGGGCGGCTATTGGGTGACCGAAACGGTCTCGACCCACCCGCAAGGGCGGCGAGGGCTGCTGCTGAAGCAACGGGACGAGATGTTCGGCATGCCCACGCAGCAGGCGTTGCAACCGGTGCCTTTGGAAGAGATCCGACCCGCGCCTCAGCCTGAGCCTGCGGCTCCGCCTGCAGAATTGGCCGTAGCCCCGACTAAGAACGTGCCTAATTTCTTTCCGGCCCCCAAGGCGGTCAGCGTCTCGGAGACCGCAGCGCCTTTCTGCTCGCGTATCGCGGTGAATACCGCAAAAGCAGGGGGCCCTGCCACACAGGCCAGCATGAGCAGCCCGGCACAGGCCATTGGCGAACAGTTCTGCCTGCTGCGCAACATCACCATCGATCAGAGCGAACAGATGCTGGCCCAGATCGAAGGCTTTACCCCGCAGCAAATCGCTACCCAATGCGAAGGGTTCGCGACCGAATTGACCGCAGCCATAGAGGCGACTGGCACCGGCGGCCGCGATGCCGCCCTTGCAGCGGTTGCCACCCGTCTGCGCGACCTGGGTATGCCCGCCGAGCAGATCAACGGAACTGCCCGCATCTGCCTTGGGGTCGGATATCGCACAGACAATATGGAGACGGCGATGGCCTCGGCGTTGGCGCTGTCGGCTTTGAACCTGAGCGCCTATGAGGAATTGGTGGGTCACCATCTGGCAACCGGTGTTGGCGGTGCGATGCGTCCCGATCTGGCCGCCGTCTGGTACGACAGCGCCTATGCGGGCACGACGCAGGCAAATGCCGAAACCATCCGGCCTGCGGAACAGGCCGAAGGGGCAGAACTGGTGCTGGCCGCATCCCGCCAGATGAACGGCGAGGCAGCTCCGAAAACCTTGACCTTGGGCGATTTTGGTGCGGCTGCTGCAGCTGCGGCCAAAAACTGAAGCTTTTGGAAATCACCAGATCAAAGGGGCCCACGTTGGGCCCCTTTGTATGCCTGCCACGAGTTTGGGAAAAATATTCGGCTTGGCTGCAAAATTCCCTTTTCTTCCCGCGCGGCCTTGGGTAAGACCCGCCCACCAAGCCTAGGCAGTGCGGCCGTGGCGGAATTGGTAGACGCGCAGCGTTGAGGTCGCTGTGGGGTAACTCCCGTGGAAGTTCGAGTCTTCTCGGCCGCACCATTTCTCCGATACGGAGACCGGACAAGCGCTGACAATCGTCGGCGCTTTTTGTTTTTTCTGAAGCCGGTTGCAAAGAAAATGGCGCCAGCCTTTCGGTCAGCGCCAATAGTCACAGAGTTGCCAAGACTTATGGCAGGACCGAGAGCCAGCCCCAGATCGTCAGGATCGAGGCGCCGGTTGCCAAGAACACGCTAGAGGCGGCAACCCGTCGCGCACGCCCGTACATGTTGGCAAAGAGGTAGGCATTGATCCCCGGTGCCATCGAGGCGGTCAGGATCAGCGAACGGGTTTCGTTCACGCCAAGGTGCTGCAAGTGGCCCAGAACCCACGCGATGCCCGGATGCATGATCAGCGACATGCAGCAGACAAAGAGGATGATGCGCAGATCGCCCTCGGGTTTGTAGCGCACCAGAATGCCCCCCAGACCGAACAGCGCCGCCGGAACCGCGCAGCGGATCATCATATCGATGGCTTCTTTCAGCGGACCGGGCAGGGTCAGACCGCTGAGGTTCACAAACAGCCCGCAAGTGATGCCGATGATCAACGGATTGCGGAACATCGCCTTCAGGACTTTGGGCACCAGAAAGCGGGGGTGGCGGTTCTCGGCGCGGACCAACTCCATCGCGGTGATGCCGATTGCGTAGCAAAAGGGCGAGTGCATGGCGATGATGGCATAGTTCCATTCCAGCGCGTCGGCACCATAGGCGCGCTCGGTGATCGGAATGCCAAGCAGCAGCGAGTTCGAAAACAGGCAGCAAAAGCCGATCGCCACCGCGTCCTGCATGTCCCGTTTGAACACGTAGCGGGCCACCAGAATACCGATGATAAAGCAACTTACCGCGCCACCATAGAAACTGGACAAGAGGTTGAAGTTGAACTTGTCCCCGATATCCAGTGTCGCGATGCCACGGAACAGCAGACACGGGACCGCAAAGGTCTGCGCGAACTTCATCAAGGCGTCGGTTGCGTTGTCGGAAAAGAGGCCCTTCCAAACTGCCAGGTATCCGAAGCCAATCACGATAAATACGGGAAGGATGACTTCGAAAAGTGCCTGCATCAGTCTGGATACCTTAAGATCAGCCCGTCATAGGCTGGTGTGACATGTGAAGGTGTTTCTGCCTCTACGTCACAATAATCAAGGTCGATATGCATGTTTGTCAGGACTGCATAGCGGGGTTGCATTTTCTCGATCCATTCCAAGGCTTTGGCCAAGTGGGCGTGGGTCGGATGGGGCTTGCGGCGCAGGGCGTCCAAAATCCAGCAGTCCAGCCCTTCTAGTGCGGGCCAAGCCTCGGTCTTTATCTCTGATACATCAGGTAGATAGGCCACATCCTTGATGCGGAAACCAAGCGCGTCGATGCTGCCGTGCTCGACTTCGAACGGGGTTAGGGTAATGTCCCCGCCCGCGCCGCTGATGGTGATCGGCCCGTCGATGCTGTGGATCGTCAAAATCGGCGGATAAGGGGAACCTGCGGGTTGCACAAATGCATAGCCAAAGCGGGTCAAGAGGCTGTCTTGCGTCGGCCCGTCGGCCCAGACGTCCAGCTGCCGTCCAATGTTAAAGACCACCTGCCGAAGATCATCCAGCCCGTGGGTGTGGTCCGCATGGGCGTGGGTGTAGACCACGCCGTCCAACTCTCCGACACCGGCCGAGATTAGCTGCGCGCGCATGTCGGGTGTGGTGTCGATCAGCACGCGGGTGGTGCCATCTTCGGTCTCACGCTCGACCAGCAACGAGCAGCGGCGGCGCACGTTGCGCACGTCGTTGGGGTCGCATTCGCCCCAATGGCCGCCAAGGCGAGGAACCCCGCCTGACGATCCGCAGCCCAGAATGGTAAAGCGCAGCTCGGCCATTTACGCGGCCTTCTGATAAGCGGTGACCTTCGAGAACAGACGCTCGAAGTTGGCCTCAGTTGCGGCGGCGAATTCCTCATAGCTGATGCCGAACACTTCCGCGCCCTTGGCTGCGGTGTGGGCACTAAAGGCAGGCTCGTTCCGTTTGCCGCGGTAGGGCGGCGGGGCCAGATAGGGGCTGTCGGTTTCCACCAAAATGCGGTCCAGCGGCGCACTTGCGAAGATGTCGCGCAGGTCCTGACTTTTGGGGAAGGCGGCAATGCCGGACATGGACAGGTAAAAGCCCAGATCCAGCGCGGCGCGGCCCAGTTCGGCACTGCTGGAGAAGCAGTGCATCACGCAGGAATAGGCGCCGTTCTTGTATTCTTCGGTCAGGATGCGGGCCATATCGTCATCCGCATCGCGGGCGTGGATGATCAGGGGCAGGCCGCTTTCGCGAGCAGCTGCGATATGGATGCGCAGGCTGACCTTCTGTGCCTCGGCGCTGTCGGCGGTGTAGTGGTAATCCAGACCGGTCTCGCCAATGCCCACCATCTTGGGGTGCTTGGTCAGTTCCATCAGGTCATCAAAGGTCACGGGCGGATGCTGTGCAACGCTGATGGGGTGGATGCCTGCGGCGTAGAACACCTGCGGATATGTGTCTGCGATCTTTTGCACCTCTGGCAGCTTGTGCAGCTTGGTGCAGATGGTGACCATCCGGGTGACGCCCGCCTCTGTGGCGCGGGCGATGACCGCGTCCAACTCGCCTTCAAAGTCGGGGAAATCCAGATGGCAGTGACTATCGGTGATGTGTGCTTTTGCGCTCATTGGGCACCTGCCGCCGTTCTGTTCATGTGAAACAGCGTATCTAGGATGAGAGCGGCAGGGTCAAGGTTCACTGCCCGCCCGTGGCGGAAGCGGGCCAAAGTCTCTTGCGCAGTGTCGGCCCATTTGCGGGAGGAATAGGCATCGGGGGCCAGTCGGTCGAACGCTTTTGGTTCCAATTCAGCAGCGGCCACTTGCGAAGGGCCAAGGGCGCCGTGGCGGGCAAGGCGGGCAAACGCCAGATCCAGAAGGGTGCCGAACAGCTCTAGCTTGGCTTCGGCGTTTTTGGCGGCAAGGCCCTCGGCCAGTTTGATGGCGCGGTGCTGGTCCATCTGGGGCATGGTGCCCATCAGTTCCACCAGTTGGCGGTACATAGGCAGGCCGTCCAGTTGCAAAAGGCGCATCGCCCCGCCGACCGAGCCGCCTGAGAGCGCGGCCAGCGCATCCGTATTCTCGGCCACATCGGCACCCGCCTGTTCCAACGCCTGCGCCATGGTGCCTGCATCCAAGGGACGTAACCGTAACTCGCGGCAGCGCGACCGGATGGTCGGCAGCAGGCGCGAGGGTTGGTGGCTGATCAGAAGGATCGTGGTGCGGGCAGGGGGCTCTTCGAGCATTTTGAGCAGAGCGTTGGCGGCCTGCGTGTTCATCTCATCGGCGCTGTCTACGATCACCACGCGGCGGCCGCCATCAACGGCTGAGAGGCTAAAGAACCCGTGCAGCTTGCGCACCTCATCCACGGTGATCTGGGCGCGTAGCTTGCCGGTCTTGTCGTTCCATCCACGGCGCAGCAGGAACAGGCCCGGTTCTGACAGGGCCGCAATCCGTCGGGCAACGGGATGTTCGGGGTCAACCGCCAAGGACGTAGCAGATGGCGGCGCACCGAACAGACCGCCGCCATCATCGGCTGGCTGGGACAGCAAGAACCGAGCGATGGCCCATGCAAAGGTTGCCTTGCCGACCCCTTGCGGGCCGGTGATCATCCAGCCGTGGTGCAGGCGGTCACTGTTGAACGCATCCAGGAACGCGGCTTCGGCCTCGGGGTGACCGATCAGGCGCAGGGTTTCGCGGGGGTGCGGCGCGCCCTCTACGCGGTCGGGCTCTGGAATCTGTTCGGCTTCGGGCGCTTTCATCGGTCCTCGGCAGCGTCGAAAAGGGTGCGGATCTGGCGGGCCACATCGTCAATCGGTTGATCGCCATTCACAATGCGAATGCGATCCGCGAATTCGCGGGCAAGGCCAAGGAAACCGTCGCGCATTTTCTGCTGGAGTTCTACCCCGAAGCTTTCGAACCGCTCTTCACTGCCCTGACGGCCCAAGGCGCGGGCAAGGCCAACTTCTGGCGGCATGTCCACCAGCACGGTCAGATCAGGTTCCTGTCCGATCATCAGGCTATGCAACGCATCTACCTTTTCGCGCAGGTCGCCACGGCTTAAGCCCTGATACATGCGGGTGCTGTCGGCAAAGCGATCACAGATCACAGTCTTTCCAGCGGCCACCGCGGGCCAGATCACCCGTTCCAGATGATCGCGGCGGGCGGCGGCGAATAGCAGGATCTCGGTCTCGGCGCTCCAGCGGTCTTTGTCCCCTTGCAGGACAAGGGCGCGGATTTCCTCGGCCCCCGGGCTGCCGCCCGGCTCGCGGGTCAGAACCACATCACGGCCTTCAGCGCGCAGCGCCTCGGCCAAGAGGCGGGCCTGCGTGGATTTGCCGGACCCGTCGATCCCTTCAAAGGTCACGAACAGTCCGCGGCGTGTCGTCTTGTCAGTCATTAGTTTGCGGCAGCCTCGGCCTGTTCCCCAAGCTGGCGCAGCAGGACCTGAGCGGCAGTGCGCACGCGGCCCACAAAACCCGCGCGATCCACGCTGGAACTGGCGACCAGCGGCAGGCGACGTTCGGGCAGACCCTCGGGGCGCAGCACAAGTTCGGCCACTGCTTGGCCCTTCTGGATCGGAGCCTCGATCGGGCTGTCGTAGATCACCTCGGCGGGGATGTCGTTGCCCGCCAGAACCGGCAGCAGCAGTTTCACATCCTCTGCGGCGACCAGATCAACGGTTGTCTCGTTTCCCATCCAGACCTTGGCGGTTGCTAGGGGCGCTTCGGGGGCTGCAATGTGGCGTTCCGCGAATTGGCGAAAGGCCCAAGTAACGATCCGTTCAGCCTCCTCTGCGCGGGCTTGCTGCGAGGGAAGGCCGCTCATGGCGAAAACGATGCGGCGGTCGCTTTGCTTGGCCGATCCGACCAGACCATAGCCCGCCTCTTCGGTGTGGCCGGTTTTCAGACCATCTGCACCGATCCCCAAGTTCAAGAGAGGGTTGCGGTTGTACTTGTTCTGGGGCTCACGCCCGTCAAATTCGAAAACCTTCTGGGAAAACAGCGGGTAATACTGGGGGAAGTCCTGCATCAGGTGGTTCGCCAGTGTCACCAGATCCTTCATGCTCATCCGGTGTCCGGCAGCAGGCCAGCCGTTCGAGTTGGCGAAGGTTGAATTTTCCAAGCCGATCTGGCGGCCCCGTTCGGTCATCATACGGGCAAAGCCCGCTTCGGTCCCGTCAGGGGACAGAGCCTCTGCCAGCACGGCGCAGGCATCATTGCCCGAAAGCACGATTACGCCACGGATCAAATCCTCGACCTTCACGCGGTCGGTGGTGTCCAGAAACATAGTCGAGCCGCCATAACTCATGGCATGGGCCGAAACAGGTAGCTTTTCATCCAGCGTCAGACGCCCGTCGCCCAAGGCCTCGAAGGTCATGAACAGGGTCATGAGCTTGGACATCGAGGCCGGAGGCAGCGACTCTTCGGCGTTCTTGGATAGCAGAACCGTACCTGTCGTCTGGTCATAGACATAGGCTGCCCGCGCCCGTGTCTCGAACGACAGAACCGGGGTGGCGGCAACACTTGCCAGCAAGCCAGCGATCAGTACCAGTTTACGCATATCCAGAACTCCTATCTGCGTCGCTGCTTAGTCTGTCACGAAATAGGCGTCGGTAAAGCCTTCGGTCTTCACTTTTGCCAACAAATCCGTTCTTTCCGATTTGTTCGCTGCGGGTCCGACAACAACACGCCAGAAGGTTTTTCCGCTGCTGTTGTGCTTGGTCACCTTGGGCACGATGCCGATCTTGCTCATCCGGTCAGCGGTGCGTGTGGCGTTCGCCTCAACACTGAAGATACCGATCTGGATGTAGGGTTTCGAGAGCGAGGACGCCTGCGGTGCGGGCGCAGGTGCTGCCACAGGGGCCATCGGGGCAGGGGCCGCAATTACGTCGCTGCCCGGAACAGGCGCATCAATCGCAGCCTCTGCGGCGGCGATGGGATCAAGTGCTGCGGTTTCAATGTCAGAAGCACCATCCAGAGGTGCGGCATCCATGGGCATTGCGGCCTCAGGCTCGGCCACTTCCTGACGGCGCAGGGCGACAACGTTCAGATCGGCTGGCGCACCAGCCAGCATTCCCAGCGCCTCAGCCGCATCGGACGAGACCGCCAGGCGCGGCCCGGGGGTTTCCCGTTCACGGCGGAACAAGGCACCGATTACGAACTTGCCGTTGGTTTCATTGCGGATGATGACCCGCTCGGGCTCGGCCACGTCGGGATGCGCGACCCAAACACCGCCAAGCGAGGGGCGGCCGTCCCACAGACCTTTTTCCATAGCCTGAAAGACCTCGGGCGCTTCGACATCGCGCTCTACCAAGCGGGTCGAGGGCGCAGCGGTTTCTGCCTCGGGCTTGCTCTGCCCAAGCGGTAGGCCGCCTTCCATACAACCCGCCAAAAGCGCGATCATCGCCACCCCGCCAAGGGTCGATTTCAAGGTGTTATGTGCCATCGGGACTGCCCTTTTGCCTTTTCGTCGGTGCTTTCCGCACCTTTATGTCAGGTGCCGCATCTGAGGATTTGCGGCTTTGCGGTGCACTCTACTCAAGAGCCCCGATCTTGGAAAGTCTGCCGATAACAGTTGGCTGAATTCTTCTGATGATTTGAACAGCTTTAGTTTGCAGGAGCCCCCTTTTCGAATCGTTCCCGTCGCGGTAGTCCGACCTTCACTTTGGATCTTGCGGCTTTGCTGCGGTGCCAAAGTCTGCGGAAGTGTGGCCGAGTGGTTTAAGGCTCTAG
>JAYZYX010000144.1:0-13545 GCA_036139795.1 Pseudomonadota bacterium | reverse complement strand
TAGTGCCTTGGTTCCAGTGAACTCTTGCTGTGGTGCGGTGGCAAGGCAGTTGGTCGGGCTTGCCTTTTTTGCGCGGGGGTATGCCGCCAGAATGCGGCCCACCATTTCCGAGGTGTCGCGGGACAGGGTTTCGCGGGCCATGATGCGTTCCAATTGGGCACGAATCATTTGCTGGCGGTCTTCGTCAAAGCGCTTCCATGTGTCGAAGGCGCTGGACATGCGGGCGGTGGTTTGCGGGTTCAGAGCGTCCAGCTTGATCAGCCAGTCGGCCATCAACTCGTACCCTTTGCCCGAAGGGTGGTGAAAGCCTGCCAGATGCCCGCCAAGCGCTCCGATGACCGCGCGGAAACGGTTGGGGTTGCGCATGTCGAAATCGGGACGGGCGGTCAGGCGGGTGACCACATCGGCCACATCATCCGGTTTTGCCATCATCACTTGCAGGCTGAACCATTTGTCCATGACAAGGCGATCGTCTTTCCACTGGGCCTCAAAGGCGGCCAGAGCCTCGGTGCCTGCATCTGCCAGCAGCAAGGCCGACAGGGCCGAGAGTTGCTGGGTCATGTTGTCTGCCGCGTCATATTGGGCCTGCGCCTGCTTGCCCCCATCTAGGCGGGCGATCAGTGACAGGGCCGCCCCTGCCAGCGCCCGTTTGCCGGACTGTTCGGCGTTGGGCTGGTAGGCCTCATGCACCTGATTGGCGGCATAAAGGTCGGGCAGGATGTCGGCCAGATGCTCGGCCGTGGCTTGGCGCAGGGTTTTGGTGGCGTTGTAGATCGCGATGGGATCGGGGATCACGCCTGAGGAATGCAGGGTCTGCGCGATATCGTCCTGCGAGGGCAGGGCAATGGCCAATGCGCGGAAGGCCGGATCAAGGCTTTCGTCCGTGACCATTGCCTTTAGCGCATCCAGATAGGCGCTGTCGGGGGCGTTGCCATCGGTGATCATGTGGATCAGCACGTCTTTGGCCAAGGCGCGGCCCGCTTCCCATTTGTTGAAGGGATCGGTGTCATGGGCCAGCAGGAACGCGCGTTCGGCATTGCTGGCCTGACGGGTCAGGATCACAGGGGCCGAGAATTCCCGCAGGATCGAGGGGATCGGTTTCTCCGACAGACCCTCGAAGGTAAAGCTTTGGGTGGCCGCTGACATTTCGCACAGCGTTGTGGGGACCACTTCGCTGCCGTCTGCCGCCAGCAGGCCCACGGCGATGGGGATCACCAAGGGCGCTTTGTCCGGCTGGCCGGGGGTGGGGCGGGTTTGTTGGCGGAAGGTCAGGGTATAGGTGCCATCCTCAAAGCTGTCTTCCACGTGCAAGAGGGGCGTGCCCGCCTGCGAATACCAGCGCTTGAACTGGGTTAGATCGCGGCCTGTGGTGTCTTCGAACACCTGTAGCCAGTCCTCTATGGTGCAGGCTTGACCGTCGTGGCGTTGGAAATAGACGTCCAGCGCGCGGTAATAGTCCCGATCGCCCACCAGACGTTTCAGCATGCCGATCACCTCGGCGCCTTTTTCGTAGATCGTCGCGGTGTAGAAGTTATTGATTTCCTGGAACTGCTCGGGGCGGACGGGGTGTGCCAGCGGGCCCGCATCCTCGCGGAACTGGCGGGCGCGGAGCATTAGAACATCGCTGATCCGTTTGACCGAGGCGCTGCGCATGTCCGAGGTGAACTGCTGGTCGCGGAAGACGGTCAGACCTTCTTTCAGGCACAGTTGGAACCAATCGCGGCAGGTGATGCGGTTGCCGGTCCAGTTGTGGAAATATTCATGGGCGATGATGCCCTCGATCCGTTCGAAGTTCGCGTCCGTTGCGGTTTCGGGGCTGGCCAGAACGGCCGAGCTGTTGAAGATATTGAGGCCCTTATTCTCCATCGCGCCCATGTTGAAGTCGCTGACGGCCACGATGTTGAAGAGGTCCAGATCGTATTCACGGCCATAGACGTCTTCGTCCCATTTCATGGAATCGATCAAGGCTTGCAGGCCGAAGGCGGTTTTGTCCTCATCACCGGGGCGGACCCAGAGGTTCAGGGTCACGTCACGGCCCGAGCGGGTGGTGAAGCTGCCAGTCGTGGCGCGCAGATCACCGGCGACCAGCGCAAAGAGATAGGCGGGTTTGGGCCACGGGTCATGCCATTCGGCCCAACCCTCACCGGACGCTGTGGGGTTGCCGTTCGACAGCAGGATCGGCTGCTCCCCTTCGATGCGCACGCTGAAGGGGGCCATCACATCGGGGCGGTCGGAGTAATAGGTGATTTTGCGGAAGCCCTCAGCCTCGCACTGGGTGCAGTACATGCCGTTCGACATATAAAGACCTTCCAGCGCGGTGTTGGTTTCGGGGCTGATCTCGACCTCGGCTTCCCAAGTGAAGGGGGCGTCGGGGACTTCGGCGGTCAGACCGGTATCGGTGAGAGTGGGCGTGATCTCATGCCCGTCGATCTTGGCGCTGATCAGGGTCAGCTGTTCGCCATGCAGAAAGAAGCTGCGGTCGGTGGTGTCGGGGTTCGGCACAAAGTGGATGCGGCTGAGGACGCGGGTGGCACGCGGGCTGAGGCGGAAGGTCAGGGTGACATCCTCGATCAGGTAGGCGGGCGGCTGGTAGTCGGCCAGATAGAAGGTCTGGTGCACGGCGTCTTTCATTTCGGATCCTTATCATTCGTATTTTCGCGGGAACCTGAGCGGGGGACTCGCGTTGGATACACATTGGCACAGAGAACCGAGATTTAAAGGAGAAGACAATGTCCGCCCCTGACACAAACCTCGAAAAACAAAAACGGCAGCATGCACCTGCCTTGTGGGGCATCCGTGCCGCTGCGGGCTTTGGTGTGGCGATGCTGCTGATTGCCGCCATGGTGGCGGTGGCCGTCAGCGATCCGGGTGGTGAGGTGACGCCGCCGGTCGATGCAACCGTGAGTGCCGGTTAATTCGCAGAAATTCGGCAGCGGCCTTGCCTGCATGGCCCTGCACATTAGTTTTATGATGGTGAGCGTGTTCCTGTGGTGGGGGCACGCTCTTTTTCTTTGCAGGACGTAGTGAGGCGGCCAATGACTGGCATGCGCAAAAAAGGGGATTTGCCCCAGAAGGATTGTGCCACCTGCGGGCGTCCTTTTACTTGGCGTAAAAAATGGGCGAAGGTGTGGGACGAGGTGCGCTATTGCTCGGACCGGTGCCGCAGGGCGCGGAAGGCGGCCCCTTTAGGCCCACGCAAATAGGGCCAGCACCGCCAGTTGTGCGCCAAGGATCACGTTCAGGCGGCTTTTGAAGGGCTGCTTTTTCGTTTTGTGGTTGAAGAACAGTTGTGCGGCCTTGGCGGCAATGGTGCCGCCGAAGAAGGCGCATCCCAGCAGCACCCGTTCAGGCACGCGCCGCCCCTTGCGGGTGCTTTGCCATTTGTCCCAGCCAAAGAGGACAAAGGTCAGCAGGTTCACCGCGTAGAAGATCATCAAAGGCACAGGCATGGGGATGCGATTACGCCCTTGCACACCTGCGCACAAGCTTCGCGCCTTTTGTGCACTTTTATCGCGGGCGGAAAGGCCGTACCGTTTTGAATATGAAGGACAGACCGGAGGCATTCATGACCCGACCCGTCGTCGGCATCATCGGCAACTTTGCCATGTTGAACGAATCCTACCCCGTGCAAGTGGCGGGGACGATGAACGCAGAAGCCGTGGCCCATGTGTGCGGGGCCGTGCCGCTGATCATTCCGGCCAACCCTTCATATGTGCGCCTTTCGGACCTGCTGGAGATTTGCGACGGGTTCTTGCTGACCGGCGGTCGTCCCAACATCCACCCCGAGGAATACGGGGAGAAATGGACCGAATACTATGGCACCCCAGATCGCGACCGCGATGCGGTGACCTTGCCGCTGGTGCGGGCTTGTGTCGAGCGGGGTCAGCCTGTCATGGGAATCTGCCGCGGCTTTCAAGAGGTGAATGTGGCCATGGGCGGATCGCTTTACCCTGAGATCCGCGATTTGCCGGGGCGGGATAACCACCGCATGCCGCCTGATGGCACGCTGGAAGAGAAATTCGCCCTGCGCCACAAGGTGACCTTTACCGAAGGCGGTGTCTTTCATCGTGTGATGGGCGCGAAAGAGGTGATGACGAACACCTTGCATGGCCAAGGGATCAAGGACGCGGGGGCCCGTGTGGTCATTGACGGCCATGCCCCCGACGGCACGCCCGAGGCGATCTACATCAAAGACGCAGCTGGGTTTACACTTTCGGTGCAATGGCACCCTGAGTGGAACGCTACAAATGATCCGGTTTCGCGACCTTTGTTTGAGTCGTTCGGGACCGCTTTGCACAAGTGGCAGGCGCAACGTCAGCCCTATGCGGTCTCGGCCTGACAATAATCTGTTACATTATGGGCGATATTTTGCTCAAAATAAGGCATCAGGGTTGCGGATTTCCCCCAGAAACAATTTTCACGTGTTTTTTGAGACCATAAAATTGTTGATGCAAATTCGGTTTTGCGAAAATCTCTCCAAGTCTGCAGTGACGATGTTCCCCAACGCAAAGACGCAGCAGACAAATGCACAGAGTGTGAGTTTTTGCTCTGTGTTCTTTAGTAAGTTCTGGAAACTTTGGCGGGGTATTTGGGTCCGCCTTCCAGCAGGGTCAGTGGTACGATCACATGTCAGGGGTGAGCGCCGCCGCATGCGATTTTTGTCAGTGTAATGATTGACAGGGTTAGTCTTCGTTCCTGCCCGCTCGAATTGCCCGCCCGTGGTGGCGGTGTCTCGACGGCGGCCCCTTTCCGGGTTCGGGTGTGGCAGGGCGAAGACGCCTCTTGTTCCCGAGAGTATAAGCGTCTCAGGTGACCGCGGCCCGCACCTTATATTCCGGCCGATCCCATTCCTTGCTGTTGATGACCTCTGCGATCTGCGCGGCTGCGTGGTCGATGTCGTCTTCATCCAGATAAAGCGGCGTAATGCCAAAGCGCATGATGTCCGGTGCGCGGAAATCCCCGATGATCCCCCGTGCGATCACTGCCTGCATGGCTGCATAACCTTCGTGGAAATGGAACGACACTTGCGACCCGCGCTGGGCGGGGTCGGTGGGCGAGGCCAGCGTTAGCTCGGGGCAGGCTTGGGTGACGGCGTGGATGAAACGCTCTGACAGTTCGATGCTGCGGGCGCGCAGGTCATTCATATCCACGTGGTCCCAGATGTTCAGTGCAGCCTCTAGCGCGGCCATCTGGATAATGGGTGGTGTGCCGACGCGCATGCGGGCGATGCCATCGGCGGGGCGGTAGGCAGCCTCGAATGCGAAGGGGGCGGCGTGACCCAGCCAGCCCGCCAGAATGGGGCGGGCCTGCATGGCGTGCTTTGGGGCCACATAGATAAAGGCAGGCGCACCGGGCCCGCCGTTCAGAAACTTATAGGTGCAGCCGACGGCAAAGTCGGCCTGCGCGCCCGTCACATCCACGGGCAGGGCACCTGCCGAGTGCGCCAGATCCCAAACGGAGATCGCGCCAGCCGCGTGCGCCTTGGCGGTGAGGGCGGCCATGTCGTGTTTGCGGCCCGTGCGGTAGTCCACCTCGGTCAGCATGAGGACGGCGATCTGATCGGTGATGTGGTCCGCGACCTCTTCGGGGGCGACGACGCGCAGCTCCAAATCCTGCCCCAAAGCCCCAAGTAGCCCCTGCGCGATATAAAGGTCGGAAGGAAAGTTGCCGGTGTCGGAAAGCACGACCTTCCGATCAGGGCGTAGGGCGAGGGCGGCCGCCAGTGCTTGGAACACTTTGATCGACAGAGTGTCACCGACAACGCAGGTCCCCTGCGGCGCGCCGATCAGCCGCCCGATCCGATCCCCGAGGCGGGCGGGCTGGTGAATCCATTCGGCACGGTTCCAGCCGGTGATTACCATCTCGGCCCATTCATCCTGCAAGGTCTGCGTCACGCGTTGCGGTGTGGCCAAGGGCAAGGGGCCAAGGGAATTGCCATCCAGATAGGTCATGCCTTCGGGAAGGTGGAACATACGCTTGGTGGCGGTGAAATCGGTCATGGTCCCTCACAGGTTGATGCCTGAAGGTGGCGCGGGGTTGCATCACTGGCAAGGGGTCATCTTACGGGGAAATATGATCATTTATGATCAAAAACATCGTGTTTCGGTATGCCGTGGTATGCCTAAAAGCGGATTTTTGATATATAATTGCGACATCCCGCCACTTCGCCCAAGGTCGGCCTTGCGGATTCGTTGCAGTGCAGCAAAAGTCCGCCCACGAGGAGGACCGCGAAACCCATGCCCTGGTTCAAATGGATTGATATGCCACCCGTGTGGCTGGTGTCATTCATCGTTCTGGCCAAGTTGCAGAGCGAGCATCTGACCTATGGGCTAAGCTTTGGCGGCCCTTGGGCCGATCTGGCTGCGGGCTTGCTGATCGGGGGCGGTCTGATCCTGCTGGCGCTGGCGATGATCGAGATGCGCAAGCAGCGCACGACGGTCATCCCTCATAATGAGGCCGCAAAGCTGGTGACGGGGGGGATCTTCCGCCGCAGTCGCAACCCGATCTATCTGGGCGACGTGCTGATCCTTGCGGGGTTCATCCTGCGGTTTGATGCGGTGTTGTCGCTGCCATTGCTGCCGTTGTTCGTATGGATCATCGAGCGGCGCTTCATCGTGCCGGAAGAGAACGGCCTGCGCCGGAAATTCCGCGCCGATTTCGCGCGCTACTGTCAGAAAACCCGACGCTGGGTCTGAATGGGGGAAACAGCGTCATAATCATTAAAATTGCCTTCTTGTGAAATAATCTTGCGCAAGTTAGACCGAAAATGTCCGTAATCCTGCTTGTAATGAGCGGAAGTTACGTCAACCTGAAGGGGGACTTTTGAAGTGAAAATCGGGACACCAAAAGAAGTGTTCGAGGGGGAACGTCGCGTTGCGATGACTCCTGACTCGGCACTTCAGCTGCAAAAGCTGGGGTACGAATGTGCCATCGAAACCGGCGCCGGTGAGGCGGCGGGCTTTTCCGACGAGGCCTACAAGGCTGCTGGCGTTGAGGTTCTGCCCACCGCTGCGCAACTGTTCAAAGCAGTGGACATCGTCGCAAAGGTACGTGAACCCAATGAGACTGAAGCCAAGCGTCTGACCAAAGGCCAGACCCTGATCAGCTTTTTCTGGCCTGCCCAGAACAAAGAACTGATGGAGCTGTGCCAGTCCAAAGGTGCAAGCGTCATCGCGATGGACATGGTGCCGCGTATCAGCCGCGCCCAGAAGATGGACGCCCTGTCGTCGATGGCAAACATCGCCGGTTACCGTGCGGTCATCGAAGCGGGTAACAACTTTGGCCGTTTCTTCACCGGTCAGGTGACTGCGGCGGGTAAAGTGCCCCCCGCGAAGGTTCTGATCGTCGGCGCCGGTGTGGCCGGTCTGGCCGCCATCGGTACCGCGACGTCGCTGGGTGCGATCACCTTGGCGTTCGACGTGCGTCCCGAAGTGGCCGAGCAGATCGAATCCATGGGCGCAGAGTTCGTCTATCTGGACTTTGAAGAACAGGCACAGGACGGCGCGGCCACCGGTGGCTACGCGGCCCCCTCGAGCCCCGAGTTCCGCGAAGCTCAGCTGAAGAAATTCCGTGAACTGGCGCCCGAAGTGGACATCGTCATCACCACCGCTCTGATTCCGGGCCGTGATGCACCTGTCCTGTGGACCAAGGACATGGTCGAAATGATGAGGCCCGGCTCGGTCGTTGTTGACCTTGCAGCCGAAAAGGGCGGCAACTGCGAGATCACTGAAAAGGATCAGCGCGTTGTTTCGGATAACGGCGTTGTGGTGATCGGTTACACCGACTTCCCCAGCCGGATGGCCGCGCAGGCCTCGACCCTGTACTCGACCAACATCCGTCACATGATGACCGACCTGACCCCTGAAAAGAACGGTCAGACCAACCACAACATGGAAGATGACGTCATCCGTGGCGCGACCATCACCCATGAAGGCGAGATCACCTTCCCGCCGCCGCCCCCGAAGGTAAAGGCCATCGCGGCCCAGAAGCCCAAGGAGAAGGCCAAGGAACTGACGCCCGAAGAAAAGCGTGCAGCCGAAGTCGCGGCCTTCAAGAAAGAGACCAAGACCCAGGTGACCCTGCTGGCCATCGGTGGCGCTCTGCTGCTGGCGGTTGGTCTGGTGGCCCCTGCAAGCTTTATGCAGCACTTCATCGTGTTCGTTCTGTCGGTCTTCATCGGCTTCCAGGTGATCTGGAACGTCAGCCACTCGCTGCATACGCCGCTGATGGCTGTGACCAACGCGATTTCGTCGATCATCATTCTGGGCGCTCTGATGCAGATCGGGTCGGGCAGCTTCCTGGTGATCCTCCTTGCCGCCCTGTCGGTCTTTATGGCTGGCATCAACATCTTCGGCGGCTTCCTCGTGACACGGCGCATGCTCGCCATGTTCCAGAAATCGTAAGGAGTAGACGGTTATGGAATTCGGTTTCACTACTGCGGCTTACGTTGTCGCGGCTGTCCTCTTCATCCTGTCGCTGGGTGGCCTGTCGGGTCAGGAAAGCGCGAAGCGGGCTGTATGGTACGGTATCGTCGGCATGGCGCTGGCGGTTGTTGCAACCCTGATCGGACCCGGTTCGGGTCTGTGGTGGCTGTCGATCATCCTGATCGCAGGTGGCGGTGCTATCGGCTACGTGGTCGCCAAGCGCGTCCAGATGACCGAGATGCCCCAGCTGGTTGCCGCGATGCACTCGCTGGTGGGTCTGGCGGCGGTTTTCGTCGGCTTTATCGCCCATATCGAGATGGCCCGCGTTTCCGGTATGGATCAGGAAACGAAAGACGCCCTGAAAGGCTTTGCCAAGCTGATCGCCAAGAAAGAAGCGGTCGAGCTGAACATCCTGCGCGTTGAACTGTTCCTGGGTATCTTCATCGGTGCCGTGACCTTCACCGGTTCGGTCATTGCCTATGGCAAGCTGGCAGGCAAAGTGACCTCGGCGGCGAAAAAGCTGCCCGGTGGCCACATCCTGAACGCTGCTGCGGCGATCATCTCGCTGATCTGCCTGATCTGGTACTTCAGCACCGGTGGGTTCTTCCCGCTGTTCGTGATGACCCTGATGGCGCTGTTCATCGGTTACCACCTGATCATGGGTATCGGCGGCGCCGACATGCCCGTGGTGGTTTCGATGCTGAACTCGTATTCGGGTTGGGCCGCGGCTGCGATCGGCTTCAGCCTTGGCAACGACCTTCTGATCGTTGTTGGTGCGCTGGTGGGCTCGTCGGGTGCGATCCTGTCGTACATCATGTGTAAAGCGATGAACCGTTCGTTCGTCAGCGTGATCCTGGGCGGCTTTGGCGGCGCAGCTGGTCCCGCGATGGAAGTCGAAGGCGAGCAGATCGCAATCGATGCGGACGGCGTTGCCACCGCTCTGAAAGAAGCTGACAGCGTCATCATCATTCCGGGCTATGGTATGGCGGTTGCGCAGGCACAGCAGTCGGTGTCGGAACTGACCCGCAAGCTGCGTTCGCAGGGCAAAGAGGTTCGCTTTGCGATCCACCCCGTTGCGGGCCGTCTGCCGGGCCACATGAACGTTCTGCTGGCCGAATCGAAGGTGCCTTACGACATCGTTCTGGAAATGCAAGAGATCAACGACGACTTCCCCACCACCGATGTGGTCATCGTGATCGGTTCGAACGACATCGTGAACCCTGCCGCACAGGAAGATCCCAACAGCCCCATCGCCGGTATGCCGGTTCTGGAATGCTGGAAGGCCAAGCAGGTGTTCGTCTCGAAGCGTGGTCAGGGTACCGGCTACTCGGGCATCGAGAACCCGCTGTTCTACAAAGAGAACACGCGCATGTTCTACGGTGACGCGAAAGCGTCGATCGATAGCCTGCTGCCGCTGATCGGCTAACGGATCGGGGGAGAGATTCCCCCGAAATCACCAGAGTTCAGGTCGGGCCGTTCCTTCGGGGGCGGCCCGACTTTTTTGGGCGGCGCCCTAAAATGGCACGGGACAGTGACTCTGCTTTGTTAACACCTATCCATTGGGGCGCGATTTCTATCCGCGCGGGCCGCAGAAATGCTTGGAAAATCTACGTTTTAAAAAAACCTTCATGTAATTCGTGCTATCTTATGAGTGCAAAATGACCCTTGCGAATTTTGATAACACTCTTTCGATCCAAAAGGTCTAGCCTGAGGATAGAAGGTCGCTATCACATGTTCGAAAGGCGATCGTGTTCCGGAAAGACCTGTCTGTTTCGTACCTGTTTTTGGTTTTGGTCTTTCCTCTCGGACTGTGTGCGTCTGAGATGTTGCTTGGTGTTCCGATTATCCCACTGATGCGATGGAGATTGCTATGCTTGGAATGAACGAGATCCGCCACAGTGCTGCCCCCCAGCAGGCAGCTGCGTACCTGTCCCGTGCCCGCGCCAACCGTCAGCGCGCTTTGGGTGCCCTACGTGCCGACTATATCGTGACCATCACCGAAGATGGCGTGACCACGAACGAGTTGGTTTTCCCCGAGCCTCCCAGCTTTGCCATGCTGGCTCGCATTGTTCCCGACGCCTATCTGGCGGAATTCACCGTCCGTCGCCGCCCCCGCCGTCCCGCTGTTACCGAGACCTATTTCGCGGCAGAATGACGCGCCAACGACGCATCTTTACGGAAACATTGACGAATTTGGGTTTCGCATACCAATGCATGCCAATAACCCTATGATTAGGCTAAATAATTTCTTGAATGGTGGCTGATTTCGGATAGCTTGCACCCAAGCTGTACAGAGTTTGCCATGACCACTTTCGAAGACCACCCGCTGCGCTATGCACTTGCCAATGAGTTGCACGCGCGTCCCTTTCCGCAACTGGCCGCCCCGTGCCGTGCGATCTTTCTGGCGGTCAAGCATCCGGTGGATGCGGCCAGCCGTGATAAGGATGCGGATCGCAAGCACCTGTGTGCTTTGCTGGACCGTCATGGGGCCTCGCATCCCAATCCCGACGCGACGCACTGGTCGGGACAGATCGGTAAATATTACCTCAAGTGGGAACAGCATACGGAATTCGTGACTTACACGGTCTTTATGGAAGGTCTGGGCGAGCGGCCCTTTGACCCCGTGGATTTCGGCGTATTCCCCGAAGACTGGCTGACCGAGGCCCCTGGTGTGCGCGTGACCAGCGCGATGGTCCGGATCGAGCCCCGTCCCAGCGATGAAGAGATCACCAATAAGGTCGAGGACTGGTTCGTCGCGGAAAGTCTGGCGATCAGCCGCGTTCTGGATGACGAGGCCGTGGTGGCCGCTGACTTCCGCATCGACTCGGCGGGGCATACGCGGATTGCGGTCTTCCCCTCGGCTAACACTGGTGCGCGCCGGATCGGCCGCGTGGTCCAGCGCCTGTGCGAGATCGAGACCTACAAGAGCATGTCGATGCTGGGTCTGGCGCGGGTGCGTGCCATGTCCTCGGAACTGGGGCAGATCGACGGTCAGCTGACCTCGCTGATTTCGAACATGACCCAGCATGACGCGCAGCCCGAAGAGGTGCTGGAAGGGCTGCTGAAGATCTCGGCGCATCTGGAGAATTTGCAGGCGCAATCGTCGTTCCGGTTCGGGGCGACGGGGGCCTATGAGGCGATCGTGAACCAGCGGATCGAGGTGCTGCGGGAAGGGCGCTTTGCCGGTCGTCAGACCTTTGCCGAGTTCATGATGCGGCGGTACGATCCCGCCATGCGGACGGTCAAATCCAGCGAAAGCCGTCTGGCCAGCATGGGCGAACGTGCTATCCGCGCCGCGCAGTTGTTGCAGACCCGTGTGGACGTGGATCGCTCGGCCCAGAACCAGGCGCTGTTGGAAAGCATGGACAGGCGCGCTGATCTACAGCTGCGCCTGCAAGAGACTGTGGAAGGTCTGTCGGTGGTGGCGATCAGCTATTACGCTGTGTCGCTGGCCAGCTATGTTTTGGCGCCCTTGGGCAAAACGGTGGGGATGGACAAGACCACCCTCACCGCGTTGGTCACTCTGCCGGTAGTACTGATTGTGTATCTTGCGATCCGGCGTATCCGGAACCAAGTGCACTAGGCTGATCGATCAGGCGGGCGGCCAGTGCGCCGCCTGCTGCGATGGCCACCAGCGCCAGTGCGGCGGCAAAGCCCAAGGTGGGGATGCCCGCAAGGCCTGCGCCGATGGTGCAGCCGCCAGCCAGCACACCGCCAAAGCCCATGAATACGCCGCCCATCAGGTATCGGCCCATCTGTGCGGGGCTTTCAAAGCCCTGCCACTGGAAGCGGCGACCGATCAGGCTGGCCACCAGTGCGCCGCCCAGAACGCCGGCGACGATGCCCGCGCCGAAGGTCGGTTCAACCGCGGTTGAGGCGATCAGGTAGAACAGGCTGTCCGCAACAGGGGCAGTGAAGGCAAGGCTTTCAAAGGCGATCGGGTCAAAGTCATCGTAAAGGACAAAGCCCGTACCAACCCAGCCAGCCGCCACGATCAGGCCGATCAGGGCACCTGCGATCAGGGTCAGGGGGCGCAGACCGGCGAACAAGCCATAGGCCAGCGCAGGCACTGCCAGAACCAGCGTCCAGACCAATGCGCCGCCGGGCAGGGCATCAAAGCCGCTGATGCCGGTGTCTAGCGTGTAGGCCGACAGCGTGGTGCGCAGGGGGGCCAGAACGCCCTTCATCGCCGCATGGGCAGTGATCGCGAAGATCGCCATCACAGTCAGCGCCCGCAGGTTGCCAGTGGCGGTCAGGATGGTCAGACGGGTGATGCAGCCACGGGTCAGAACCATACCGATGCCGAACAGCAGGCCACCGGCGACAATTGCCAGAACGGGCAGGGCGCTGGCCTGGAAACGGTGCCCCTCAAACGAGATGAGGCCCGAAAGCGATGCAGCCTGTGTGGCAATCAGCGCAACACCCAGAGCGAACAGCCAGAGGCCAGCGGCGCTGCGACGCTCGCCCGCGGGGCCGGCTACAGCGCGGCGGAAGCAAAAGCGGGTCGGCTCTGCCAGCAGACCGAATGCCAGACCCAGAACCAGCGCGAAAAGAACGCTGGCCTCACGTGGGCCGATATCGCCAAGACCGAGTTGCTCAAACATCCCGAAAACCTCTGAAACGTGGAATTTTGTTCTAGATGCATGGGATTCTGAAGCCGATCAAGCATTTGAATATGTAAGGTTGAGATGACTTATGGGAAATTGTTCCGCTTTTGCGTGATGGACTGGGGGTGTCGTTCCGATCTGGCGTTGCAGGGCTGACGGTCATTCCAAAGCGGTCTTTGCGCAGATGTGACCCGTCCTTTTCTGATGAAAACTTGGAAGTCTGCTCAATGGGGCATAGTCTCTGACCTGACTAAACCGGAGGGCACCATGCCGCTGAAGAATCGTTTCGCCGAAATGCATCCCGAGATCACCGCGTGGCGGCGCGATTTCCACGCCAACCCCGAGCTGATGTTCGATGTCCATCGCACGGCGGATATCGTGGCGCAGCGCCTGCGCGCGTTCGGCTGTGATGAGGTGGTGACCGGACTGGGCCGCACCGGCGTTGTTGGCGTGATCAAGGGCCGCGAGGCGGGCCGCACTGTGGGCCTGCGCGCCGATATGGACGCGCTGCCGAT
>JAYZYX010000143.1:0-14791 GCA_036139795.1 Pseudomonadota bacterium | reverse complement strand
TATTCGTGGCCAACAGTGCCTATCAGCTAAATGCCTTCAATCTGGACGGAGCCGAGGCCGTGCAGGATGGTCAGCTGGCGATTTTCACCTCCAAGGCCCAGACCCGTGGAGAGATGATGCGCCATGCGGTGAACCTGATGCGGGGCGCGACCCTGAACGGGCGCGAATTCGATCTGTGGACAGGGCGCGAGATCGACGTCAGCATCCTAAAACGCCGCAAGGTTCTGGTGGCGCGCGACGGAGAGAAAGCCCCCATGCCCGCCCCGTTCAAGATACAGCACAATGCGGACGCCTTGCGCGTGATCGCTCCGTAAGGCCCGATGAAATACCTTTACCATATTTCCGACCTGCACTTTGGCCGTGACCGCGCCACCCTGTACGAGCCGCTGCTGGAGGAGCTGCAACAGGCCGACGCGGTGGCCCTGTCCGGTGATCTGACCCAGCGGGCGCGTCATGGGCAGTTCCGCGCAGCAAAGGACTTGCTGGACCGGATCCCCGCGCCTTGCCTTGTGGTGCCGGGGAACCATGACGTGCCGCTGGATCTGTTCTGGCAGCGAATTTTCACGCCGTTCCGCAACTACAAACGGCACATCAGCCGCAACCTATCCCCCGAGATGGCGCTGCCCGAAATGACGCTGATCGGGATGAACACTGTGAACCCACTGCGCTGGCAGCGGGGTAAGGTGCCTTGGCTGTCGATGCCGCTGCTTTGCCAGCGCCTGCCCTCTATGGCGGGACTGCGCATTCTGGTGGCCCACCACCCGTTCGAGCAACCGGAAGACAGCCGCAAAGCCCCCATGCGCGGCGGCGTGGCCGCGCTGAACACGCTGGCCGATTGCGGGCTGCATATGGTTCTGACGGGCCATCTGCATAAATGGCGCATGACCAGTTTCATCACCCGCCGCAACCAACCCAAAGTGCTGCAAGTCCATGCGGGCACTGGGCTTTCCACCCGCCTACGCGGGGAAGAGAATGATTTTGCGAAGATCGGGATTGAAGGGGATCAGGTGCAGATCACCCGTATGGTCGCCGGTGAAGAGGCCCGTTTCAAGCCCGCTCAAACCCAGCTATTCCGCCTGACTGGCGATGGATGGGTCCGGCACTAGGCCGGACCCGATCCCAATTCAGTTCCAGAGCGCGTCCATCTCTTCGAACGACCGGCGCAATGCCGCACTCCAGCCTTTGGACAAGGCATCAAAGCTGGGGTCATCATTCTCGATCCGGCGGGCTTCAGAGATGCGGAACTCGTCCGTGCGGATAACGGTCAGGTCCAGCGGCATCCCCACCGACAGGTTTGACCGCAGAGTCGAGTCCATTGAAAGCAGCGCTGCCGTTACGGCGGTTTTCAGCGGCGTTTCCACGGTGATCACGCGGTCGATGATCGGCTTGCCGTATTTATGCTCGCCAATCTGGAAGTAGGGGCTGTCTTCGGTCGCTTCGACAAAGTTGCCGGCTGCGTAAATGTGGAACAGGCGGGGACGTCCGCCCGCGCGCTGACCAGCCACGATGATCGAAGCGGTCGAGCTTTCGCCCATCTGCGCCAGCGCCGGACCGTCGCGCCCCTGCACAACACGCATAGCATCGCCGACGATCTCGGCGACGCGATACATGGAGGTGGCCGAAAACAGTGTCTCGATCCCGGGCTGCGGGTTTTCGATGTTCTCTTGCAGCAAGCCCATCACCGCTTGAGTGATGGCAAGGTTCCCTGCCGTCATCAAGACCATGGCGCGCTCGCCCGGAACTTCCCAAGTGAAGCTTTTGCGGAATTTGGAGATGTTGTCCAAACCCGCGTTGGTGCGCGTATCAGAAAGACACACGACACCTTCGTTCAGTAGCATTGCTAGGCAGTAAGTCACGTTTCGTCAGCTCCTGGCAGGCATTCACCTCAGGACCTACCGCTCGGCCTTCGGAACGGCAAGCCCTCAGTTCTGATGCTGCAACTGCTCGGAATTGGAGGCGGTTCCCTCTAATTCGTCAAGGTCCGGCGTATCTGCCATAACCGGCTCAAAAAAGCCGTAGGCGTCTGCCAGTTCGATACCCAACTGATTGGTTTCCACGATCATTTCGGTCAACCATTCGTGCAGGCCCTTGTCGATGATCTCTAGCGCCGAGAGCTGGGACAGGTCATTCAGCAATCGTTCTGCCTTGGCCAGACCGCTTCTTTGGGCGCGTGTAAACAGGCCCACTTCACGCAGATCGTTGCAAATCGCCTCATATGAGAATCGCAGAGACCGCGGAAACTGTCGGTTCAGCACCAGCAAATCAACCACGCGGGGCGGCGTTGTCGATTCGTGGTAGATGTGACGGAAGGCCAGCAGCGCGTTCGAGGCCCGAAGGATCTGCTGCCATTGCATCAGGTCCAGACCTTGGCCGACCTCATGGGCGCGGGGCAGCAGCACGTTGTACTTCACGTCCAGCAGGCGCGCTGTGGCATCTGCCCGTTCGATGTTCTTGCCCAGATTGATGAAGGCCAGACGTTCATCGCGCAAAAGCGTGCCATTCACCGCCCCTCGGAAATGAAAGCTGAACGCCAGCACCCAATCGATAAAGTCCGCATATTTCCCTTCGGCCATGTCCTCCATGGATTTAGAGCGCGCTTCGGACCAAGTGCTGTTGATCGCGGTCCAGACCTCTTTGGTGATCGCGCCGCGCATAGCGCGGGCGTTCTCGCGGGCCGCTTCGATGCAGCTGAAGATGCTGGACGGGTTCTCGCGGTCAAAGGCCAGATGATATGTGACCGTCTCACGGTCGGCCTTTTCCAACTTGTCCTTGCCAAAGGTTTCCTCGCACCCCGCCGCAATGATGATCGAAGCCCATTCACTGTGGGCAAAATCATCCGAGCCGGGCAGCCCTTCCATCCGGCGCCCAGCATCCAGCAGACGGGCCACGTTTTCGGCGCGCTCGACGTAGCGCGACATCCAGTAAAGTCCCTGTGCAGTCCGGCTAAGCATTACAGACTTTCCCCACGCAAAACCCACGTATCCTTCACCCCGCCCCCTTGGGACGAGTTCACCACAAGCGAGCCTTCGCGCAAGGCGACGCGGGTCAGACCACCGGGGATCAGCTCTGTCGTCTTGCCCGAGATCACGAAAGGCCGCAGGTCCACATGGCGTGGAGCCAGACCCTCATCGACCAGCGAGGGCACCGTGGACAGCGCCAGCGTGGGCTGCGCGATGTAGTTGGCCGGATTGTCACGGATCAGTTCGGCAAAGGCGGCGATCTCGGCCTTGGTGGATTTCGGACCGATCAACATGCCGTACCCGCCCGAGCCGTGGACCTCTTTGACCACCAGTTCATCCAGATTATCCAGCACGTATTTGCATTCGTCCTCAACACCGCATTGCCATGTCTGGACGTTGGGGATGATCGGCTCTTCCCCAAGGAAGAAGCGGATCATCTCGGGCACATAAACGTAAGTTGCCTTATCGTCCGCAACGCCTGCACCGGGGGCGTTCACAATGGTCACGCCGCCCGCCTTATAGGCGCGCATCAAGCCCGGAACACCCAGCATACTGTCGGGGCGGAACGCTTCGGGGTCGAGGAAGGAATCATCGATCCGGCGGTAAAGGACGTGGACACGCTGAGGCCCGCGGATCGTGCGCATAAACAGTTTGTCGTCTTCCACAAACAAATCCTGACCCTCGACCAACTCGATCCCCATGATGTCGGCAAGGAAGCTGTGTTCGAAGTAGGCCGAGTTGAAATGACCGGGCGTCAGGATCGCCAGCGTCGGCGGACCGTCGCAATCGGCAGGGGCCACGCTTTCCATCGCGCTGGCCAGCATCTCGCCATAATGGTCTACGGGGCGGATCTGCCCGCTACGGAACATTTGCGGCAGAATACGCTGCATCACTTCGCGGTTCTGAAGGACATATGAGATGCCGGACGGGGTGCGGCAGTTGTCTTCCAAAACGTTAAATTCATTTTCACCGGTCCGGACCAGATCCACGCCGATGATATGCGAGAAGATGCTTTGCGCAGGCGTAAACCCTTGCATGATTTTCTCATAGGCGGGATTGCCGTCCACCAGTCGGGGCGGGATTTTCCCGGCCTTGATAAACTCTCGCTTACCATAAACATCTGTCAGGAATGCGTTCAAAGCGCGGGCGCGCTGGATCGAGCCACGCTCGATCATGTCCCACTCGGTCCCCGTGAACACACGGGGCATCAGATCGAAGGGAATCAAACGCTCCGGATCACCGCCTTCGCCGTAGACAGCAAAGGTGATCCCGTTACGACGAAACAGCGCCTCGGCCTCAGCCTGTCTGTGTTGCAGTTGATCGGCCGGCGTCTGCGCAATCCATCTTGCCAATTCTGCATAGGCGGGTTTGATCCCTGCCTGTTGATTCATCTCATCAAAAATATCTGCCACCTAACACCCCGAATTCTATGGCTAAGTACTGTGCAGTGGGGCAGTTTCATGGTCAAACTTCAAGCAGATGCCTGACAAAAAGTCGAAATTTAAAACGGAGCGCTTAAAATTATGACAATTACTGTCTCTCTCCGACATGTGACTACGTACAAGTACGACCGACTGGTCGGTCTTGGCCCTCATGTCGTCCGACTGCGCCCCGCGCCCCACACGCGTACACCTATAAAGAGTTATGATTTACAGATTACACCAGAAAGCCACTTTTTAAACTGGCAACAGGACGCTTTCGCCAATTGGCAGGCACGACTGGCATTTCCCGAAAAGGCGCACGAGCTTTCCGTGGCCGTCACACTGGTGGCCGAGATGGTCGCCATCAACCCGTTTGATTTCTTCTTGGACGAATCCGCGCAAGAGGTGCCCTTTAACTACGGGCGCGATCTTGAACGTGATCTGCAACCCTATCTGGCACAAGTCGATCAGGCCGATGACAGCGCCGAGCATCGCGCGGGTTTTGAGGCGTTTCTTGCTGCTGCCCCCAAGCCCGAAGGTGGCACCATTGACTGGCTGGTGGCCCTGAACAGCTATCTCCAGCGCGAAATCAACTACACCGTCCGGATGGAGCCCGGTGTGCAGGTCCCCGGTGAAACCGTGGCCAAGGCGCTAGGGTCGTGCCGTGACAGTGCTTGGCTGATGGTCGCGATGTTCCGGCGCATGGGCTATGCGGCGCGCTTTGTGTCGGGCTATCTGATCCAGTTGGCCTCGGACGTGAAGGCGGTGGACGGCCCCTCTGGCCCCGCAGAAGATTTCACCGACCTGCATGCATGGTGCGAGGTTTATTTGCCCGGCGCGGGTTGGGTGGGCCTCGACCCGACATCCGGCCTTTTTGCGGGCGAAGGGCATATTCCGCTGGCCTGCACCCCCTCGCCCTCGTCAGCAGCGCCGATCACCGGCGCTCATGACAAGGCCGAGGTCTCGTTCGAATTCGAGATGGAAGTCACTCGCATCGCCGAGCCGCCGCGCATCACCCGTCCGCTCACCCCTGCCCAATGGGCGCAGATCGACCGCGCGGGCAAGGTCATCGACGAAAAGCTGAACCGCAATGATGTACGCCTGACCATGGGCGGCGAGCCGACCTTTGTGTCCGAATACAACCGCGATGCAGAGGAATGGACCATCGGCGCAGTCGGCCCCACCAAGCGCGGCTTTGCCGACAATCTGATCCACCGCCTGCGCGATAAGTTCGCCCCCGGCGGGGTCATCCACCACGGCCAAGGCAAATGGTACCCGGGCGAGCCTCTGCCCCGTTGGGCTTTTGCGCTGATCTGGCGCGCGGATGAACAACCGATCTGGAAAGACCCCAGCCGCTTCACCCGTGAGGCGGCCAAAGACTACACCCATGAGGACGCCGCCGTTCTCATGTCCCATCTGACAGAAAGCCTTGGCGTGGACGCCGAGGCTGCCATGCCCGCCTATGAAGACCCGCTAGAGTTTCTGGAGCAGGAACATAAGCTGCCCGCCGACGTGTCCCCCAAAGACAACCGACTGGAAAACCCCGTGGACCGCAGGCGTCTGGCGCGGGTGTTCGATCAGGGATTCAAAGACCCCGTGGCCTATGTGCTGCCCCTGCAATTGGCGCAGGCACAGGACAAGCGCAAGAATCCGCGCCGCTTCCGTTGGGAGGCAAGTAAATGGACCACGCGCCGCGGCCAGATCTTCCTGATCCCCGGAGACAGCCCAGCGGGTTTCCGTCTGCCGCTGAATGCCCTTAGCAGCTACCCCGGTGTGCCGGTGGAACTATACCGCGATCCCATGACCCAGCCCCGTGGACTGGAGCCGGAAACCGAAACTGAGATCGAGGAACAGCGCACAGAGACGCTCCGCCAGATGCGGATTTCACGCCGCCAACAGGATTGGGTTGGCTCAGGCGGGTTGGTGTCGAACGGCAGTTTCGCCCGCACCGCCCTGAGCATCGAGCCGCGCGATGGCAAGCTGACGATCTTCCTGCCGCCGACCCCCTCGACCGAGGCCTACCTTGATCTGGTCGAAGCCATCGAAGAGGCGTCAGAGGCCTGCGATCTGCCCGTCCGTCTGGAAGGGTACGAACCGCCCCACGACCCGCGCTTTAACATGATCAAGGTCACGCCCGACCCCGGTGTGATCGAGGTGAACATCCACCCTGCTCAAGGTTGGGACCAGCTGAGCCACATCACCGAAACCCTCTATGAAGAGGCGCGGCAGTGCGGGCTGGATTCCACGACTTTCCAGATTGATGGGCGTCCTGTCGGGTCCGGCGGCGGCAACCATATTGTGGTGGGCGGGCACACTCCCGAAGACAGCCCATTCTTGCGCAGACCCGACGTTCTGGGCTCGATCATCCGCTATTGGCAGAACCACCCTTCGCTGTCCTATCTGTTCTCGGGCCTCTTCATCGGGCCGACCTCGCAGGCCCCCCGTCTGGATGAGGCGCGCCACGATTCCCTTTACGAGATGGAAATTGCCCTGAAGGAACTGGACCGTCTAGGACCGAACCCGCCCCTGTGGCTGGTGGACCGGCTGTTCCGCAACCTTCTGGTGGACAGTACCGGCAACACCCACCGCGCCGAGATTTGCATCGACAAGATGTATTCGCCCGACGGCCCGACAGGGCGTCTGGGGCTGGTGGAATTCCGCGGCTTTGAAATGCCGCCCCATTGGCAGATGAGCATGGCGCAGGCCCTGATCATCCGCGGCCTGATCGCGTGGTTCTGGGAAAAGCCCTATACCGCGCCGCTGAAACCTATGGGCACCCATCTGCACGACAGTTTCCTACTGCCAACGCCGCTGTGGGATGATTTCAAGGTAGTGCTGGATGATCTAAGCCGTGCCCACGGGATGAACTTCGATATCGAATGGTACCGCGCGCAGCTCAACTTCCGTTTCCCCGTCGCGGGCGAGGTCACCGTGGACAACACCAAGATGACCGTCCGCAACGCCATCGAGCCTTGGCTGGTCTTGGGCGAAGAGGGCATCCCTGGCGGCACCGCCCGCTATGTGGACAGCTCGGTCGAGCGGGTCGAGGTCAGCTTGGACAACTACGACCCCACCACCCAGCAGTTGCTGTGCAACGGAGTTGTGGTGCCGGTCACCAAAATGCCGAACGGCCAGCACATCGCGGGCATCCGCTTCCGCAGCTGGCAGCCGTGGAAGGCGCTGCACCCCACCATTGGCGCCCATGGTCCGCTGCGACTGGCGATCTATGACCAGCTGACCGGCGTGGTGAAAGGCGGCGCGACCTATCACACCTTCCATCCGGGCGGGCGCAGCCACGAAATCCGCCCCATCAACGCGCTTGAGGCTGAAGGCCGCCGCATGTCCCGCTTCTGGCCCGGTGCCGATCTGGCCCCTGGACAGGTGCCCTATTACGGCGGAAGTCATCCGGCCTTTCCGATGACACTGGATCTGCGCCGCCTGTAAGGGGCGATTGCCTAAAAATTATGCCTCCGGAAGAATTTGCCTATTCCGGGGGCATGTTTTGAAGTGTTCGGACTTTTCCCAGCGGCAAAGGCGCTGCACTGAAAGCCTTGAGCTACCAGAAAGTGGTCACATGCCGTCGGAAGCAACGAGACTCTCCATCGTATTGGTCGAGCCGAACAAGGATCGCGCCATTCAGATCATCGATAGCCTGCAGGACGCGGGTTCGTATGACATTCATGTCATTGCGGAAAGCACAGGGCTGGCCCGTGCCGTTGTGGCCCATAACCCTGATGTGGTGCTGGTCGATTTGGCGAACCCCTCGCGCGATGTGATTGAGGAACTGTCGTTGGCTTCTGGCCCGATGGACCGACCCGTCGCGATGTTCGTGGACACCAGCGATGACACAATGACCAAGGCCGCGATCGAGGCTGGGGTCTCTGCCTATGTGGTAGACGGGCTTCGCGCCGACCGGATCAAACCGATCATGGATGCGGCCATCACGCGCTTTAACATGTTCAAGCGCATGCGGACCGAGCTTGAAACCACCAAAAAGGCCCTTGAGGAGCGCAAGATCATCGACCGCGCCAAAGGGGTGCTGATGAAGGCCCGCGGCATTGATGAAGAAGCCGCCTATCAACTGCTTCGCCGCACGGCGATGGACCAGAACAAGAAGGTGGTTGATGTGGCCTCGGCGCTGGTGACGGCAGCGGGGCTACTCTCATGAGGATTACCAAGCTTAACGTCGGATACATGCCGCTTGTGGACGCGGCCCCTTATATCATCGCGCAAGAAATGGGTTTTGCCGCCGCCGAAGGGCTGGAACTGGACCTGATCCGCGCGCCCTCATGGTCCGGCCTGCGGGATATGCTGGCGTTCGGCCGCGTGGATGCGGCCCATATGTTGTCAGCCGTTCCGGTCGCGATGGCGATGGGGGTGGGCGGCATTCCGGGGCGCATCATCGCGCCTGCGGTGACATCGGTGAACGGCAACGTCATTGGCGTCAGCCAGCCCCTATACGCGCGGATGCAAGAGCAAGGCACCAATCTGGATTTCGCAGACGCCGCCAGCATCGGTCACGGGTTGATGCGCGCAGCGGGCGAGACGTTGCGGATCGGCGTGCCCTTCCCGTTCTCTATGCACGCAGAACTGCTTTATTACTGGCTGTCCTCACTGGGCTACGCCGCGCCGCAAGGGATCGCGATCAAAACCGTCCCGCCACCCCTGATGGCCGACGCCTTGGCCGCCGACGAGATCGACGCCTTCTGCGTGGGCGAGCCGTGGGGCTCGATCGCAGTCGAGCGTGGGTATGGCTCGCTGATCCTGCCGGTCAGCGCCATCTGGAGCTTTGCCCCCGAAAAGGTGCTGGCCGTTCGTGAGGAATGGGCCAACAGCGAAATGGAACTGCTGTCGCGCCTGACCCGCGCCCTCTGGCAAGCGGGGCGCTGGCTGTCCGATCCGGGCAACCTCTTGGCCGCGTCCGAGGCGCTGGCCCAGAAGCAGTATCTACAAACCCCCTCCGAGGTCATCGAGCGCGCCCTCAGCGGACGCTTGATCGTTGATCAATCGGGCACCAGCCGTCAGGTGCAGAACTTCCTTGAGTTCCACGCCGGCGCCGCCAATTTCCCGTGGCGCAGCCAAGGGTCGTGGATCGCGCAGCAACTGGCCGCCCGTCTGGGGCTGGATCGCAAGCAAGCCATGACCGCAGGGCGTTCGGTGTTCCGCAGCGATCTTTACCGGACCGCCATGCAGCGTACCGGAGCAGATCTGCCCGGCGCATCGGAGAAAGTCGAAGGTGGAATCGATGCCCGCCAACCGGCCGCATCCGAAGGCGGGACGCTGTATCTGGAACCAAACATGTTTTTCGACCGCATAGTTTTTGACCCCGGCCCGCACAGCTGATCAAAAAATAAGCAAACGGCTGGTTCGGCGTCAGAAATTACCGGTGAAATCGGGAACTCTGGCGCCTTTCTCTTTCAAAGACCCGCTGTTCAACCCAGTATGAATGCAGTTGCAGCAATGGCGTTGCAGCTACCGAATTTTCCCAAAGAACGGGACATCCCGAGCACAGCCGCTCGACCCATTGCGCCTCCTCCCGCGCAGTGTGTGTCGTCGGCTGTTTTTCGTTTTCTGCCCGAATAATCGGTTCCAACAGAGGAAGTATACGAATGAAGAAATTCATCATCGCCCTTGCTGCCACAACAGCGCTGACCGGCCCCGCGCTGGCAGAACAGCTTGCGCTGGAAAAGGACGAACTGACCTTCGGCTTTATTAAACTGACCGACATGGCACCGCTGGCGGTTGCTTATGAGCAAGGCTACTTCATGGATGAGGGCCTGTTCGTGACCCTCGAAGCACAGGCGAACTGGAAGGTTCTGCTGGACGGCGTGATCGACGGCAAACTGGACGGCGCGCACATGCTGGCTGGTCAGCCTCTGGCAGCAACCATCGGTTTCGGCACCGAAGCGCACATCATCACTCCCTTCTCGATGGACCTGAACGGCAACGGCATCACCGTGTCGAACGAAATCTGGGAACAGATGAAGCCGAATATCCCCACCAACGCGGACGGCCTGCCCCAGCACCCCATCAGCGCAGCGGCCCTGAAGCCCGTCGTTGAGAAGTACAAGTCCGAAGGCAAGCCCTTCAACATGGGCATGGTGTTCCCCGTTTCGACCCACAACTACGAACTACGCTACTGGCTGGCCGCTGGTGGTCTGGAGCCCGGCTACTACAGTCAGGACAATATCTCGGGTCAGATCGGCGCCGACGTTCTGCTGTCCGTAACCCCGCCGCCCCAGATGCCCGCAACGCTGGAAGCTGGCACCATCTACGGCTACTGCGTGGGTGAGCCGTGGAACCAGCAGGCTGTTTTCAAAGGCATCGGCGTTCCGGTCATCACCGACTACGAGCTGTGGAAGAATAACCCCGAGAAAGTCTTCGGCATCACCGCCGAGTTCGCGGAAGAGTACCCCAACACCACCAAAGCAGTTGTGAAGGCCCTGATCCGCGCCGCCATGTGGCTGGATGAGAACGACAACGCCAACCGCCCCGAAGCGGTGGAAATCCTGTCGCGTCCCGAATACGTGGGTGCGGATTACGACGTGATCGCGAACTCGATGACTGGCACCTTCGAATACGAAAAAGGTGACAAGCGCGAAGTTCCCGATTTCAACGTGTTCTTCCGCTACAACGCGACCTACCCCTACTACTCGGACGCGGTCTGGTACCTGACCCAGATGCGCCGTTGGGGCCAGATTCCCGAAGCCAAGACCGACGCATGGTACGACGAGACCGCCAAGTCGGTTTACCGTCCCGACATCTATCTGGAAGCAGCCCGCCTGCTGGTGGACGAAGGTCTGGCGAACGAGGCGGACTTCCCCTGGGATAGCGATGGCTACAAGGCAGCCACCCCTGCCGAAGACATCATCGATGGCATTCCCTACGACGGCAAAGCGCCCAACGCATACCTCGATAGCCTGCCAATCGGCCTGAAAGGCGCCCAGACGGTCGTCGGTACCGAAGTCCAAGGCTAATCCCTGAGTGACTGGGGCGCGGCACGCTCGCGCCCCCTTTTTACCCCCTCTCGAAAATTACGCGACCCACGTCCGACCCGCAGGAGCCCGATCTATGACCACCGTCGATCCCGAATTTGCCGCCGCAGAGGCCCGCGAAGCCCGGCGTGCCCGCATGTTCACCCGCATCAACGCCGCCGACAAATGGCTGACCGTTCTGGGCCTTGGCTGGGTGACCC
Source organism: Pseudomonadota bacterium (assembly GCA_036139795.1). Lineage (GTDB taxonomy): Bacteria > Pseudomonadota > Alphaproteobacteria > Rhodobacterales > Rhodobacteraceae > Donghicola. Next base: position 3,215 of record JAYZYX010000143.1, on the reverse strand, counting down.
CCATTCTCCGCGCTAGCGCAGGCGACAACCCCCAAGCACAGGCGAAGGAAATCTGGCGCCTGCTGGGGATGCCCGTTCTGGCAATCGCGCTGTTCCTTGGCATGTGGGCCGCGCTGGCGCCCAAGGTGCAAACTTCGCTTGGTGCGATCCCCGGCCCCGTGGCGGTCTGGAGCGAGGCCGTGTCCTTGCATGATGACGCGATGGCCAAAGCTGCCAAGCAAGCCAAATTCGAAGCCCAAGTCGCCGCCCGCAACGAAAAGCTGATCGCTTCGGGCCGTGCGGATGAGGTCAAAGTCATCGCCTACACCGGCGCGCCCAGCTACTACCAGCAGATCTGGACCTCGATCAAAACAGTGTTCTTCGGCTTTCTGCTGGCGACCATCGTCGCTGTGCCGCTGGGGATTTTCGCCGGTCTGTCGCCCTATGCCAACGCTGCGCTGAACCCGATCATCCAGATCTTCAAGCCCGTCTCGCCGCTGGCATGGCTGCCCATCGTGACCATGGTTGTTTCGGCCACCTACACCACCACCGACGGCTGGTTTGCCAAAGCCTTCCTGACTTCGGCCATCACTGTGACCCTGTGTTCGCTGTGGCCGACGCTGATCAACACCGCACTTGGTGTGGCCTCGATCGACAAGGATCTGGTGAACGTGTCGAAGGTTCTGAAAATGAACACCTGGACCAAGATCACCAAGCTGGTTCTTCCTTCGGCCCTGCCCCTGATCTTTACCGGTCTGCGTCTGTCGCTGGGTGTGGGCTGGATGGTTCTGATCGCCGCCGAAATGCTGGCCCAGAACCCCGGCCTTGGCAAATTCGTCTGGGATGAGTTCCAGAACGGCTCTTCCAGCTCGCTGGCCCGCATCATGGTGGCTGTCTTCACCATCGGCATCATCGGCTTCCTGCTGGACCGCCTGATGTACGCCATCCAAGCCGCCTTTACCTTCTCGAACAACCGGTGATCGATATGGCTGTCATCGAATTCAAGAATGTCACCAAGAGCTTCGGCACGGGCGAACATGCGACCCAAGTCCTGAAGAACATCAACCTGAATGTCGAAGAGGGCGAGTTCCTCGTCCTCCTCGGCTTCTCCGGCACCGGCAAGACCACTCTGATCAACCTGATGGCGGGCATCGAAAAGCCCACCACCGGCGGCATCACCTACCGCGGCAAGGAAATCACCGGCCCCGGCCCCGAGCGCGGCGTGATCTTTCAGAACTACTCGCTGATGCCTTGGCTGACCGTGCACGGCAACGTCATGCTGGCGCTGGATACCGTGTTCCCCAAAATGCCCAAGGCGGAAAAGGAACAGAAGGTCGCCCACTACATCAAGATGGTGGGCCTGAGCCACGCCACCACCCGTCGCCCGGCCGAGCTTTCGGGCGGTATGCGCCAGCGTGTGAACGTGGCCCGCGCCTTGGCGATGGACCCTGATGTTCTGCTGCTGGACGAGCCTCTGTCTGCACTGGACGCCCTGACCCGCGCCAACCTTGGTGACGAGATCGAGGCGATCTGGAACGAAGACAAAAAGACCTGCGTTCTGATCACCAACGACGTGGACGAAGCCATCCTTCTGGCCGACCGCATCATTCCCCTGAACCCCGACGGGTCCTTGGGCGAGCCGGTGCGCGTGAACATCCCCCGTCCCCGAGACCGGATGGAAATGAACCACGACGAGACCTTCAAACAGCTGCGCATGCAGGTGACCAACTACCTGATGGACGTCGGCATTGAGGCCAAGGTCGAAGGCACCCGCCAGCTGCCCGATGTGACCCCCATCCACGGCATCCCGTCAGCGGTGAAAGAGGCGCAGGAAGGTCTGATCGAAGAACGTTTCCTCGACTTCTCGCAGCTGCACAAGATCTACCCCACCCCCAAGGGTCCGCTGACCGTGGTGGAAGACTTTGATCTGAAGGTGAACCGCGGCGAATTCATCAGCCTGATCGGCCACTCGGGCTGCGGCAAGTCCACCGTGCTGACCATGGCTGCGGGTCTGAACAGCATCTCCAAAGGTGCGATCAAGTTGGACGGTCGCCACGTGGAAGGCGCCGACCCCGAACGCGCCGTGGTGTTCCAGTCGCCCAACCTGTTCCCTTGGCTGACCGCCAAGGAAAACGTGGCCATCGGTGTGGACAAGGTCTACCCCCGCGCCTCTCAGGCCGAGCGTCAGGATGTGGTGGAATACTATCTAGAGCGCGTCGGTCTGGCTGATGCGATGGACCGCGAGGCATCTTCGATGTCGAACGGCATGAAGCAGCGTGTGGGGATCGCCCGCGCTTTCGCTCTATCGCCCAAGCTGCTGCTTCTGGATGAGCCCTTCGGCATGCTGGACAGCCTGACCCGATGGGAGCTGCAAGAGGTTCTGATGGAAGTCTGGTCGCGCACCAAAGTGACCGCCATCTGCGTCACCCACGACGTGGACGAGGCGATCCTTCTGGCTGACCGCGTGGTCATGATGACCAACGGCCCGCAGGCGACCATCGGCAAGATCGTCGATGTGGACCTGCCCCGCCCGCGCACCCGCAAGGCTTTGCTAGAGCATCCGGATTACTACACCTACCGTCAGGAGGTTCTAGATTTCCTCGAAGAGTACGAGCATGGCGCAAAGCCCAAAGCGAAACCGGCCCCGAAGCCTATCGCCGCGGAATAGTCCATGGACCCTTACGCCATCAGCTTGATCCAAAACAGCTTTTCGCAGGTTCGCCCGCAAAAAGAGGCGTTTGCCGAACACTTCTACGACGATCTGTTCGCCACCTCGCCGGAAGTCAAAGACTACTTTGACGGAGTGGATATGCGCCAGCAAGGCGACAAGCTGATGGCCGCGCTGCATCTGGTGGTGAAGGGGCTGACCAATCTGGACGCCTTGGTTCCTCTGGTCGAGGACATGGCCATCCGGCACGTGGATTACGGCGTACAGCCCGACGACTACGACAAGGTGGGGGCGTCCTTGCTGCGCACATTCGCCCGCACCCTGAACGAGGGATTTACCCAAGAAGCCGAAATGGCCTGGTCAGAAGCCTATGACACGCTGGCGACCGTGATGAAAGTCGCCGCCTATCCCGCAGGCGGGCGCGGATTTTCCGCCGCCCCTGCCTCGGACAAGAAACCCTTTTGGAAGTTTTGGTCATGACACAGAAACTTGTTGTTATTGGTGCCGGCATGGCCTCGGGTCGCGCCCTGGAGCACCTGTTCGAGGCGAATGCGGACTGGGATGTCAC